>JAIFMF010000035.1 GCA_020048635.1 Desulfobacula sp. | reverse complement strand
AATCCACGGCCTTGCCGATATCATGCAACAGCCCCATACGCTTGGCAAGTTTGAAATCCAAACTCAGTTCAGAGGCGATGGCGCCGGCCAGAAAAGCGACTTCAACAGAGTGCTGTAAAACGTTCTGGGCATAGCTGGTTCGAAATTTAAGCTTCCCGATCACCTTGATCAATTCCGGATCAATACCGTGAACACCTAAGTCAAAAGCAGCCTGCTCACCGGCTTCCTTAATGGTGACCTCCACTTCTTCCGTTGCACGTTGAACCACATCCTCAATTCGGGCCGGATGGATTCTTCCGTCGGAGATCAATTTTTCAAGGGACAGCCTTGCAATTTCTCTTCTGACGGGATTAAACCCCGACAGAATGACTGCTTCCGGTGTATCATCAATAATAAGATCAATTCCGGTGGCTGCTTCAAGGGCCCTTATATTCCTTCCCTCACGGCCGATAATCCGTCCCTTCATCTCATCTCCGGGAAGATGAACCACCGAAACCGTTCTTTCAGCCACATAGTCGCCTGCATACCGCTGTATGGCTGTGGATATGATCTTCTTGGCATCCTTGTCCGCATTTTCTCGGGCTTCGCTGGTGATTTTTTTTATCAGCTTGGCCCCTTCATGTTTGACATCCTCTTCAATGGTCTTGAGCAATAGGTCTTTTGCTTCTTCAAGCGTGAGCCCGGAGACTTTTTCAAGCTCTTTTTTGGTTTCCTCCAGCAGTTCAGAATACTGATTTTCCTTATTTGTTGCCGTTTCAAACTTTTTCTGGGTTTCGGCTTCTTTTCGTTGAAGGGACTGTTCTCTCTTGACTAATTGTTCTTCCTGGCTATCGAGCTTTTCACTCTTCTTTGATAGCCGTCTTTCCTCTTTTTTTAACTCGGACCGGGTTTCTTCGGTTTCCGAATCAAAATCACTTTTCATTTCCAGGAGCCTGGATTTGGCTTCCAGCTTTGCTTCTTTCAGAAGGGATGCAGATTTGATCCTGGCCTCGTCAATCAAACGCTTTTGCTCTTCTTCAATGTTCAGATTTTCCTGAACCACCCTTTTCTTAAATTTGAAAAAGGCGAAAGCCCCCATTGCTATCAGAACCACAATTAATGAGAGCACGAGCATATATTCCATTAGAAAAATCTCCTAAATTATATTGATATCAACACCCCATGGTGCAATCTTATTTATTTTCAGGCTTTATAAAAGATGAATCAGGGGAAAGACTTTAAGAAGGGAAAAATTGAAAACAGACCGGATTTTGTTATAATTACCCCCACAAACTGCCGTGTTGCTATTAAAGGCTTTGAACCATGGGTTCAGAAGGTGGTCGTCCAGTTATACCTTCAGGCTTTTCCTTACAAGAGGAACCTAGCACACCAGTACAAGTGTGGACTCCCTTTTACTTATGCGTTAGGACAAAGACTGTCATACAATCACGCACACTGCAGGGGTAAAAGCTCATAACAATTTGAAGTTTGTATTCTTTTCAAATTCTTGGTCTATTTTTTCCAATATGGATGAAACTCTTTTTTCGGTTTCCTTTTCAAGTTCAGAGTATTTAACCTTGAGTTCATGAAAATCCCTGGACAAATTCATGGCTGACAGCAATAATATTATTATCTTGTTTTTGTCTGAAGGTCTATTTTGAAATAATGCTTCAGACTCTTTAATATATTTTATTAAATGCTGCACAACCTGTTCCGGATTCTCAACCTGGCTGTCCGGTCTGAATCTGTATTCCTCTCCAAAAATCTCAATTACAACAAGCTCATCCAATGAATTCCCTTTTTCTAAAATACTGCTGATCACGGGTTTGATGACTCAATTCTATTGAGGCTGTTTGAAAAAGTGTTCAATTTTGCTAAAAGCCTCTCAATTTTTGATTGAATAAATACCTCTTGTTCTGAAAAATCTATTTCAACTACCTTTTTTTCATCAAGATCTGCTTCAAGATTACTGATTTTTAGTAACAGCATCGTATTGTCCAAATGAAGCGACCTGATATATTCCATCATTAAATCGATTTTGCTATCGATATCATCAAACTTTTTTTTGATACGGTCATTACCCAATTTCATCATCTCATAATGCTGATTTTAATCGAGTATAATTCAAAATATTTAACAAAGTCAAGGCAATTCAGTCCGCCAAGCCTTGAATCAAGTCTTCCGCCCTGCAAAGTTCTTCAAGCGTATTCACTCCAATAACCTGTTGTGAATCTCCTATGGTGACAACCATGATTTTTTGACTCTGCTTCTGTGCAATTTCAATGACATCGGTTAGATAGTATTCTCCTTGACTATTTTCTGGTGATATTTCATCAAGTGATAGAATAAGAAGGTCTTTATCAAAACAATAAATTCCCGTGTTTATCTTTTTAATTTGTTTTTCAGCTATAGTGGCATCCGCCTCTTCTCTGATACAAAGCAGATGGTTGGAATCGTCAAGAACGATTCGCCCATAGCCTTTTGGATCATCCACCTCAGTTGCAAGAACCGTGATCCCTGAATGACTCTTTTTATGTGCTTCCACAAGGCCCAGGAGGGTCTCCTTTTTGATCAGCGGTACATCTCCACACAATACCAGAACATCCCTGATTCCCGGGGCAAGGGCGGGGATTGCAGTTTTAACAGCATCGCCAGTCCCAAGGAGCTGCTTCTGATGTACAAAATTTACCTGATAAAACATGTTGACTTCATTTTTCACTTGTATTGCCTGGTGTCCAACGACTACAAGCACGTTATCAGGAGAAATCTCCAGTGCCCGCTCAACCACATGGACAATCATACTTTTTTGGGCTACCTTGTGAAGCACTTTGGCAATATCAGATTTCATTCTGGTTCCCTTGCCTGCTGCAAGAATCACAACTCCGACATCATCAAAATTCATAGCCGTATCCATCATAAGGGTTCTTTTTTTGTTAAAAAAAAATCTTTCCTCAATATAGCAAGGGGAGGCTCCAATTTGTTTGAAGCCTCCCCTTTTTATGGTGTATCCATTTTCCGGATATTATTGATCGGTCTTAACCTTAAATCACACTATTTGATATCTTTAATCTTAAGCCGGTGCAATGAGCGTCTTAAGGCAGCTTCGGCTCTGATCAGATCTGTGTCCGGAGACTTCGAAGCCAGACGTTTTTCAGCTCTCTCTCTGGCCTTTGCTGCTCTTTCAACGTCAATATCTTTTCGACGCTCTGCAGACTCGGCAAGAATGGTCACTTTATTTGGCAAAACTTCTGCAAAACCGCCATTTATAAAAACATATCTTTCCTTTCCATCGGCGCCTTTATACCGAAGCGTCCCCAGCTTTAGAGATGTCAGGAATGTTGTATGCCCTTTCAGTACACCAAACTCACCTTCTGAACCCGGAGCCACCACGATCTCAACTTCCTCACTGACAACTGATTTCTGCGGTGTAACGACTTCAAGAAATAATTTCTCAGCCATACTATACCTCCAGATGTTTAAGCGGATTTTGCCTTTGCAATGGCTTCTTCAATTGAACCTACCATATAAAAAGCATTTTCTGGGAGATCATCATGCTTGCCGTCAATAATTTCTTTAAATGATCTTACCGTATCTTCAACCTTTACAAATTTACCCGCCATACCGGTAAATGTTTCAGCAACATGGAAAGGCTGTGACAAGAATTTCTGAAGTTTTCGAGCACGCTGAACCGTAACCTTATCTTCATCCGAAAGTTCATCCATACCAAGAATTGCAATAATATCCTGAAGTTCTTTATATTTTTGAAGGGTCTGCTGAACAATTCGGGCCACCTGATAATGTTCTTCACCAATATAAGCAGCATCCAGAATTCGAGATGTCGAATCAAGGGGGTCCACGGCCGGATAAATACCCAACTCTGCAATCTGACGGGAGAGAACAACGGTTCCGTCCAGATGGGCAAAGGTGGTTGCCGGTGCAGGGTCGGTCAAGTCGTCGGCAGGTACGTATACGCACTGAACGGCTGTAATAGAGCCCTTATCCGTCGATGTAATACGTTCCTGAAGTTCACCCATGTCAACCGCAAGGGTTGGCTGATAACCAACAGCAGAGGGCATACGACCAAGGGTTGCAGAAACCTCTGCACCCGCCTGGGTAAAACGGAAGATATTATCAATAAACAAAAGCACATCCTGTCCTTCCACATCACGGAAATACTCTGCACAAGTCAAAGCGGAAAGCGCGACTCTGGCGCGTGCTCCAGGAGGTTCGGTCATCTGGCCGTAAACCAGAGCGCATTTTGGAAGAACCCCTGAATTTTTCATTTCATGATAAAGGTCATTGCCCTCACGGGTTCTTTCCCCTACACCACCGAAAACGGAAATACCACCATGCTGCATGGCAATATTATTAACCATTTCCATCATGATAACGGTTTTTCCAACCCCGGCACCACCAAACATTCCCATTTTACCACCGCGTGGAAAGGGGACAAGAAGATCAATTACCTTGACGCCGGTTTCAAGAACCCGAACAGATGTATCCTGTTCAGTGAATTGAGGTGCATGTCTGTGAATAGGAAGCATTTTTTCCTGGGAAATGGGGCCAAGACCATCAACGGGTTTTCCTACAACATTCAAAACCCTGCCAAGAGAAGCTTTGCCCACCGGCATCATGATGGGGGAGCCAGTGTCCTTGACAAGCATTCCTCTCTGGAGGCCGTCTGTTACATCCATTCCGATACATCTGACAACATTATCACCTAAGTGCTGGGCCACTTCTATAACGAGATTGTCTTCCTCACTACCAATTGTCGGATTGGTTACCGTCAAAGCCGTAAGAACCGGAGGAAGTTTCCCGGGTTCAAACTCAACGTCAACAACAGCACCGAGTACCTGCGCTATTTTACCTATATTTTGAGCCATTTTTATCTCCTATAAAGCTGTTCATATTTAAGCATATCGATTAAAATTTATCCCTTGAGTGCTTCAGCGCCGCCGACAATATCCATGAGATCGCCCGTAATTTTTGACTGTCTTGTTTTGTTGAATATTGTCTTGAGTTCTCCAACCATATCGTCACATGCTTTGGTTGCATTTTCCATTGCTCTCCTTCGAGCAGCATGTTCACTGGTTGAAGTCTGGAGCAATGCATCATATATCTGAATAAAAACGTTTTTCGGCAGCATTTCACCCAAGAGCTTATCAGAGGATGGTTCGCAGATATGCTCCGGAAGAAAACCATCCGCCTGAACCGCTTCTTTTTCTCCTGTCAATTCATCGAGGGAGGGTATGGGAAGAATCTTTTTCAGAGTCGGTTCCTGCCTTGCCATGTTCACAAACCTGGAATAAATCAGATATACTTCATCAACGGCTCCACCAAGGAAACTGTCTATCATTTTCTGTCCTGAAGAAGAGGCAATTCCAAAACCGATATTTCCCCCCACAACACCGATATATTGATCTTCGATGGGTTGGGGTTGCTTTTTTGCCCAGTCTCGTCCTTTTTTTCCGAAACAGATATAGGAGACCTCTTTCCCTTCAAGTTCCGATTGTATAAATCTATCTGCTTTTGTTATTAAACTTGCATTAAAACCGCCACAGAGTCCTCTGTCGGATGTACAGAGGATAACCGCCACTTTTTTCACTTCATCCCGGGGAACAAGCAAGGGGCTTGCATTCTCTCCGGATTTACCGGCGATACTTCCCAGAACTTCTGCAAATTTACCCGCATAGGGTTTAAATGCTTCCATCCTGTTTTGAGCACCGCGCAATCTTGAAGTGGCGACCATTTTCATGGCAGAGGTAATCTGTCTAGTCTTTTTTACGCTGACTATTTTTGATTTTACTTCTTTTAAAGTTGCCATATGATCTACCTTTCAAGCCTTTTGTTAATGAATCATTTAACGGAAAAATCCAATATTATTATATTGTATCCTTGAACTCTTCATCATAGGCTTCAAGGCATTGTCTGAGTTTGCTTTCAATCTCTTTTGTAATTTCCTTTTTTTCCTTCAAACCGGAAAAAATTTCAGGGAAACGATTTTCAACAAACGGATAAAGACCTTCTTCGTACTTTGAAACAGCTTTTCTGGGGTATTTATCAAGATAACCTCGGGTTCCGGCAAAAAGAACAGTAACCATTTTTTCCATTGAAAGCGGTTTGAACTGTGGTTGTTTCAAAAGCTCAACCAGTCTCTCGCCACGGGTCAACTGTTTCTGGGTGTTCGCATCAAGATCTGATCCAAATGCAGCGAATGCTTCAAGTTCACGGAACTGGGCAAGATCTAGACGAAGGGTTCCGGCCACTTGTTTCATTGCTTTCACCTGGGCAGCGCCACCCACGCGAGATACGGAAAGTCCGACGTCTATGGCAGGACGGATACCAGCAAAAAACAAGCTTTTATCAAGGAATATCTGACCATCGGTAATGGAAATAACGTTGGTCGGGATAAATGCAGACACATCACCCTCCTGGGTTTCAATAATCGGAAGAGCTGTCAGAGAGCCAGCGCCTTTTTCATCGCTGAGCTTTGCGGAGCGTTCCAGCAGACGAGAGTGATTGTAAAAAATGTCACCGGGGAATGCCTCACGTCCCGGCGGGCGCCTTAATAGAAGCGATACCTGGCGGTAAGCAACGGCTTGTTTTGAAAGGTCATCGTAAATGATCAGGGCATGCTCGCCTTTATCTCTGAAATATTCACCCATGGCACATCCGGCGTATGGTGCCAGATACTGCATGGCTGCTGATTCAGAAGCAGACGCAATAACAACAGTTGTATATTCCATGGCACCATGTTCTTCAAGGGCGGCAACAACCTGGGCAACCGTTGATTTTTTCTGACCGCAGGCAACATAGATGCATTTCAT
>JAIFMF010000069.1 GCA_020048635.1 Desulfobacula sp. | reverse complement strand
GGGTTGTCTTGCTTTTAATGCGGCAAACAAAATGTTTGCCTTCTGCTTGAAGCTGATCAAAATCTTTATGTGATTGATAGCCACGATCCATTTCTTTGAGCTCCTGGATCAGATGCCGAGCGGATTTATGCTCCTGAAGATGAAAATACAACACAGCATTTAACTGATCTTCAAAAGTCATTTTTAAGGGTCGATCTCCTCTTGTGAAAAGATAATGGGTGGTTGAAATTGTATCCATGTGAAGCCATGATTTTTAAGGAGCCGGAAAGGACCTGGGATCGTATCCGGAATACCTATCGAACCATATTCAAAGATCTGGTCATGGGCGATTGCCGGATGAAAAAGACCTGATTGCCACCCTTTGGAAAATTGGAAAAAGAATGGAATCTATCGATTGGAGGCTTTGCCGTTTCCCAGGCTTCATGGAGTTCTTTTCTGGGGAGAACTCCGGCTCGGCAGACCGCCCGAGCAATGGCGTCAAAAAGGCTTGCGCCCGGAAAAAGGACTTGCTGTTGAGGGGTCAGTCTGTTTTTTGAGGATTGTTTCATGTGATACTCTTTCCTGATTCTGAGTTTTGCCATCGAGGCTTTAGGCCCTGTTCTGAGTCTCATGTCAAACGATGGGTTTAAAACTTTCTTGACATAACGTAACCTGATGAGTTACGTTGTATGATATGATAAAATCGTTCAAATATAAAGGGTTGGAGGATTTTTTTTATACTGGCAGCAAAAAAGAAATATTGCCAAATGGCGTCTTTTCTTTCGGTTTGAGGATGGTGATGCTTATGTCGTTAACTATGATGATTATCATTAAAAGGTATAATTATGAATAAAATGATCAGACGACCCACGCACCCGGGAAATATTTTAAAAGAAGATTATTTATTGCCGCTTTCCATAAAGATCAAGGACTTATCTGAAATACTGGGAATTTCAAGAAAGACCTTATCAAAGATAATTAATGAGAGAGGATCTATTACACCGGACATGGCTTTGCGGTTATCTCGTGCCTTTGATACGTCTCCTGATTTCTGGTTGAATTTACAAAAAAACTTTGATTTATGGCTGGCAGAAACAGCATCAGATGATTGGCAGAAGGTAAAACCTTTCCCTCAACACATACTGCACGCAAGTTCATCCATTATCAGTGAACAAACCGCCGGGTGATCCAGAAGGTTTATGCGGTCCTCCTTTTTTTATCTGTTTTTTCCAATGGTTGAATTTTTTGGGTAATTCTGTTAAAAGATAGCTTTTAATTTTTTAAAAGAGAAGAATAAACTAAAAATTCCCATGGAAATTCGAATCATAAATGATAACTGCACCCGGTGCATGTTGTGCGTGAAAGATTGTGCTGCGGCCGTGTGGCAGGAAGATAACGGCGTCCCGAAGGCTGCATTTCCCGAAGACTGCACCCTTTGCAGCCATTGCCTTTGTGTCTGTCCGGCCAATGCCATAGAACACAGCGGCCTTGACCTTCTCCAGATCAAAAAAATTGATAAGGCCCTTGTGAACCCGGACGCCTATGAAACCGTGGTCCGGGGAAGAAGAAGCATTCGGCATTACAAGGACAGGCAAGTCCCGGATGAACTCATTCAAAAGGTGATCGGTCTTGCAGGTCATACGCCCACGGCAACCAATTCTCAGAATGTTTCCTATATCGTGATTACAGATAAAGAAATTCTGAAAAAAATTTCACAAACCATATTCGGCTTCAGTGTAAAGGTGTTTCATTTTACACAAAAATTTCCAGGGAATCTGATCTATACGTTTATCCGGGCTTTTTCGCGGTCCGAAGTCATTTCACGATATCTGGACCCCATGCCGTATTATATGGATGAAACAAAAAAAGGCCGGGATTTGATCCTGCACAATGCACCGGCATTGATTCTGGTGCATGCTCCCAAAGGAAAGAATTTTTCTTGTGAGAACTGCAATCTGGCAGCGGCCAATATCATGAATTTTGCGTATTCTCTTTCGCTTGGAACCTGTTACATTGGTTTTCTGACCTTATACCTGAAACATAGCAAAAAACTCAGAAGGCTTGTCGGTATTCCTGAAAACCGGATGGTGTATGCTGCCCTGGTGATAGGAGCCCCGGCTTATGGACATGCCCGAACCGCATCTCGAAATAACCCTAAAATTGAATGGTTGAAATAAAGAATATGAAATGCTTTTTTAAATTGAAAATTCTTAGCTTAGCATTGTTTATAATGATTTTGTCGAATATTGCGGTCGCACAGAATGCCGTTCTTCCCATTACCATTGACTATCCCCTTTTGAATTCCCTTGTGGAATCCAGTCTTTTCAAAAAAGCGGAAAAGGAAGTTGAACTGGTAAAAGATCCCATGGGATGCAAAATGGTTTTTATCAGTGATCCCGAGTTCAGCAGAGAAAGTTCACGACTGAGATTTGAACTCAAGGTCCGTCTAAAGGCTGGAGTTGAGCTGAATAATGATTGCTATCTGCCGGTGGAATGGGAGGGGTATGTGGTGTTTTATCAAACCCCGGTGATAGATCCTGAAACTTTCCGGCTTTCCTTCCGGACCGAGGATTCTCGTGTCCTCAATAAAAAACATGAGCCTGGAATCATTTCAGGTCCGCTGTGGAATCTGGTCAAAGAAAAAGTGCATACCCAGGTGGATGGGATACGGATTGACCTGATCCCCTGTGTGAATGAAATGAAATCCTTTCTTGCCGTCATGTTCCCGCAAAGCAATCTGGATAAGGCTGTGACCATGGTGGAAAGCATGAAGTCGGGGAAGATTGAGGTTCAGGACAAAGCGGTCCGAATTGCCATGAATGTAGATGTGTCTTCTGTCTATGATGAGACAAGAAAGAAGAAAGAAGAACCCTTAAGCGAGGAAGAACTTTCAGGATTCATCGACACCTGGCAGACCATGGATGCCTTTATTGTGTATACCCTGGGAAGCCTGTCCGGTCAGTCACTGACTGCGAATGAGAGACAGAAGGTGTTTGAAACAGTGCTGGATACACGGTACCGGTTTCTTGAAGAACTGGACAAGCCGGAGAAGGAAAATGATTTTGTAAGGACTCAGTTTGTCGAAGCCTGGAGCAATCTGTCCTTTTTATTCAAACATCATATGGGGAAAACGCCGTCTTCATCTCCCATGGGGACCCTTGCCTTTTTTTCATCCCTGGATGCCTTGAAAGCCCTGGATGCTCTTGGGCCTGCCATGGGGATTGAAATCAGCCGTGATGGTCTTTTAAGGATGGCCCGGCTGATTTCCGACGGGCAGAGAGCAGGGTCGGATTTGTCTTATTCTTTTGCAGTTGATAAAAACTTAAGAAAGGTTATGGGACTTGGCACAGAGCTGAAAGAATCCCCGGAATATATAGAAGAAGAGCCGGGTAAGGAACAAGATTTTCTCCATAGGATTTTGAACAGGCTTCTCAGCGTTGTTTTAAAAGTCATCGGGATCAGCCCGTATTCAGAGGCCATTGCTGCGGAAAAAAAGAAACCCGACCGGGAAGACCCGACCAAATGGCTGCCGGATGAGGAAAATATTGACAAATATGTGGAAAAAGTGAGGCAGGAACTAAAAACCACTGCTGATCAAACCGTGGTTAAAACAAATCCAGACCCGGAATTCCGGGATCTTTTCTATCTCATTGTGGATGCCGTTGCCTGGCAGGAGAGCTGTTTCCGGCAGTTCAAGAAGGAAAAGGGCGTGGTTGAATATTTAAGGTCTTACAACAACACCTCTGTCGGTCTTATGCAGATCAATGAAAAGGTGTGGAGAGGCATGTATGACCCGGAAAAATTAAAATGGAACATCCGCTATAATATGGCGGCTGGGTGTGAGATAGTGGATCTTTACCTTCAAAAATATGTTTTAAAAAAAATGGCGGAAAAAAAATACCCTGTTCTTGAAAATAAAGATAATGTTGCCAGAACCCTTTACGCTTTGTACAATGGGGGGCCTGGTGAATTTTCAAAATTTCTGAATAGACTGGAAAAAAAGAAATTCTATTCAAGCGATGATCTGTTTAATGAAAAATATCTATGGGTTAAAAACGGGCAATGGGAAAAGGCCAGCATCTGTCTTGTAGGGGAATAATTTTCTTACACCTTCCCGTTGTCCAGAACAGGATGGATGATAAAGGGTTATAGCGATGGATGACGCCAACAATTCCAACAAGGTTCCTGCGCTTAAGATCTATCATGAATTGATGGCCAACAAAGTCGGGGACATCCTGCTGGTGTCCTGCCCCTATGATGCTTTTATCATGGAAGAGGAAGGACGGCTTTCCACCCGGATCATTAATGAATACAAGGGGCTGAATCTTTCAAAACCGCCACGGCTGACCTGGGTATCTTCAGCCTCCGAGGCCTTTGCACGCCTTGCAGAGAAAAAATTCGATCTCATCCTGGCCATGCCGAGCCTGGACGGAATGGATGTCTATACCTTTGGTGCCAGGGTCAAGGAGCAGTATGCCAACCTGCCGTTTTTCATGCTGCTTCACAATACCAGCGATATCGACCAGTATATTGAGGTCAATCATTCTGCAGCCATTGACCGGACCTATATCTGGGGAGGAAATGCCGACCTTCTTCTGGCCATCATCAAGAATTTTGAAGATGAAAAAAATGTTGCCTTTGACACGGCCAATGCCAATGTCCGGGTGATCATCCTGGTGGAGGATTCCCCCTATCATTATTCTTCTTTTCTGCCGGTTCTGTATAAGCAGATTGTCATGCAGACCCAGTCAGTTATTGATGAATCCATCAATGAGGAACATCGGCTCTTAAAGATGAGGGGCCGGCCCAAAGTCCTGGTGGCCCATAATTATGATGACGCGCTTGCTCTTTATGAAAAACATAAACCCTATCTTTTATCCGTGTTTTCTGACATGCGGTATTACAAGGACGGTATTGAGGATGAGCTTGCAGGATATAAGCTTTTAACCCGGATCAAAAAAGAAATCCCGGACCTCCCCGTTCTCATGCTGAGCACGGAAGAGGAGAACAGGGAAAAAGCAGTTCAAATCCCGGCGGTTTTTATTAATAAGACGTCAAGTACATTGAATGATCAGATTAAGGATTTTTTTATTTCCGATCTGGGGTTCGGCCCCTTTGTTTTCAGGCTGCCCAGTGGTGAAGAGATTGCGAGGGTTACGGATTTGCGCGGGATTGAACGGCTTTTGTCCGAAATCCCGGATGAATCCATTGTTTACCATGCCATGAACAATGATTTTTCACGGTGGTTCATGGCCAGAAGTGAGATTGATTTTGCTCTGAAACTCAAACCCTATAAGATCAGCGATTTCCCGGATCCCCTGGACATGAAGAATTTTCTCATCGAAAGTATCCGGGCCAGGAGAAAAGGCTCAAGGCAAGGGCTGATCATTGATTTTGATTCCGAGACCTTTGATTCAGACACGGATTTCATGAAAACGGGAAACGGCTCCCTTGGCGGCAAGGCAAGGGGACTCGCCTTTATGGCGTCCCAGATCCGGCGGGATTCTTCATTGCGGGAAAAATTCCCGGGAATTGAAATCTCTATTCCCCAGACTTTTGTAATTTCAACGGAAGGGTTTAAAACTTTTGTCGAACAGAACAAGCTGTCAAGGCTTCTCAAGTCTGCTGATGATCTTCCGGATCAGGAAATCATCCGTCAGTTTGTCCAGGCTAAATTCCCTCCCTGGCTTAAGAAAAACCTTGAAATTTATTTGAAGGGCGTCCGGTATCCCATTGCCGTCCGGTCATCTTCTCTTTTTGAGGATGCCCATTATCAGCCTTTTGCAGGCCTTTATCGGACCTATATGCTCCCCAATTCCCATCCGAGTCTTGAAAAACGACTGGAGCGGCTGATCATGGCCATCAAGCTCGTGTATGCCTCCACCTATCTCAAGGCGCCGAGGTCCTATGCCAAATCCACCATGCATCGAACTGAAGATGAGGAAATGGCGTTGATTATCCAGCAATTGACCGGAAAGGCCCATCAGAATTATTTTTACCCTACGATTTCAGGGGTAGCCAAATCCTACAATTTTTATCCCATTGCTCACCTGAAGGCAGAAGAAGGAATTACCTATATTGCTTTAGGGCTTGGGAAAATTGTCATGGAGGGCGGTAAGACCCTGCGGTTCTGCCCCAAATATCCAAAATTTCTGCCCCAGTATTCCATGGTCAAAGACGTTCTGGAAAATTCCCAGAAATTTTTTTATGCCCTAAAACTGGATGAATCACCGGACGATGCATCTTTTGTCGATAGCGCAACAGACGACCCCACCCTTGCAAAGCTGGATCTTTGTGAAGCAACCGATCATCCTGTAGTAAGGTTTTTGTCCTCGACCTATCACGCCGAAGATAACCGGATCAGGGATTCTTTTTCCACGAAAGGCTCCCCTGTGCTGACCTTTGCCAATATCCTGAAATACAATTCATTTCCCCTGGCCGATCTTCTGATAGAGGTTACAAAGATCGGTTCCAGGTGGATGGGTTCTTCCGTGGAAGTTGAGTTTGCCGTGACCCTGCCCGAAGACGAAGGCCAAAAGCCGAGATTCTCCCTTTTGCAGATCAGGCCCATGGGCCGGTATAAACAGAACTTAAGGGTAGACATCAAACAAAAGGAAATTGACAGCGCCTTCTGCTATTCGACCCTGTCACTGGGAAATGGTGAATATAAGGATATCCATGATGTGGTATATGTGGACCCGGAAACCTTTAATCCTGCAAAAACCATTGACATTGCGGGAGAAATAAATAAGATCAATGCCCTTTTCAATGAAAATGAGCAAAAATATGTTCTCATTGGGCCTGGTCGCTGGGGATCATCGGACCGGTGGCTTGGCATACCCGTGA
>JAIFMF010000142.1 GCA_020048635.1 Desulfobacula sp. | reverse complement strand
CACATAGGAGCCCATATGGATACCATAGATTTTAGTAAACTAACGATAACAGATGTTCAATTTTTACCCATCGTCAAAGAGTATGCCCGCCAGATCAATCTTGTGGAAACAATCAACAGTCTGGGTTTCCACTGAAATGCAAATTCAACCGGGTATTGTCGTTCTTGGGATGATTGAAGACACACTTTCCGGTCGATCTCCCTTGTATCGATTTATAAGGATGCATTACAAAATAACTTAATCATTTAAACAGAGCAGTGTATAATGCCGCTATGAAAACAAATATGGAGCAAATAAAAATAAGACATGATTTGTTATCCTCGGTTTTAAATGCAAGGCCGTATCGGTTATATCTGGCTGCTGAAGCTGAGTCGTTGGGAAGGGGCGGTAAAAGATATCCGGGAGAAGCTCGAGATCAAAATCAGTGTGGAGCTGAAAGATAAGGAGACCCTGTCCAAAATCCGGGATAACGGCAAGGGCCTTGCCAGAAAATATCAAAAAGAGGTCTTTTCACTTTTCTATTCCGACAAGGGCAACAAGGGCACCGGCCTTGGGCTGTTCATTGCCCAGCGATCCGTGAAACAGCATAACGGTGTGATTAAAATTAATTCCATACCCGGTCATCAATATACGGAATTTGCCGTGGCCATTCCTGTCCGATAAATAGAGGTAATCAATAACTTCTTCCTGATTTAAAATTGTTTTAAAGGGGCATCATCCATGGGAGCGATGGATTTGAGCCTGTTCCAGAATATCGGGAACAACATCAGTCCATCCCAGGGGCATAATATGCACACCCTGGGCCATGGATTTGACGTCTCTGATAAAATTGCCCGTCATTTCAGCAGCCTTTTTCTTTCTGTCTTCCTTTGCCACAGATCCTATTTCATCAATCCATTTTTGGGGAACATGAATCCCGGATACATTTTTGTTCATATATTCTCCCATTTGAGGGGATTTTAAAATAACGACACCGACCTGCACAGGACAGTTGAATTTCTGGGCCAGATTCATAAAATTTTCAAACACCTTGACATCATAAACCGCCTGAGTCTGGAAAAAGTGTGCGCCTGCATCGATTTTTTTCTTCATTTTCATCAATTGCAGTTCGAGCGGTTCAAAATTCGGGTTGACAACAGCCCCAAAGGCCATATCAATATTATTTTCAATATTGTTCCCGGAAATATCATATCCATTCTTCAGGCCCTTTGCCATTTCAATCAACTGTACTGAATCCAGATCAAACACAGGTTTTGCCTGCTTGTGATCACCCAACTGGATATGATCCCCTGTGAGCAAAAGAACATTATCAATTCCCAGAGAATAGGCTGTCAAAAGATCGGATTGCAGGGCCAGCCGGTTTCTGTCCCGGCAGGTCAATTGGTAAACCGGCTCAATCCCGTTTGTTTTCAGCCGGACACTAGCTGCAAGGGACCCGAGTCTCATGACGGCAGACTGGTTATCCGTCACATTGACGGCATGGACATGCCGGGAGAGACTGAGCGCTTCAATGGCACAGGAAGGCTCGATACTTTTATCTCTGTGAATAGCCCCTTTAATGGGCCCGACTTCACCGGTAATTACAAATTGGCCTTTATCAAATAAGCTGGTCAACTTCATTATAGTACTCCTTCTATATGTATGGCTATTTTTTATATTCTTGCTTAATCCTGGTTGCTGACGGTGACGCGCTCGCCTGCCGAACAGAAGGTGGCCTGTGTGGCACTGACCTTGAGAGTTCTAGGCCGGCTCCATTTTGAATGGTTTTTCGGAGGCTGATAAGGATCTAGAAGATCTAGTCGGCCCAGCTTTTTCAGCCGCCCATAGATCAGAATCCATCCGCAGGGCCGCTCGGCATCCACTTCGCAATTTCCGTTTTCAGCACCGCCGCAGGGACCGTTCAAGAGTTGCTTGGCACAAAGGGTCATGGGGCAGAGACCGCCGGTGAATTCAATGACACATTCGCCGCACAAAGAACAGAATTCTTCAATATCCGTATCAGAAACCGTTTCACCACCAAAAATCGTGTCACATCCCGGGTGAACCATACCGCCGTCCGTTGCATCAATCACGGTATGAACACCTTGGCCACACCCGAGGACAAGAAAGGAATCGGTTTCTTTGACCTGATCTGCATAATCTTCCATTAATACTTTACGGGTATGGGAAAGTTTGCATAAAGACATGCCCTGGGGGCCGGGCACGGTAAATCCTGCAACCTCAACGCCTCTATCACTCAGTCGTTTTGCCATCATTCTGGTTTCATCTTCACCCCCGGAATGGCATTTCCAGGCGCAATTGTTACAGCCGACCACAAACACTTTCTCACCCGGCTGTATATGTTTAACGATTTCATGGATTGGTTTTTGAATCGTTGCATGCACGATGTATCTCCTTTAATTATGATCAACAGTTGTCTCTCTTTTACAATCCGCATAGAGCAAACATGATGCCAATGCCTTGAAAAACGATTACATTTTGTCTATGAAATTTAAAAAAATGTTTTGATTCAGCAGGTTATAATTTTTTTTGATAAATGGAAGGAGGCAAAAAAATGGTTATCATCAACCGTTACAGGGATACAAAAGTAACGTTATGGTTGCGGGTTGCGTTACTTTTGGAAAGCCAACGCTCTTTAAACAGAGATATGAAATGGTTAATTAATGTACTATAGGAGAGCTTGTCACATTATTCGTGTACTTTTAAAAATATGATACACTTGGCACAATGTATGCAGATATACATTTCATCAGATAACGTAAGACATTCACTTACCTCCAGCATCTGATGAATCACCTCCGTAACCTCCGGGGCAGCTTGAATACCGCCAGTGGCTGCCCCGGAGGTATTTTATAGACATGACATCTCAGGGTTGAAGCGGTATATCCCATTTTTTCATATATTTCCATACTGAGGCCCGGCTTAATCCAACCTGCCTTGCAACCTCTGCCTTATTCCAATCACTGTCTTGAAGCAGGGTTATTAATTGTTCACGGGTCAGTGTGTGTTCAGGCTGAAGATGCTTCAATTTCGGAATGGTTTCCTGTTTTTCAGCAGGCCCGGGTACGGGGCAGGGGTCCCTGATTTCAAGGGGAAGATCGGACGCTTCAATTTGTCTATCGGAACATAAAACAAAGGCATGTTCGACGGCATTGGCCAGTTCTCTGATATTCCCCGGCCAGGAATAATCCATCAATGCTTTTAATGCAGGTTTTGAAATTCCCTTGGTCTTAATTTTTGATTTTTTATTGTTTATCCTGATAAAATGATCAACCAGAAGGGGGATATCTTCCTTTCGGTTTCTCAGCGGCGGTAGATAAATCGGGAACACCTTGAGCCTGTAAAACAGGTCTTCTCTGAATTTCCCGGAATCCACCAGAGATTTAAGATCTTTATTGGTTGCGGCAATGATGCGGATATCGGTTTTACGTTTTTTAGATTCTCCTACCCGTTCAATTTCTTTTTGCTGGAGCACTCTTAAAAGTTTAACCTGAATATAGGGGGTGATTTCTCCTATTTCATCCAAAAAAATGGTGCCGCCGTCCGCTTCTTCAAATCGTCCCATCCGATCCTGGTTGGCCCCGGTAAAAGCCCCTTTTATATGGCCGAACAGTTCGCTTTCAAGCAGAGATTCCGAAAGAGCGCTGCAATTAACAATGACCATGGGTTTTTCCCTGCGTTCTCCAATGGAATGAATGGCGCCGGCCACCAGTTCTTTTCCGGTGCCGCTTTCACCCTGAATCAGTATGGTGGTATCGGTTGCTGCTGATGCCTTGATAAATGTGAATACGTTCTGCATGACCTGGCTTTTTGCAATAATACCGCCCAGACGATTCAGTTCACCTAGCCTGCGGGTAGCCTCTTCTATTTTTAACCTGGCATTTTTCAGTTCGGTTAAGTCCGTTACGGCCTCAACAATTCCGATGATATTGTGGTTATTGTCTTTGATTACCCTGGCATTTTTGGTAACGGAAAGTACATGTCCTTTCTTGTGCCTTAATAAGCACTCTGTGGGGGCAACCTTTCCATATTTCAGAATACCGCAATCCTTCATGCCGGTTGGGCAATCCTTGTCAAAACATTGACTGAAACTCATTATCTTACAGCTTTTACCGGTGACTTCATCGGCGGCGAATCCGGTTATTTTTTCCATGGCCGGGTTCCAGCCGATGATCATTCCATGGGTATCAAGAACAAAAATTCCGTCACCAATGGATTCAAGCAATAGTTTAACAAATTCATTGTGCTGCAATTCAAACTGAATGGTTATCATGATGTTATCCTGTTGATGGGGTATCGGCGCCACAGGTGGCGCTACTTTTATGGGTGCCATTATACGTAACGGCCCACCATAAGGTCAAGACGGAATATCGACCTAAACTATATTTTTAATTTTAATTTATAATTACAGATACTTATAAATTTGATCCTCATATTATCGCAAGGCTGGTACGGATATTGGAATAGAAAGTTTAAACTCAATTCGTCAATGCGCATTGGCTGGGAGTCAAAAAAGGATTAACCTCTATCAAAAGGAGAACAGCAATGACAAAATTGAATAAATATATGATGGTTCACAATAACCCTGGAATCGATTGCGAAGAAGTTCAGGCAAATTGGCGAAAACTGGCAAAGGTTGAAGCAGGAACCTGGATCAGAACCTATTTTAATGAAAAAAAAGGGGTGCGGTACTGCCTGTGGATGGCGCCAAGTGAAGAAGATCTGAAAAATATTTTCACGGAAATCGGCATCAGTTGGGATTCAATTGTACAGGTTGAAGAGACCATCCCTGATCTCTGGGGTGAAAAATGGAATGAACATCTCAAAAAGGATGAGGTTGCAGATACTCTGGGTAATTAATGAAAGAGGCCTTAAAGTGCAGGCCGGGTCTTCTCGCGCCTGCACTTTTATCATGCCGGTTATGATTCAACTTGATATTTTTATGGCTATAGGAGGAGGTAGGCATGGAAGGACAATCGTTTAAAGATTTTGCAATTGTGTCATGCGGAACCATGAGTCCTGAAATCAATGAACTTGTAAAACAAGGATTTCTTGATACCGAACATGTTTTTTTTACGACACCCGGGCTTCACCAGGATATTCCCGAGCTTGAGATTCAGTTGATCAAATTGATTCAAAAAGCCAAATCCGTTGCCAGGGGGGTGATTGTCATCTACGGGGGAAAATATTGCTATGTTAACCCGGACAACCCCACCCGGCTGATGAAGCATATTATCGAAGAACAGGGCCCGAATGTGGTCAGAATAGAGGCCAGTCATTGTATGGGGATGATGGCAAGCGATGATGAAATGAAACAGATGGTTCAGGATCTCGGCGGAGAGCCGGTCTGGTTTATGACGCCGGGTTGGGTAAAATATAAAAAACAGGTCTTCAAAGGATGGGATAAAGCCATAGCCAATGAGAATTTTCCAAGACATACCGGCGGGGCAGTGATTCTGGACGGTATCGGATACATGGATCCGTATATGGAACAAAACCCGGAAGAATTTCTTGACTACTGCGATTGGATGGGAATTCCCATGCAGGGGATTTCAATTTCCCCGGATCACTTTAAAAGTCTGCTGACAGAGGCTTTGGCAACTTTAAACAAGTGATGCCGCAAAGGAGGAATAATGATTCTTGGAACGGAAAAGCAGGAACATAAAATTCTGGAAATGGGAGAAATCGGGCATAAAATGTTTCCCAAATTTACTCTAATGAATTTTAAGGGGGCCTTCAGACTCGGTATTCAATCGGCCCTGCAAAAGTCCGGGTATACGACCTGGAAAGAACTTGCAGAAAAAAACAAAACCGAGAAGGAACATTTTTTCGAATTCATCCTTGAAGGGACAAAACCGTATTTAAAAGGTGTGGGTCTGATAGATTCGGAAATAGAGGATGTTTATAAAACCATTAAAACTGTAAATCAACAATATTTGAAGGGATAATGGAACATCATACCAACTTGTATTGGAGGCCAGGATTATCGGAGTGGCTGACGTTGTGGAAGCCATTTCTTCAGACAGACCATACCGGCAGGGGCTTGGAATGAAGGCAGCATTTGAAGAGGTTGAAAAAAATAGAGGGATCAAATATGATTCTGATGTTGTAACTGCATTGATTCAGATACGAAAGGAGATGGTATGAGATTTGTAATTATCGGTGGGGACGCAGCCGGCATGAGTGCTGCAAGCAGGGCCAAAAGGCTTCGGCCGGATATGGAGGTTACCGTGTTGGAACAAACCCGGGACGTTTCTTACAGTGCTTGTGGGATGCCATATAATATTGCAGATCCTGAAAGGGATATGGAAAAGCTGGTGGTGCGAAAAGCAGAGGTGTTTATTAAAACAAATAAAATTAATCTTCTGACCGGGCACAGGGTCACAGCCATAGACCGCCGGGCCAAACGGCTAAGCGGGATAAAGGTCGATGGAGATGCTTTTGATGTTGATTATGATCAGTTGTTTATCGCCACGGGCGCAACCCCTGTCATTCCGGATCTGCCGGGGTTTGACCTGCCCCAGGTTATGGCATTAAAAAGTCTTGAACAGGGTAAATTCATCAAATCCTATATTGCACGGCAAGGTGTTAAAACAGCCGTGATTATCGGCATGGGCTATATTGCCCTGGAGATGTGCGAAGCTTTTGAAAAAAGGGGGATCAAAACTAGCATGGTGAAGCCGGGGTCGGTTTTCCTTCCCTGGCTGGCGCCGGATCTTGCCGATGTGATTTATAAAGAGATAGTCGATAAGGGTGTTGATGTCTACTCCGGTCATGTCATTCAAAAAATTGAATCCAGGGACAAGGGCGTCCGGGTCACCTGTAAAAACCTGACACTGGATGCGGATCTGGTGCTGGTGGCCATGGGGGTAACCCCCTGCAGTGAAACGGCAAAGGCTGGCGGACTTGAACTGGGTATTTCAAATGCCATTGCCGTGGACCCTTACCTGAAAACATCGGATCAAAACATTTATGCTGCCGGAGACTGTGCCGACGCCTATCATATCGTGACCGGCAAGAAATGCTGGATACCTCTTGCTCTCAGAGCCAACAGGGCAGGGTGGGCTGTTGCCGATAATATCTGTGGAATTTTGACCCGGCTTCAGGGGGTTGCCGGTACTGCTGTATTTAAGGTTTTTTCCCTTGAGGTGGCCAGATCGGGGCTAAATTTTAAAGAAGCAGTTGAATCAGGGTTTGATCCGGTTGAAACCAGCGTTGAGACCCGATCCAGGGCTCACGGACAGCCGGGCTCCACATCCATTTATATTCACATGGTTGCGGATAAAAAGACGGGTCGCCTCCTGGGAACACAGATGGTGGGAAAAGAAGGGGTGGCTCACAGGATCAATGCTGTTGCCGTGGCCCTGCATTGTAAAATGACGGTTGCGGATTTTTTTCAGACCGATCTGGCCTATGCGCCGCCTTTTGGGCCGGTCTGGGATCCTTTGCTCACCGCAGCCACTCAGCTTGCAAAAAAAATATAGTCAACACAAGACAGACAGGACAGTTTTAATTGACGGCCTGCTGGAACTTGAAAAATTTAAGTATATGTATCTTGTTTTTTTTGCTGACCGCGTCAGCCGGGAGCCTGAAATGCGGGTCTCTCCCCCCTGGGCCGGGGGGAAACAGGTGGGAGTTTTTGCAAGCCGCTCTCCTGTGCGTCCGAATCCGGTTGGGTTAAGTATTGTCAGAATAAAAAAAATTGCCGGAAATAAAATTTATACATCAGGACTGGATGTTTTTGATAACCCCCCCCTGCTTGATATCAAACCCTATATAAAGGGTCTTGATAATAAAGATGATGCCGATTACGGATGGATTAAAGGTCTTGATGATATGGAGCACCTGAGAGAACTGCAGGAAGGCAGGAAAATCATCAGGTTCCGGTAACCTGCTATACCGGCATAATCTTTTTCAGGTCAATACTGTATTTTTTCATGCGGTTCCAGACCGTTACCCGGTTGATGTTCAGGATGCGAGCAGCTTTTGTCTGGTTTCCAAGGGTCTTTTTCAAGGCATCAATCAGCTCTGATTTTTCATCCGGTATGGCGGATTCCGGTGGGATGAACAAATCCGGAGATCTGTTTTCACCCTGATTCCGGGTGATTTTTTTAGGTAAATGCGCCCATTGGATAAGAGAATCATCAGCAGTGACAAAAGAATATTCAAGGGCGTTTTTAAGCTCCCTGATATTGCCGGGCCAGGTATGGTCCATTACAGCCTCCATGGCATCATGGCTCAAGCCCTGTATGGCCTTTCCGGTTTTAATGTTCAGGTGCCGGATAAAGGAATTGATCAACAGCGGGATATCTTCCTTTCTATTCCGCAAGGGCGGCAGAAAGATGGGGATCACATTAATTCGGAAAAACAGATCCTGCCGGAATTCGTTTTTCCGGATAAGTTCATCCAGGTCTTTGTTGGTGGCGGTGATGATCCGCACATCAACGTTGACCGGTGAAATGTCCCCCACCCGTTCAAACCGGCCGGATTCAAGAACCCGTAAGAGCTTGGTCTGTATGGACATGGGAATATCCCCGATTTCATCTAAAAAGAAATCCCCCTGGTGGGCGGCTTCAAACCGGCCGATATGGTTGTTAAACGCCCCGGTGAAAGCACCTTTGGCGTGTCCGAACAATTCACTTTCAAGAACGGCTTCATTCAGGGCAGCACAATTGAGCTGGATAAACGGCCCGTTTTTTCTGGACCCGCACAGATGAATGGCATTGGCCACCAGCTCCTTCCCGGTTCCGCTTTCACCCAGGATGATGACCGGGGCGCGGCTTTGGGCTGCGCGCCGGATCATGTCAAATACATTGAGCATGACCTGCGATTTGCCCACAATACCGAAAAAATCACTTTCTATATCGCATTGCCGGGTGAGGATATGGAGTTTTTCATCCAGCCGGATCAGTTCGGAAATATCGGTCAGGGTTTCGACAACCCCCAGGGCGGTATGGTTTTCGTCCCACAATATGGATGCGTTTTTTAATACCGCCAGAAAACTGCCGTCTTTTCGTTTAACCTGGCACCGGCATTTTTTCATATCCTGCTGACCCGGCTCAAATAATTTGCACCAGACTGTGGCATTGCTTGTTCTCAGGGTATGTTCACATGCATCACAGCCCAACATATCACAGGACATGCCGATGGCCTCTTTCGAAGTATATCCGGTCAGCATTTCAAAAGCCTTGTTCACCATCAGAATGGAGCCTTCGGGGCCGACAAACATGAGCCCGTCATTAATGGTATTGACAATTTTTTTCCAGAAAATATTCATTTCATGGTCGTCCATCAATCATCTCCATTTATTATGGGTTAAGTGTTTAAACAGGTGTGAGGTTTGTTTAAACGTTTAAACATCTGTTTAAATACTATTGCGGGTTAGGATCGTCAAGGGTTGGATTCGATTATTTGATTTTTCCCACAAAAACAACATTTTAGGTGTTTTTATGACCCACATCACCCCATGGGTACACCTGTTGCTATGGTTCAATAAGATATGATGTAAAGACAGAATCATCAATTTTAATTCCGGAGCCGGTATGGCATTAACACAAGTATTGGATTTAAGGGGAGTGATCTCCCCTCTGAATCTGCTCAAATGCAAAAGCCGGCTGACTTCCATGAAAATAGACGATGTGCTGGAAGTCATCCTGACCGACACGGATGTGGTGGAAGATTTGATGATCATCATAAAAAAGTCCACTGATGATGTGGTGTATAAAAAAAGAAAGGCGGATTGTATCCGTCTTGGCATTAAAAAAGGTAAAAACAGCAAGATTACTGAAAATTCAACACAACAGGAGGTGCTATGACGGAAGAATTAAAGGCCGGTTGTGCCCGCCCCACCGGCGGGCCGGTAGGTGAAGAAGCCCATGAAACAACATCAACCCAGACATCAGAACCCAGAAAGGAGATAAGAAACATGATCCAAGTCGGAAAAAAAGCCCCTGATTTCACTGCCCCGGGTTATCACCAGGGAAAATTCGTTAATGTAAAATTATCAGATCATTTAGGCAAATGGGTGCTTCTGTGTTTTTATCCCGGAGACTTCACCTTTGTCTGAGCCACTGAAATTTCAGCAGTTGCTGAAAAATACAATGATTTCAAGAATCTGGGGGTTGAAATCCTGTCCATGAGCATTGACAGCATGTTTGTCCATAAAATGTGGAATGATCATGAACTCTCAAAAATGGTCAAGGGAGGGGTTCCCTATGCCATGTTGTCCGATGCCGGCGGCAGGGTGGGAAAGGTGTACGGCATTTATGATGAAGATGCCGGTGTTGAAACCCGCGGAAGATTTATTATTGATCCCGACGGCATTGTCCAGGGGTTTGAAGTCCTGACCCCGCCGGTGGGACGCAATATCAATGAAAGCCTGCGTCAGGTCCAGGCCTTTCAACTGGTCAGGGAATCCAAGGGAAGCCAGGCCACCCCATCGGGCTGGAGACCGGGCAAAAAGACCCTTTCTCCGGGGCCGGATCTGGTGGGCAATGTCTGGAAAGAATGGAAAACCGAGATGGCCTTTGATTGATCCGTTTTTAAGGGAGACAATATGAAACTGACAAGACGAACGTTTTTCAAATTTATGGGGGTAGCCGGTGTCTCCGCCACAGGGCTGGCACCGGCGGCCCATGCCTGGGAGTCCAAGGCCCCACCCGACCCCTACGGGTGCCTGGTGGACCTGACCCGCTGCGTGGGATGCCGCAAATGCGAAGAAGCCTGCAGCACGGTGAACAAACTGCCGGCACCGGAAAGACCCAATTGCCAATGTACGATTTTTGAAAAAAAGCGGCGGCCCGATGACAAGGCTTTTACGGTTGTCAACCGGTATTTTACCGGCAGACTGGATGAGTTTGACAAACCATTGCCCACTTTTGCAAAGGTCCAGTGCATGCATTGCCAGGACCCGGCCTGTGTATCGGCCTGTATTGTGGGCGCCCTTTCCAAGGATGAAACCGGGGCGGTTCATTATGATGTCAATAAATGCATTGGCTGCCGGTACTGTATGGTGGCCTGTCCCTTTGAAATCCCGGCCTATGAATACCGGGACCCCATCACACCCCGGGTCAGAAAATGCACGTTCTGTTATGACCGGATCAAAAAGGACGGCGGTCTTCCCGGGTGTGTAACCATCTGCCCCACTGAAGCCCTGACCTTCGGCAGACGAGAGACGGTTTTAACCCTTGCTCATAAACGGCTCAAGGAAAACCCGGGTAAATATATCCAGCAGGTTTACGGCGAAAAGGAAGTCGGGGGCACATCCTGGCTTTATATTTCTTCAGTGCCCTTTGACCAGGTGAATCTGCCGGTTTTACCGGAAACCCCGTCCCCTAAACTTTCCGAAACCTTGCAGCATTCTCTTTTCAGCTATTTATGGTCTCCCATTGCCCTTTTCGGGGTTCTCGGCGTGTTTATGGCGAAATCCAACAAGGCTAAGGATAATCACCCACAACATAAAGGAGGGGCCTGATGAAACATAAAGCAAGCCCTTTGAATAAAAAATTCTGGACTCCCGGTGTCCTGGTCATGCTGGTGTTCATGGCTGCCGGCACCGTCTCCATTGTTGCCAGATTCACAGGCGGCATCGGTTATGTCACCAATTTGAGCAATGCCAGGCCCTGGGGGCTCTGGGTGGGTGTGGATGTGGCCACCGGAGTAGCCCTGGCTGCCGGTGGGTTTACCACGGCAGCCCTTGCCCATATTTTCGGCCGGCATTATTATGAACCCATTACAAGACCGGCCCTTTTGACCGCGGTGCTGGGATATACCTTTGTGGTTCTGGGGCTCCTGGTGGATATCGGGAGATCCTGGGCCATCTGGAAACCCATATTTTACTGGAACACCAATTCGGTCCTCTTTGAAGTGGCCATGTGCGTGATGGTGTATCTGAATGTTCTATACCTCGAGTTTTTCCCCATTATTGCAGAACAGTTTAAGGGCAAGGTCCGTCTTCCAGGCCTGTTGTCCCCACTCAACAGCCTGGTGGAAGGCATACTGAAGATCGGGGACGCCATCCTGGGCAAGACCATGTGGATATTCATTATCCTGGGTGTTGTGTTGTCCTGCATGCACCAGTCCAGTCTTGGTTCTCTCATGCTGGTGGCACCGACCAAGCTTCATCCCCTGTGGTATACGCCGATCCTGCCGCTCTTATTTCTGACGTCCGCCTTTGCCGTGGGATATCCCATGGTGGTGTTTGAAACCACCCTTGCAACCACTTCATTCAAACTGGATGACGAGATGAATATTCTATCACCCTTGACAAAGATTACTATTTTTCTATTGGGAATTTACATGTTTCTCAAACTTGGGGATATGTTTTACCGGGGAACCTATGTCTATCTTCTGGATGGAACCCATCAGACCAATTCATTTATCATTGAACTGCTGTTTGGTGTGATGATCCCCTGGGTCATGCTGCTGTTTGAAAAGGTGAGAAAGTCCAGAAGAGGGATTTTTACGGCAGCGGCTTTGATTGTCGGCGGTGTTGTGCTGAACCGGATCAATGTGTTCATCGTCGGATATAAGCCGCCGTTGGCAGAAAATACCTATTTTCCGGCACCCGGAGAAATTCTGGTCACCCTGGGTCTTATTGCCACGCTGATGTTTATTTATAGATTTGCCGTGACCTTTTTGCCGGTCCTGCAGGAATCCAAGGAGGTGTCGTTATGATAAGAAAAATAATTTTCTTTGCCGGTTTCCTGATCTTCATGGCTTCCCTTTGCCCTGCGGATGTTTGGAAAGCCCCGGATCAGGAAAAGGCAAAGGAAAGAGCAAAAGAGGAGGTTCCCTTTGTCAAGGAATATAAGGATGAGTTCCTGATAAACAGAAAAGTTAATCTGATGGAAAAAGGGATCTCCATAAAGGATGTGAAGGATATCTATTTTCTGTTAGACAATCCCATCGTCAAAAAGAGAGAAGACCATTATGAACCGGTCCGGTTTGCCCACAAGCGGCATGCCGCCCTTACCAAAGACTGCAGTGTCTGTCATCATTTCAGACCAAAGGATGAAAACGCTCTGGAAACGACACGGTGCTCGGCCTGTCACCAGGATTCCTTTAATCCGGATCACCCGGAAAGAATCGGTCTGAAGGCAGCTTACCATAAACAATGTATGGAATGCCATCAGGAACAGGGCAAGGGACCCACAGATTGCAAGGGATGCCATCTTGAAAATGTCCCGAACCACAAAGAACTGGTGAAACTGCCGGATAAAGCAGACCCCTTTCAGGTGACGGCGGAATGTTTGCGATGCCACGATGTCCAGGCAACGGATATGCTGACAACGGCCCACTGGCTCTGGAAAGGGCCTTCTCCCTATACCACCGGGCATCGAAAGGACATCATGCATGGCAAGGGCACCACGGCCCTGAACAATTTCTGAATCAGCCCTATCAGCAACGAGGCTCGTTGCACAAGTTGTCATGCAGGATACGGCTGGAAAGATGCATCTTTTGATTTTAAGGATAAAACAAAAATGGATTGCCTGGTGTGCCATGATACAACCGGCAAATATAAGAAAGACCCTCCAGGAGCAGGAATGCCGGATAAAGAGGTGGACTTGAACCTGGTGGCTCAGAATGTCGGGCATTCCAGCCGTGCCACCTGCGGTTCTTGCCATTTTAACGGGGGCGGCGATGATGCGGTTAAACATGCAGATATGTCTCGCCAGCTTCTTAAACCGGACCGGAACTGTGATGTTCACATGGGCGGATATGATTTTTCCTGTACAGAATGTCACAAAACACGGAATCATAAGATCGCAGGCCGAAGCTCATCGGTTCCTGTGGCAGAAGGTACGGTCTCCTGTGTCCAATGTCATTCAAAAGAACCCCATTACAGCGGCGGTCTTCTCGATCACCATTTAAATAACCACACCAAAACCCTTGACTGCAATGTCTGTCATTCACCGGTATTTGCCAAGTGCAAACCCACCAAGACCTGGTGGGACTGGTCCAAGGCAGGGGACAAGAAACGCGAACCGAAAAAGGATAAATATGGACAGCCGGACTATAACTGGCAGAAAGGTGAATTTAAATGGGAAGAGTCGGCTGTCCCGGATTATGTCTGGAGTTTAGGGTATATGAACCGGGTATTGATTGGTGATAAGGTGAATATCAATGCCGATGTCATCAATCTGACCGAGCCAGTCGGATCCATGAAAGATCCCGGCTCCAAAATCACACCATTTAAGATCATGAAGGCCATCCAGCCCATTGATGCGGAACATAATTATTTTTTGATTCCGCATCTTTTCCCCCGGGATAAGGACGATACAACAGCCTACTGGAAAGTTCTGGACTGGGAAAAAGCCTTCCGGGACGGAATGAAAGCGGCCGGGCTGCCCTATAGCGGCGCTTATAAATGGAAAGAAACCTGGATGTACTGGCGGGTTGATCATGAGGTCATGCCTGCGAATATGGCCCTGTCCTGTGTTCAGTGTCATGAAAGTCTGAAAGGTGACAAAACCTGTAATCGGTGCCATCAGGATAACCGGGACATGGATTTCAAAAAGATTGCTCATAAAGGAACAGATTTTTCTTTTATGAAATCTCAGGGAAGGGATGTCGAGCATCTGATTAATAAAACCGATTATATTAATTTTAAGGCTTTGGGATATAAGGGTGACCCCATTATCCAAGGCGGCCGGTTTAAAAAATTGCCCATGGGATATAAAGAAAATAAATGAGCCGATAATAAAAGGAGACAAATGAAATCATTAATTGTTTATTCCAGTCAGACCGGCAACACGCTAAAGCTTGCCAAAGTTATATATGATGAATTAAAGGGTGAAAAAGAAATGTTTCCCGTGGATGAAGCACCCGCTCCGGAGGGGTATGACCTGGTGGCCGTGGGCTTCTGGTTCCAGGGCGGAAAACCCGATCCAAAATCCGCTGAATATCTGTCCAGATGCTCAAAAATGTCCCGGGTTTTCCTGTTTTCCACCCATGGGGCGGCAAAGGGCTCCGCCCATGTCAAATCTGCCATGGATTATGCGGCTGGCTTGACCGACAAAAGCACCCTTGCCGGTATGTTTACCTGCCAGGGCGAGGTCAATCCCAAGGTTCTTGAAAAAGTTAAACAAAAACCTGAACCTCCGGTATGGATCAATGATGCCGATTATGCCGTCGGACACCCGGATGAATCGGATTTATCCGCCCTGAGACAGGCAATATCAAAACTTCAATAATTTTAGCGGCAAGGGAGCCATGTAAATAATGAAAAAAATCGGTATCATCATTTGTGACCGCTATCACACCTGTGCCGGGGGAAAATGCCTGAGAGCCATGCGTAACCGTGAAGGGGCCTTTGCCTTGTACAGACAAGAAGAAATTGAGATCGTGGGGTACACATCCTGCGGCGGTTGTCCGGGCGGAAACATAGAATATGCGCCGACTGAAATGAAAAAAAATGGGGCACAGGTGATCCATCTGGCCACCGGTATGGTGGTGGGTTACCCTCCCTGTCCGCATTTGGATGCTTTTTGTGATTTTATCCCTGCCAAATATGGGCTGGATGTGGTCATTGGAACCCATCCGATACCACAGAATTATTATGTGGCCCATCAGGGGCTGGGTACCTGGCAGCCTGACCCATGGCAGGAGGCCATAAAGCATGTTCTGACCGATGAAAAAATACGGCTGGCATATGATTGATTATATACAGGCCGCCGGTGTATAGTCATGGTCATGGAAGAGACCGAGATCCTGATTATTGGCGGCGGCCTTAGCGGCCTTTATGCAGCGTACCTGCTGTCCCGACAGAAAAAATCTTTTACCTTGCTGGAAGCCCGCCCCCGTTTTGGTGGTCGGATTTTAAGCAAGGAACATAACAGTTATTTTTCTGATTTGGGGCCTTCCTGGTACTGGCCCGAGATCAACCCTAAAATCCTTCAGCTTGTTCAAACCCTTAGGCTTGAAGGCTTTCAGCAGTTCGAAAACGGCCTGGGCCGTTTTCAATATTTTGATGGGTCTGTTGCGTCTGTCCGGGGGTATACCACGGTGCCCGCCTCCTGGCGTATTTCAGGGGGGATGATATCCATGGTGACCCAGCTTTTGGAATATATTCCTGAAAAAGCCCTAAGACTCCGTCACCCGGTTTGTGAAATCAGGAAAGAGTCTTCAGGGGCTCTTGTCAGCGTCGGTGAGCTGGAAAAAGAAATCCAATGCCGGTTTAAAGCACGAAAAATTATTCTTGCCATGCCGCCACGCCTTGCTGCGGCAACCATTTTATTTACGCCGGACCTGTCTTTTCATCTGACCCAGGCAATGCTGGGGACGGCAACATGGATGGCAGGCCAGGCAAAATTTTATGCCCTTTATAATGATCCTTTCTGGCGACGCCACGGCTTTTCGGGTCAGGCCTTCAGCCAGAAAGGTCCGTTGGGGGAAATCCATGACGGGTCTGCCGATAAAAACGGCCCCTATGGGTTGACCGGGTTTATCAACATTCCGGCCGCCCAGCGCAACCATGAAGAGGCATTGACCGAGGCGATTCTTTCCCAGATTGAAGCTGTTTATGGCAAACCCGCAGATCAACCCGTTTTATTTTATTATCAGGATTGGGCCCGCGAGCCTTATACGGCCACGCAGTTTGATCAGCCGCCCATGCGGGAACACCCTGATTATCATCCCCCGGCAGGCCAAACCGCAATATGGGACGGAGTCCTTCATTTTGCCGGATCGGAAACCGCCGACCAGTATGGCGGATATCTTGAAGGCGCTCTGTCAAGCGCCCAAAGGGCTGTAATGAACCTTTCGAAATATTAAAGAAGATGTCAAAGAAAAGAATTGAAATCACAACCTCCCGGCCAATGTTCATTTTATTTCCATTCATTTTGACCGGGAGGTTTTATCGGAAAAGCTTGAACAGGCAGGATTTGAAAATGGCAAAAAAACTTTGTTTGTGTTGGAAGGGCTTTTGATGTATCTGCACCCGGAATCTGTTCATGCAACCTTTCAGGAGATCGGAAGACTTGCCGGTAAGGGTAGCGAACTGGTTTTTGATTATGTCCGGCTGCCAGCACTGGAGCATCCTGAACAGTATTACGGGGGAAAACAGATTCTTCAATCAGTGGCCAAGGCTGGGGAAAAATGGGTTTTTGGAATTGATGAAAAAAATATTATCCCATTTTTGGATCAGTATGGCCTGTCCTTCATGGAACATAAAGATTCTGTGGAACTGGAAAAGATGTATTTTACAGATGCGGCAGGCGTCCTTGCAGGAGGCCGCATCAACAGCACCCACTGCCTGGTCAGGGCGGCAAAGCAAACCACAACTAAAGCGGCGCTAAATTCTTGATCCAGCGCCGCTTAGCTCATCCGGGAGGCTTAATTATTCCCCGGATTCAGTCAGTTTATTCAATTGATTTTTAATTTCTGCAAGCTCGACTTCCAGCATGGCAGCCCTGTTCTGAAGGATCGCCTGGGTTGATACCGCTGGTGCGGAATCGGCCCATGGGCCGTAATTTCCAGCCCAGCCGTTTCCCCGGCTGCCTCCCCGGCCAGGCACCTGGCAACCCCTGCGGCCAAGGCCTCGGCCCATTGGGTATCCTCCCCCTGCAAAGCCCTGTCCCGGTATACTATTCCCGGTGCAGACACCTCTTCCTCTTCCTGTCATGGGTCCGTTATTCATGGGACCTCTCTGATTTAATCCCGGCATGATATGTCCTCCTTTTGCCTATGGTTAAATGGTATTATGCTTTGAATACCACAATTCAGTTTTTTTTACCCCAGCCCTGACCATTGCCGCAGCTCTGCCCCTGACCGGAACCTCTTCCCTGGCCGCAGCCTTGGCCTCCCTGGCCACATCCCTGACCCCGGCCCTGACCGGTTCCTCTGCCGCTACCTTGATTGTTTCCGCAGCCCTGGCCGGACCCTTTTCCCTGGCCGGTTCTTTGTCCCTGCGGGTTTCCCTTGTCTTGATTTTGCATGTTAAAATTATTCATTTTTGTCCTCCTTTATAGGTTCTATGCTATTTCTGCTTCGGCCCATGCCGCACCCTTTCCTACCCCAGCCATGCCCATGGCGGCCGTGGCCTTGCCCGTTGTCCTGGAGCGTATAACAGCCGCCTTCCACTTTAAGCCGGAAACCGTTTACCAAAGCTTTGGAGAGATTGAAACGGGCGGATCTGAGAATCCTTCCAAACGTCTGCCGGGAAACAGCCATGATCTCTGCTGCCTGACTTTGATCCAGTCCTTCATAATCAATGTGCCGGATCGCTTCAAACTCTTCGAGGGAAAGAGTGACTTCACCTCTTTGTTCCATCCCTTCAGGTCTGAATCCTTTGATCATGGGGTCGGACAGGATACATCTGGGTCTTTTGGGTCTTGGCATGGGAAAATCCTAAATTATAAGTTATGATCATTTGACTATAATTATAGAGACTGCTCGACAGGCTGTCAAGAGGAATTATGATCAAATGACCAAAAAAATTTGTAAGGGAGATGATTCTCTACATTTTTTTTAAATTTTTATTTGTAAATCCGGCAGTTGCAGTTTGAAGCCATCTGGCCGAGAATCTGTCTGCGGGATCACGGGCTTGAAATCAGCAAAAGAGTTGGGCTTGAATTTCACCCGGAATCCGTCCACGGGGTTTAAATACGAAAAGTTTGGACACCTTACCCTTTTTTATGGTATCCGACTGAGGCATGGGCTATGAATTGAATACAAAAAAGAGGACAAAAAAATGAACACACAGGATATCATCAAAAAATCATCTGCAGGCGAATCCTTATCACAATCTGAACTGGTGCATCTGCTCAGTGTGCCGCCTGACTCGCCGGACGCATATTCAGTCATGGCCGAAGCCAGCCGAATTTCAAAGGAAGTGTCCCAGGGCAAGGCAGAAATACATGCACAATTTGCACTCAACCTGGCGTCTTGCCCCTGCAATTGTCTTTTCTGCTCTTTTGCACACGTCAACGGTATTTTTAAAGATGAGATCGAATTGTCGCCGGAACAGGCAGTGGCATATGCCAGGCAGTTTGAGGAAAAAGGTGCCAACGCAATTTTTGTAATGACAACGGCCAAATATGCATTTGGTCATTTTATTGATATGTCAAAGGAAATCCGGCAGAATTTAAAACCTGAAACAACTTTGATTGCAAATGTCGGGGATCAGACACCTGAAAATGCAAAAAAACTCAAGGATGCAGGATATGCAGGCGTATATCATGCACTCAGGCTTCGTGAAGGGTCTGACACCGGTATTCCTCCACAAAAAAGAAAAGACAGCATCCGCACTTTCCAGGAAGCCGGGCTTAATGTGGGTACGTGCGTTGAACCTGTCGGGCCGGAACATACCAATGAAGAGCTGGCCCAGATGATACAATTTACCGCATCATTGAACCCATCCTACAGCGGAGCAGCCAGGCGGATTGAAATCCCGGGAACGAAAATAGCAGAGCGGGGAATGATCAATGAGCTCCGAATGGCTCAGATTGTCGCTGTAACGCGACTGGGAATGCCGCGGACCGTCATGGGAAACTGCACGCATGAACCCTGCACCCTGGGGGCTGTGGCAGGCGCTAATCTGTTCTGGGCTGAGCTGGGCGCCAACCCCCGCGATGTCAAGGCACGAACTGAAGACGGCAGGGGGGATACCATTGAACATTGTGCAATCCTTTTCAGGGAAAGCGGCTGGGATGTCTGGAACGGCCCGTCCCGATACTATCAATAAGGGTCTCAATAAATCATGTCAACATTAAGAACAGGCCGGCAAAAATATTATAATTTCTTTTCTCATTTTTATGATCTGTTTATAAAACTGCATTCCCATAATGATGGAGAAGAAACCCGCAAATTTCTGGTGGATTCAGCTCAATTGGAAGAGAAACCCCACCCCAGGGTGTTGGATATCTGCTGCGGCACAGGGTCGGTTGTGCTGGCTTTTGTCAGAAAATTCCCTGATATTCAGGCTGTTGGATATGATTTCTCCCTGGGTATGCTGCATAAGGCAAAGGAGAAGGATTTATCCGGTCAAACAATTTTTATTAACGGTGACGCTGCAGGTTTGTCATTTGTTGATGACTGCTTTGATGTGGTCTGCTGCTCCCATGCATTATATGAATTGAAAAATAAGGTGAGGACAAAGGCACTTCTGGAAATGAAGCGGGTGGTAAAGCCAAACGGGCTGGTCTTGATCATGGAGCATGAAGTTCCGCGTAAACGATTCATAAAAATGCTATTTTATATACGGATGCTTACAATGGGGCCAAAAGATGCCCGGGAGTTTGTAAAACAGGGTATATCACCATTTGAGAAAATTTTTGCCAATGTCACCTTGTCACACACCCCATCAGGTAAAAGCAAATTAATCATCTGCCGCAAAGAATAAAAAAAACAACGGCAGGCAAGGTCGTCATTCTCTGCTTTTAAGATTTATCACTGCCCTGTCAGGAAGGCCTTGCGACCAGCACAGGAACCTTTGATTTCAGAATCACACCGCCGGCGGTGCTTCCCAGAACCATTTCCTCAAATTCACCATGGCCATGGGTTCCCATGATGATGAGATCAAATTTTTGGTCCCGGGCGGTTTTTACAATTTCTTCAACCGGGTGGCCGGCAGTAATGATGGTCCTGTCTTCTGAAAGCGGGCAATGGGGCATCTGTTCAAGTATTTTTTGGGATGTAGCCCGCATTCTTTCCCGGATCTCAATTTTTGCAGCTTCAATATTCTTTTGGTTCAGTTCATTTCTTTTTTTCTCATCCACGGTGTGTGACAAGTCTATTCCTGTTCCGGAAGAATATTCATCTAACACATCCGGCACCACATGCATGGTATAGACCGGTGCACCATATTTATTTCCAATGCTGCACGCATATTTCACCGCATACCGGGCGGTTTCAGAAAAATCCGTTGCAAAAAGGATTTTTTTAATATCCATGGCCATGGAAACAGGCTGATCAAGAACAGATATCTTCTCAACTTCAGCCTTCCGGGGTTCGGATGCTGTCTCATCCCCGGGTTGAACCGGACCGAACATAAAATCAATGAACCGGACATACCAGGCCGCACTCTGGATCTGGACCACATAGGCCAGGGATATTAAGAGGGCTATGGTCATGCCTTCTTTTCCAAAGGCGGTCATGGCAATGGCCAGGGCAATGGATAAATCCCGCATAACAACGCCGAATACCATGGCTATGGCATCTTCACGCTTGAACAGGAGGCGGCCGGCAATCGTTAACAGGATATAGGAGATGAGGTAAAAAAGGATCAGGGGGATCAGGATGGTCAGGATATCACCAGGGTTGGCAATAATTTGTCGGGCTTTCAAAGACATGGCCAAAAATGCAATCAAAGCCACCCCAAGGGCTGAAAAAGGCGGAAATTTGACTTGAATTCGTTCATTCCATACTTTTACGCCATATTTCTTTTTTCCCAGGAATTGGGTGAGAAGACCAGCCAATAAGGGTAAAAATACAAACGTAGCGATTTCTTTGAACATATCCACCATGTTGACTTCTACTGTGGTGCCCATGAACAGTTTGGTATAGATGGGCGCAGCCAGGGACCCGATCACAAGACCAAAGACCACCATTTTAATGGCGGCTTCTTTATTGCCTTTGGCAAACCCGGTCCAGGAAATGGTCATTCCCGAGGTGGGCAGGACCCCGATGAGAAATAAGCCCACGGCCCAGAGAGCGAATTTCGGGTCATTCCCAGTCAAAAACAATTTTCCAATAAAAAAAACAACCAGCGGAATGAGGATAAAATTAATCATCTGGGTAACCAGTTGGAGTTTTCCATCCTGACCTTTTAGAACGTTTTTGACGTTTAAACTCACCATCATGGGGTAAACCATGATAAAGGTTACCGGAACAATAAACTGTTTTAACGGAGCAGCATTAAACAGATATCCGTAAAAAAGACCTAACAGCATGGACCCCGGGATGGTCCACACCATGTTTTTCTGTATGAAGGATAATAGCTTGAACATGATAAAAAATTCCTTTTTTTATTTAGTTGATGTGAACGCTTGGAAAAAGCTTTTTGTCGGTATGCGGCAGAAACTGGGCCCGCGTAAACTCTTCCATGAATTTGGTATTGGTTGAAAAATCAAGATAGGTCATGGCGTTTGATATGGCCACGGCCTTCTGACGGGAAGTGTTGGAAAGAAGCGCCATATAGGCACCGGCAACAGAACTGTTGCCCATGTAATGAAATTTTTCTCTTGGGATATCCGGAAGCAGCCCGATGGTAACGGCCTTTTCAATATCCAGAAATTGCCCGAACCCGCCGGTGATGATCATCTGCTGAATGGAAGAAAAATCCATCCCCACCTGTTCCAGAAGAATGTTAAAACCGGCGTAAATGGCAGCTTTGCTGAGTGTCAGGCTCTTTATATCCGATTGGGTAAAAATGATATGTTCATCCAGTCCGGTCTTTTCTGCAAATTCAAGAATGAATGCAGGTTCCCCATTAAACAGAGTATACCGGGGATGATCTGTTCCGATAATGAATTTGCCGTTTTGATCAATGACTTTTTTGAGCAGCATTTCAGATAATAAATCGATCATGCCGGTTCCGCAGATGCCGCGGGCCGGTTTATTGTCAACCGTTGAATAATCGGGTTCAAAGGTGACGGGGGTAAGGGTGATTTTTTCAATGGCCCCGTCTTCAGCCCGCATGCCCCACCTGATGCCGCCGCCTTCAAAGGCAGGGCCAGCTGAACAGGCCGCAGTGATGAGAAATTCGTTGTTCCCAAGAACGATTTCCCCATTGGTGCCGATATCAATGAAAAGGGTCAGTTCCTGATGCTGGTAGAATCCGGTGTAGAGGACGCCGGAGACAATGTCGCCCCCGACATAGCTTGCAGGCCCCGGCATAACAAAGACCCCGGCATGGGCCGCAGCCCTGATCCCGATTTCTTCGGCTTTGAGTATGGGAAATTCGGTAACCGTCGGAATATAGGGCTCTCTCCGGATATACCGGGCTTCAATCCCCAGGACCAGGTGGGTCATGATCGTGTTCCCGGAAATCACAATATTTTCAATTTGTTGATGATCGGCATGAATCGAATCGATGGCCTCTTTGACCAGATTGTTGATGGTGGAAAGGGCCATTTTTTTGAGTTTATTCACCCCGTCTTTTTCAGCGCAGATGATCCGGTTGATCACATCATCCCCGCAGGCAGCCTGGCTGTTATGGGCAGAGGTCGCGCTTAAAACCGCACCGTCGGCCATGTCCACGATATACACCACAATGGACGTGGTTCCCAGATCAATGGCCAGCCCCAAGGATTTTCTGGCTTCATGGACCGGTAAAACCGCCACAATTTCGGCCGAACAAATTTTCCATAAAACAGAGGCAATCACCTTGAAATGATCGTTCCGGATGGATTCGGCGAGCTGTCGCATCACCTTGATATTGGTGCTCATTTTAGAGATATCATACCCGGCTTTTTTGAGTTGGCGTCTTACCCTGTCCAAGTCGCTGACCGTATCCGATAGAGAGGGCAGATCAAGCTGCAGGGGTATGTTTTCCACAAGGGGTTCGATTTTGTCCACAAGGCCCATCAATTTCTCAGTGGCGGCCTTTCCCATGCCTGCGGCTTTTAATTTTTTTTCAAGGGTCTCTTCAGGGATTCTGACCGTAATATCATCCTGAATGATGGTCTGACAGGCCAGAACATAGCCTTTTTCTTTTTCCTTGTCTGTCAGCAGGGCGGTTCCTTCTCCTGAAACCCTGCCGGATTGAACGATCAGTTTACATTTGCCACAGGCGCCTTTTCCATTACAGGATGCGTTGATATACACATCAGCGTTCTGGGCAGCCGTCAACAGGCTGGTGCCTTCAACAACCCGGATGGTTTGATGACCGGGTTCAAAAACAACCGTATGCTTTTTCTGAGCAGCTTCGATTTCAGGCTCTTTAAACCCTTTTTTTGAAATAAAATGGATGGGGCAGGAGGGTCTGAACTTGCAGTATATGTCAGGATCACGGCATTTAAGGCATTCCTCGCAAAGATAAATATTGTGTTTCATACAGATATACCCGGTTTCACGATCCGGGTGATAAATACATTTACCCATGTTTAACCTCCCCTGCTGCCGGTGATTGATTTTTATAATGCCTGATCCAGGCTCGCAATAATGGTTTCTTCTGACTGGAGACCCACAAAGCGTTTGATTTCCTTGCCGTCTTTGAAAATAATGAGCGTGGGAATGCTTTGAACCCCATACTCGGTGGCCAGAGAATTATGCTGATCAATATTGATTTCAATGATGGCGGCACGATCCCGATATGTGGCTGCTAATTTTTTAATCGCCGGTTCCTGGGCCCTGCAGGGGGCACACCAGGGGGCATTAAAATCAACCAGTGAAACGCCTTTTTTTAATTCTTCCTTAAATTGATTTATTTCCATTTTTATATAACCTCCATGAGAACCTGGAAAAATGTTAACTTCAGGGATATACTATCAAAAACTATGCCATACCATATTTATAAGGTATATATATTAATTCACCGGAACCGGCACACCCCTTGCAGGAACCAACAACATTAAATCGGGTGCTTGAGCAATGGGTAAAACATTATTATATGAGAGGGTGTATGGAAGGAATGATGTATGTTTTGATCTTTTTAGGTGTCTATATCCTGTTTCAGGTCTATATTCTCCCCAGGTTGGGAATATCCACGTGAATGAAAGATGCCTGTCAGGTGACAGACAATAAAAAGAAAATACGGCAGAACATAAAGCAGAAAAAATAAAGGAACGTAAATGGTAACGGTAGCGTTACTATGGTTAGGGTAACGCTACTGAGATCATGGTCCGGGATAAACGGTAAGCGGCAAAGGGGAAAAATGAAAACCCATGAAATATGGAATGTCAATTTTTTAAACCAGATTCTGGATACCATGGCCGAAGGTCTGTTTACCCTGGATGAGCAGGGGACGATTACCTCCTGGAACCGGTCAATGGAAAAAATCAGCGGATATTCTGCGCAGGAAGCCGTGGGTCATCCCTGTAGTTTGATCCAATGCAGTCAATGCTTTGGCAAAAGGTGTCCTGCGGATGTGAATGCATGCGGCGTGATCCAGCATGGAAAAACAGAGGCAAAAGAATGTTCCATCCGCCACAAAGACGGCCATGATATTGCTGTTATCAAAAATGCACGGCTGGCCCGTGATGATAAAGGACGTATCCTTGGTATTGTTGAAACCATTACGGATCTGACAGAGTTGAAAAAGATCAAAATGACGGCGGAAGAGGCCCAGCGGAAGCTGAAAAAGGTGTATCAACTGGGGAATATTATCGGTAAAAGCCCTGCCATGCAGAATGTTTTTGATGCCATCCGGGCTGCTGCCAACAGCAGGGCCAATGTTTTGATACAAGGCGACAGCGGAACCGGAAAAGAATTGGTGGCCGGGGCCATTCATTATACCGGCAATGATGATGCAGGTCCCCTGATTACGGTAAACTGCTCCGCACTTTCCGAAACCCTTCTTGAGAGTGAACTTTTCGGTCATGTCAAAGGGGCTTTTACCGGAGCCCACAAGGATCGTAAGGGCCGGTTTGAAGAAGCTGACGGAGGAACCATTTTTCTGGATGAAATCGGGGAACTGACTCCTTATATGCAGATCAAGCTGTTGAGGGTTCTCCAGGAACGAGAGATTGAAAGGGTAGGGGACTCCCGGAAAATAAAAATCGATATCCGGATCATTGCCGCAACCCATCAGAACCTTTATGAACTGACCCGGCAGGGAAAATTCCGGGAAGATCTGTTTTACCGGCTGAAGGTATTTCCGATTATGGTCCCGCCCTTAAGGGACCGCCGGGAAGATATTCCGCTTCTGGTCAGCCATTTTATTAAAAAAGGCAACAAGCGGGAAAATAAATCCATAGAAGGGGTGGATGAACAAGGAATGAAAAGGCTGATGGATCATCCCTGGCCCGGGAACATCCGAGAGCTTGAAAATGCCGTTGAACATGCTTTTGTTATCTGCAGCACCAATCGAATCAGCCTTAACGACCTGCCGTCCGAGATCAGAGAAACCCCGATTATTTCAAACAATCATATGTCAAATTCTCTGTCGGGTACAGGCAATTACCGAATGGAACATACGGTGAATCTGACAAGGGAAAGCCTTATCCAACTGCTTCATGAAAACAATTGGAATAAGGCGGAAGTGGGCAGAAAAATCCAGAAAAGCAGAACCGCTGTATGGAAATATATGAAAAAATGGGATATTCCCTTGCAAAACATACCGGCCGGTTAAGGCCGGAAATGAAAAACCGGTTTATGCAGCAGTTTGTTCGGTTATACATTAAAGGCTGATGACGGCCGCATCACAAGCAAGATCGATCAGCTCTGCTGCTGATGCGAGTCTGCACGAATCCGCAAGGTCTTTTGCTTCAATAAATCGTGATTTGGCGCAGGGCGTGCAGACCAGAATCGGAACGTCATGGGCCTGGAGGTGGGCAAGGGAATCATCTGCTGAATCACCTGTGGCAGCTTTGATATTTTCTGCGGCACCTTTTCTTGCAAGGTATACACCGTCATCCAGAAGGAATACGGTTACATTTTTTCCTTTTTTCTGGGCTACGGCAGCAAGAAAAAGTGCCCGTGTTGCCCGGTTGGGATTGTCGGTTCCGCATGAAAGAGTAACGAGTACGTTGTCGGTCATTTTATTCTCCTTTTGTTAGGGTAAGAAAAAGACATCTTTATTTATAGAACAATGTGGTTTATTAATAATGAAAGATTAGTCTCATGTAAAGCCACAGGGTGGTACATGGCCATTAAAATTGCAGGTAAAATTGAATTCAAATAAGGGATCTTAACATGAAAAAAGAAAATATGCTGGTTATGGTGCTTATCTATATCGCTTTTACCGGTGTGATGATTCATAATCATATAAATGAAGCCGGGGCTGTTGAAACTGCCTCAAAAAAAATATCTGAACAAGGCTCGAAAGACGCCAACATTCAATGGAAAGGGTATACTGAGGGAATGGAACTGGCAAAAAGCCGGAATAAAAATATTTTTTTATATTTTCATGCAGAATGGTGTAGTTATTGTAAGAAAATGGAATCAACTACATTTAAGGATAAAAAAGTATCGACCTATTTAAATGAGAATTTTATCAGCATCCAGATCGATACAGACAAAGACACTGTAATTTCAAACCAATGGAAGGTCAGAGGGTTGCCAACCATCTGGTTCCTTAAACCGGATGGTACAAAGGTCAACAACCTTCCTGGATATGTGGATGGAGAATACCTTTCCAAGGTTTTAAATTATATTCACTCAGGAAAATATGAAAAAATGAGTTTTAATGAGTTTCAGGAAACATTAAAGAGGAATTAAAGCAAATGAGTTCAAAAATAACACGTCGGGCCTTTATCAAAGGCTCCATTGCAGCAGCAGGAAGCGTTGTTGCGGGAACAGGCATTGCAAAGGCAGCCAAGTCCCTGACGGGTGAGAAAAAAGAACCGCTGGCAACACTTCTGGATATCAGGAAATGCATTGGATGTGAAGAGTGCGTCCATGCCTGCCGGGAGGTCAATGTGGCCAAATATCCTGAACCTGAGAAGCCTTTTCCGAAAATGTATCCCAAAACGGTCCCGGTGCAGGACTGGTCTGATAAAAGAGATGTGATCGATCGGTTGACCCCATATAACTGGCTTTTTATTCAGCGTGCTTCTATCACAGTCAATGGTGAAAAGTCGGAACTCACCATCCCACGAAGATGTATGCACTGTGAAAACCCTCCCTGTGTCAAACTCTGTCCCTGGGGAGCAGCAAAACAGGAAAAAAACGGACTTTCAAGAATTGACGCCGATCTTTGCCTTGGCGGAGCTAAATGTAAAAATGTCTGCCCCTGGAGTATTCCTGAAAGACAGACGGGTGTGGGGCTCTATCTTGATCTTCTGCCGGCCTTTGCCGGTAATGGAATCATGTACAAATGCGACCGCTGCTATAATCGGCTTGAAAAAGGTGAAATACCGGCCTGCATCGAGGTTTGCCCTGAGAATGTCCAGAGCATTGGACCGAGAAGTGAAATTCTTAAACAGGCCCATAGTCTTGCAAAAGAAATCAATGGATATGTTTACGGTGAACACGAAAACGGCGGAACCCATACTATTTATGTATCTCCGGTTCCTTTTGACCAGTTGAATTCAACGATTGAAACAGGGAAAGGAAGACCCCATCTGGGTCAGGTCAAAAATATGATGGCGGATGGAACAAATCTATCCAGAGCCATGCTGATTGCCCCCCTTGCCGGTCTTGCGGCTGCATTCGGAAAGTTTTACCTCAGTTCAAAGGAGGATAAATAATGAAGTCCACGGGAAGAACAAGATCATCTGTTTATGGCGCCGTTTTTTTTCTGATTACCTTGTCCGGTTTTGGACAGATGCCTATTTTCAGCCGCTATTATATTGCTTCGATCCCAGGGCTGGGCTGGCTGGGTGAGTTTTATGTAACCCATATACTGCATTATGCGGCAGCGATTGTTCTGATAGCACTGGCTGGATATGTTCTTTTTGACTTTATTGTCACTGGGGCAGGGTTCAAACGCATAACCGGAACAGGATTTTTCAAAATAGGCATCATCGCGGGGTTGATCGTTTCCGGTTGTTTTATGGTCGTAAAAAATCTTTCAGGCATTTATCTGGGTCACGTTACCGTCATTGTACTGGATCTGACCCATCTGGGGCTGTGTATGGCTCTCTTGGTCGTGAGCCTGTATACCCTTGTTATGAAAAAAAAGTGGGTAAAATAAAAAAACTCGCTAAAGCAGTCCTATTTTTTTCATTTTTTCAACCATCACTTCTTTATTGAACGGCTTGATCACATAGCCATCGCATTTTCCTATGCAGGCCTTTACTGTATCGATGTCGGAATGGGATGTCACCATGAGGATCTTTGCTTTTTCTTCAGGACTAAGGCCGCGTTCTTCTTCCAGTTTTCGGATGGCGGATAAGACATCGGTCCCGCTGATGTCAGGCATGGAAATATCAAGTGTGATCAGATTATAGAGCTTCCATTCCTCAAGAGCTGTTTTTACGGCACTGATGGCGGCTTTTCCGTTAATGACCCCTTCGCATTGTCCAAACTCGGTTATGATTTTCATCATCTTTTTTCGGCTGACAAGTTCGTCATCAACAACAAGAATTTTCATAAGGGGTTTTCCTTTCCTGTCTCATTTATTTTGATGTTCAAAAAAAAGCATTTGTGCAATCGATATGAATAAAATATCTGTTTTTATTTTTAACGAATTTATGATTTTTTTCAAGTTCATTTTATTAAAAAAAACTTTAATCTTGTCCTACTTGATAAGTCAATCTATTTGTGTTAGGCGCTTTCAGGATAAGAAATATGAATTCAAAAGGAGATAGATAATGCTGAAAATTGGAATAATAGGCGGGTCAGGACTTGATGACCCGGATATTTTGAAAAACCCGGAAGCGCTTCACATATTAACCGAATATGGAGAGCCGTCTTCTTCCCTTTTATCCGGGCAAATCAGTGGAGTTGAAACCGTTATCCTTGCCCGACACGGCCGCAAACACCAGTACAGTCCAACCCAGGTCAATAATCGTGCCAATATCAGGGCCTTTCAGAAGGCAGGGGTGACCCATATTATTGCCACAACCGCCTGCGGTAGTTTAAGGGAGGAGATCAACCGGGGGCATCTTGTGATTCTGGATCAGTTCATTGATTTTACAAAATTCAGAAAGACTTCTTTTGTGGAGTCTTTTGAGAACGGTCCAATTCATACTGCCATGGCCCACCCCTTTCATGAAAAGTTAAGAAAATGTCTTTTTGACTCTGCCCGTAAACTGGATCTGGATGTTCATGGCAAAGGCTGTGTGATTACTATTGAAGGGCCAAGGTTTTCAACCGTTGCAGAATCCAGGATGTTCCGGATCTGGGGTGCGGATGTGATCAATATGTCCATTGCTCCTGAAGCCATGCTGGCCAATGAGGCCGGCATTCCCTATGCAGCCGTGGCCATGTCAACGGACTATGATTGCTGGAAAGAGGATGAAGCCCCGGTCACCTGGGACGAAATCCTTGAGGTGTTCCATCACAATGCGGACAATGTTAAAAAACTCTTGGTAAAAGTGATCGAGGAATTTAAAGGATAAAATCAGAAAAGATTTAAAAAGGAAAGAAAATGGATTTGAAAGAGACCATCAGAAGTATTCCGGGCTGGCCCATTAAAGGTGTCATTTTTAGAGATCTTACAACGCTGATGCAGAACCCTGATGCGTTCAGGGAATCATGCGATATATTGTACGATCGGTATAAAGGTATGGAGATTGACAAGATCGTCGGGATTGATGCAAGGGGATTTGTATTTGGAGCAGTTCTTGCCTATAAACTGGGCATCGGGTTTGTTCCGGTCCGGAAAAAGGGCAAATTGCCCTGGAAAACCATCCAGGAAACCTATAGCCTGGAATATGGACAGGGCACCCTTGAAATTCATGAAGATGCCATTAAAAAAGGCGAAAAAGTCGTTATTGTCGATGATCTGATTGCCACCGGTGGCACAGTAGGTGCCACGGTCAACCTTGCAAGAAAACTGGGCGCCCAGATTATTGAATGCGCTTTTATAGTGGAACTTCCGGATCTGAAAGGAAGAGAAAAGATTAAAGATTGCAAGGTTTTTGCCATTACGGAATTTGAAGGGGATTGATCCTTGATCTACCGGTCAGGTCTGGCTTCTTCCTGCAGAGATGCGGTAAATAAGGCAGCAGTAGATCACAAGATTAAAAAGAACCACAACCGATGCCAGCAGGTATTGAATTTCTCGCGTGAGATCCGCTGGGTAAATGAGAGACAGCAGATAGTGGTCTACAAAGCTCTCTGTATATCCGGATTGACCGGCCCTAATGAGAAAATAATTTTCAAGGTAGGTTAGGGGGCAGACCTTTCCTGAGATTTCAACAAAGGCTCCCCAGGTTGCGGCCGGTATCTGAACAAAAGCCATCCATGGTCGTCGGATGACGAGTAAGGCGCCTGCCGCAGCAAAGAGAATAAAGGCAAGATGGATAAGGAGTGCAGCGTCGGCTGCAATGCGGAAGATCATGATCGGTCATATGCTTTATTCAAATTTAAAGTCAGTCGATTAATATTTCATGCAGCGCTAATCTTTTCCTTTCTTTAGGAAATTCTGCCGGATAGCCGATGGGAAGAAGGGCAACCACATGAATATTATCATCCCAGCCAAACAGCTTTTTTACCTTTATTTCATCCATCAACCGAATCCAGCAGGTTCCAAGACCAAAATCCAGCGCCCTTAATACAATATGTTCGATGGCAATGGCGACATTTGCCGCAATTCGGGGGCCGATTTCATTGCGATCAATTGTTTCCAGAATTTTGGCTTTTCCCTGAAGGATGGTGACGATCCGGTCCTCGACAGCACCGATTTTCCCCAGATCCTGTATTCCTGAAACCGTGCCGTCAAGATACCCTTGAATGTCCGCACAGCAGACAATCACAACAGGCGCCCTGGAAATAAAATTCTGATCAAAGGCTGCCTCGGCCAATCCAGCTTTAATATTCTCTTCTTCAACGATTTTGAATCGCCATGGCTGGGCATTGCAGCCCGAAGGCGCCAACCGGGCAGCATTCAAGAGTTCCCTGAGATGCTCCTCTGGTATCGGATCAGGCTTGAATTTGCGGATGCTTCTTCGGTTCTCAATTGCTTCTTTAGTTGTCAGCATTTTTTATAATTCCTATGTTTATTCATCCTCGCCCATATGGTTTTCACCCTTTGCCGGGTATTTAACAGATAGGCAGACTCAGGCTGCTTCGGCCAGGGTCTGTTGTCCCATTCCACGGCCTTGACTCTGGAAACCGATCGGTTAATATCACCCTTTTCCTCACCAAGGAACTCTTCGGTCATGGTCAGATAATGATTTGCCGCTTCTACGGAGGCACTGATGTGCTGCATGGCATCTTCGTCTGTAAACACTGCGTGGTGGCCTCCGCACAGAACTATTGGTTCCAGGTCTTTGATTTTTTTTAAAGACTCAAGATTTGCATCAAAATCGACTAAAAATTCAGTCTGCAGGTATCCGTCATTCTGATAACAAGCCACCGCTTCCGAGGCGATCAGGATTTTTCTTTCCGGAATCCAATAGCTGATGAAATCCCATGTGTGTCCGGGTGTGCTTAAACCCATCAGCGATAGATGGGGGGACGGCTCAATCATTTTTTCCGGTTGAATCAGGATATCCATATCAAAGGGTTCAAAAGATTTCTCATTGAGAGGATGAACCCCCATTTCTTTTAAATTTTTTGTGCCTTCAAAGTTTAAATCTTTCATCAATTGAACAGCGCTTTGTTTTGCCAGGATTTCCTGGCAGCGCACAGAGCCACCAATTTTAAGCTCGGGCCATACCTGTTTAAAATGGCTGACAGCCCCGATATGGTCAAAATGGGAATGGGTGATGAAAAGATATGCAGGTTTTCTGTCGCCTAAAACTTCTTTGATCTGAGTTTCATAAAGGTGTGCAAGGGCAGTAAACCCGCCATCAAAAAGGATTGGCGCAGGTCCGTCCAAAAGATACACCGGTATGGCTGCAGGACCGATAACGTAAAATCCGTCACTGATTTTTCCGTTTTCTTTAATAATCATTTTTATATCTTTGTGTCGATATCATTTTAGCACTACGGTATCATCATCGTTTCCGGCCTGTCAATCGAACACCTGTTTTTTAAGTTTTCTCCTATTCCTTCCTCTGTCACCGGCGCTTTGAATCATCATAAATACATCCCCTCCAGGTTCACCTTCCTGAATAATGAAAGGACCTTGGTATCCAGCTTGATTTTAGCCCCAATAACCTATATATGGTGGGTGTATTGCCGGAGTCGGCTTAAAAAGGCTGAAACAAAAAACGTTAAGGAAAAGCACAATGAAAAAAAATATCCTTCTGCTGATTCTGTCCATCTTTTTTATCGATCTATCAGTCTGCCTGGATCCTGCAGCGGCATCGGAAAGCATCCAGGAAATCCAGTTCATGACGGAGGATTATCCTCCTTTAAATTATATTGAAGACGATAAAATCAAGGGAATCTTTGTGGAAGTGTTAATGGCTGTTTCCAAACAAATGGAGTCCCGACTGGACTGGGACCAGATTTCGGTGCTCCCCCGGGCCAGAGGATATCAGTCTCTGTCGGCTGGCGGGAAAAAATGCCTGTTCGGAATGGCCAGGACCAAAGAAAGAGAATCCCTGTTCAAATGGGCAGGACCTGTGACTCATAGCCGAATTATCCTTATAGCAAAATCGGGCAGCGATATCCGTATCCATTCCATTGACCGGCTTCGAAGCCTGAAAACCGGGGTTATCAAAGAAGATATCTCTGAAAAAATACTGCTGGCATCGGATTTGCCGCCCGAGAGTCTTTACTATGCCTTTGGTGAGGATGCCGCAGTCGACCTCCTTCAGAGTCTGAACAGCGGAATGATCGATCTCTGGGCCCATGGAGATCTCTCCGCTAGATGGCTGATCAAAAAAAAATCTTTGAACCCCCGTGATTTCAAAACCGTTTACAATTTTGAAGGGACTGAAGATTATTTCGCCTTTAGCAAAGATGTCTCAAACGGCTTTGTGAGTGCATTTCAGCATGCTCTGAATCGAATCAAAAAAAAAGGGGTTGTTAAACAAATTCTTCAAAGGTATCTGTCAAAAGAAATAAATTCTTTCTGAGCCGGGGATTCCATTGGAATTCAGAACTGCTATCATCATTCCATGGAAAAACCAAGTGGAAAATAATTGGGTTTCATTGCTGATTTAAGGTTTGCTATGGTGCGAAAAAACCCTTAGATCACAATTGGATCATGAGGAATTTGAGTTTTGTTCAATATCATTAAAAGCAATAGAATGGAAATCCTGATGCAGGGACTTTCGTCCATCCTGGCAGAGGCGTCGGACAATCCAATGATGCCCGGATGGATCGCTGTCCAATCCAGGGGAATGAAGCAGTGGATTTCTCTGGAACTGGCAAAACGCCTGGGGATCTCTGCCAATATGCGTTTTGTATTCCCCCGGCCTTTGGTGGATGAGCTTTTGTCTCATTTTGCACCTTTTGAAAATCAGGATGAAACGGTGAATGAAGATTTTTTTTTCTGGTCGGTTATGAAACTCATCCGGGAAAACAGGTCGTTAAAGGAATTGTCCGGCATTGAAGACTATATCCGGGAGGATTTGACCGGCAAAAAGCTGTTTCAGGTCTCTCAGAAAATCGCAACACTCTTTGATGATTATGAGGTTTACCGTTCAGACATGCTTTTGGACTGGCAGAAGGGGCGCAAAAAAGACATCATGAAAGACCCTTCGGCAGACTGGCAGGCCTTTCTTTTTCAAAAGATGATGGCGATCAGGCCTGAGAATCACCTTGCCTTCAGAGCCCAAACCTTTTTTCATGGGTTTACAAAAGAAAAATTTAATATGGACGGCCTTCCTTCCCAGATCTCTCTTTTCGGCATATCCGCTCTTCCGGAACTTTTTTTGCAGGTGTTTGAAAAAGTATCCGCAATCATGGATATCCATCTTTTTTTATTGACCCCCTCTAATCGGTTTTTTTTTGATATCCGATCAGACCGGGAGACCGAAAAAAAGGCGGTCAAAGACGGGAAAACAAAAGCTGCTGAATTCCTGTTTGATGAACCCGTGAATCCGTTTCTGTCTTCACTTGGTGCTTCCGGTATCCGGTTTCACTCAAGCCTTGAATCCTTTCATTACCAGGAACCCTTTGAAGATCTCTTCCTTGACCCACTTGAAGTATCCGATTCCATGCTTTTTGTGCTTCAATCGGATATCCTGAATCTTTATCATCGAGATGCGGAGGCTGAGACCCAGCCCCTGGCTCTTGATCCGTCTGACACCTCCATCGCTATCCATGCCTGTCATTCGCCCATGCGGGAAGCCCAGGTGTTAAAAGACCTTCTCTTGAATGAGTTTGAAAAGAACCCGGACCTTGCCCCCCATGATATCATTGTCATGATGCCGGATATCGAGGCCTACGCCCCCTTTATCGAATCCGTGTTTTCCCTTGAAACACCCTTGCCTTTTTCCATCAGCGACCGCAGGAAAAGATCAGAATCCGAACCCCTTGAAGCCTTTTTAAAAATCCTGGCGCTCCAGAATTCCAGGCTTGAGAAAAGCCTGGTTCTGGATCTGCTGCTGTCTGAATCCATTGCAAAAAAATTCAGGATCAGCGTTGATGATGTGGCAAAGATCGAACAGATGGCTGACGATTCGGGCATCCTCTGGGGACGGGATGCCGATCACCGAAAGGCCTTGGGATTTGATCCTTTTGAGGAAAACACCTGGCAGTTCGGGTTGAACCGGCTTTTCATGGGTATGGCCATGCCGGAAGGCTATGATGGGCTGGTTCAGGGCATTCTGCCCTGCGAGTCCTTTGAAGGGCTTGACCTTGAAGTGCTGGGAAAATTGGCTGCCTTTTGCAATGCCCTTTTTTCCGGGCTTTCCAGCCTTGAAGGCGAAAAAGCCATGGAGACCTGGATGCGGGTACTAAGGCAATTGGCCCGTTCATTGCTGGATGAAAGCAACAAAACATCCGAAGACCTTTTTTTTCTCATGGGAACCCTGGATGAGCTTGAGTCCGGTGCAAAAATAGCAGGATTTACAGATGCGGTTTCTTTTGACGTGGTGCATTCCCTCATGGCTCGGAAATTTGATCTCAATATCTCCCAGGGAAATTTTATGTCCGGGAACATCACCTTCTGCAATATCCTGCCCATGCGCAGCATTCCCTTTAAAATTGTGGTGCTCATGGGAATGGATGAAACCGCGTTTCCCAAAAAGGTTTTCACGCCAGGCTTCAACCTCATGAAAAAATTTCCACGACCGGGGGATAAAAATGAACGGCATGAAGACCTCTATCTTTTCCTGGAGACCCTTTTGTCGGCAAGGCAAAAATTGATCATCACCTATACCGGCATGAGCATAAAAGATAATTCTTTGATTCCCTGCTCAGGTGTTGTCAGTGAACTCATGGAGATTATGGACCAGAGTTTTATTTTTCCGGAAGGGTATCAACATAGATTCTTCCACCCTCTTCATCCCTTTGATGCAAGCTATTTTGACGGTTCAGGCCCGCTTTTCTCCTATTCAAAGGACAATTGCCGGATGGCGGCTGCGCTTTTAAAGGAAAAGCGGGAAAAGCCACCCTTTGTTGAGGCAGTAGGAGCAGAGAAATCGGAGGAACCGCTTTTAACCATCTCCCTTGATGACCTTCTCCGTTTTTTCAGAAACCCCATTGAAGGGTTTGTAAAAAACGGGTTGAACATCACCCTGAAAATCCTTGAAGAAGAAAAAGAAGACCGGGAAGCCTTCACCGTGGCCGGGCTGGATCAATACCTTCTGGGGAGCCTGATCCTTGAAAAAGAGGCATTGCTACCCTATGAAACAGTGTCCCATGAAGCCGACCGCTATCCTGTTTTAAAAGCCATGGGAAGCCTTCCGCCCGGAAGGAAAGGCAGACTTGAATATGAAAAGCTCATGGCTTTGGCAGCCCCCCTGATTGAGGCGGCAAGAAAGATATCGGCCATGAAACACCTGCCGCCCATCGCGGCTGAGGTTGATGTGGAGGGAGTCAGGGTTTCGGGACAATTAAAGGATATCCGGGAAGCCGGGTCTTTTCTCATCGGTTTTGGCAGACTGAACGGGGCAAGGTTTTTATCTGCCTGGATCAGACATCTGTTTTTAAATGCAGCCGGGCCTCTTGATTATCCCAAGTCAACCTTTCTTTTTGGAAGAGACCCCAAAGGGAAAAAACCGGTATTGGCCTATAAATTTCGGGAGCTCGGACTTGATGCCGGTCTTTATCTCAGGGAATTGATCGAGATGTTTCAGAAAGGCAGAAAAGAACCCTTTTATTTTTTCTGCGAAACATCCTTTCAGTTTGCTGAAGCCTTGTCTTTAGATGGGTTCGTCCTGACTGAGGAATCCGTATCAAAAGCCATGGGCCGGGCAAAGAAATTCTGGTATGACCGGCATCAGGGAACAGGGGAAAAGGAAAACCGGTATGTGGGCCTCTGTGTTGAAAACAATGACCCCTTTGAAAATATGGAAACCCTTCTTTCCTCTGGATTTGCGAAAAATGCGGTACGGGTTTTCAGGCCGTTGCTGGAAAATCGGGAGGAACTGCCATGAAAACTCTGGACCCATTTGATATTGATCTGAAAAAATCCACCCTTATCGAGGCCAGTGCCGGAACAGGGAAAACCCATACCATTACCACCCTTTACTGCCGCCTTGTGGCTGAGGGGTATCCTGTTGAATCCATCCTCGTCGTGACATTTACGGAGGCGGCTGCGGCAGAACTGAAACTCAGAATCCGGAAAAGACTTTTCCAGGCCTTGAAGAATCTGTCTGATCCATCATCGGGCAGTCAGACCGGTGACTCCAAGGATGACCTCTCAGCGTTTTTGAGCCGTCAGACTGACCCGGTATTGATCCAAAGAAGATTGAAACTGGCCCTGATCTGCTTTGACCAGGCTGCCATCATGACCATTCATTCCTTCTGTCTCAGGGTATTAAAAGAAAATGCCTTTGAAAGCCGGTCTCTTTTCGATATAGAGCTTATGCCGGACCGGTCTTCGTTTTTGCGTCAGAAGGGCTACGATTTTTTCATGGGCCATGTCAACAATGAAGACCCATTGTTTCTAAAATTTCTGGATTTTCAGAAGGTGACCCCGGATCGCTTTGTTGACATGTTCAAATCTGTGGTGTCAAGACCGGGGATTCTCATCAGACCCATTCCTGAACCCGCTAAAATGGAGTTTGACCTTTACCGGGAAACCGTTAAAAAAATCAGGGACATTCTGATCCATCAGGAAAAGGAGCTCTGCGGCCTCATCCTTAATCATAGTGGGATTGATAAGAAAAGCTATTCAAAACGAAATGTCCCGGCCTGGCTTTTTCAAGCCCGTCTGAAACTTGAACAGGACGGCGGCAATACCCTGTTCGAAATGACCGAGGATGGAGACAGTCTTTATAAATTCACCCGAACACGGATGGCGCAAAAAACCAAGCCGGGAGAAAGCCCGCCGGAAAATGGGTTCTTTGATCTCTGCGAAGACTTGCTTAATTTTTATCAGGAGTTTGAAAAAAGTCTCATCCGGCTGAAAATTGAATTTCTGTCTTTTTTCAGCACAGAACTCGACAAGATGAAAAAAGCCCAGGGCCTCTGTTTTTTTGACGATTTGATCAACGATCTTGCATTGGCCCTTGAGGGCGATGGAGCAGATCTGCTTCAAAAAGCAGTCCGGCAAACCTGGTCTGCCTGCCTCATCGATGAATTCCAGGATACAGACCCGGCCCAGTATGATATTTTTTCAAAGCTTTTCTTAACTCCCGGTACCCCGTTTTTCATGATCGGAGATCCTAAGCAGGCCATCTACGGATTCAGGGGAGGGGATATTTTTGCCTATCTGAAAGCCTCTGCCCAGAGTGAAAAAAAATTTACCCTTGAAAAAAATTATCGGTCTTCTCCAATGCTGGTGAAAGCCGTTAATACGGTTTTTTCAGTTGCTGAAAATTCTTTCTTATATACAGACATCGCCTTTTTAAAGGTCGGCACCCCTCAGACGGCTAAAAATCTTCTGATGAAAGAAAACACACCACTGCCGCCGCTTCAGTTCTGTTTTATCAAAAGAGAAGGCAGAACCCTGGACAGGGAAGGCTATATCAGCAAGGATACTGCGGAAAAACGGGTGCCGGACATCGTGGCCGAGGATATCCTGTCTCTCCTGCAATCAGAAAAACGACTTGTGGACAAAAAAGCCGACGATTCAGTTCCCCGAAAGATCAGTCCAGGCGATATTGCCGTGCTGGTCCGAACCAATATCCAGGCGGAACAAGTGCAAAAGGCCCTGTCTTTTAAGGGTATTCCTTCCTATCTCTCCAAAACCGGATCTGTTTTTGATTCAAGAGAGGCCCTGGATCTTTATGACATCCTCTGGGCGGTTTATCAGCCGGAAAACAAGGGCAGTCTTTTTGCCGCCCTTTGCACGTCAGTGTTCAATTTTTCATCTCAATCGATTACCGACCTGAATCAGGAAGAAGATCAATTTTTTGAATGGCAGGACCGGTTCAGGCAATATCGTATCCTCTGGGAAACCCGGGGCTTTGTTACCATGATCATGGCCTTGTTTCATTCGGAGGCTGCATTTTTAAAAAAAGAAACAGGACTGAATGAAAGAGGGCTTACCAATTTTTATCACCTTTCGGAACTGGTTTCAAAGGCCTGTCTTGAACAGCAGTTCTCGCCCCATTCCCTTCTAAAATGGTATGGGCGGCAAATGTCAAAGGATATAAGGGATGAATCGGTCGATGAACTCAGGCTTGAAAGCGATAAAAAAGCTGTGGCCATTATCACCCTTCATAAAAGCAAGGGGCTTGAATATCCAGTGGTGTATCTTCCTTTCCTCTGGGAAGGGACAAAAAGACCCTCTCAGGACAATATTCTTTTCCATGACCCTGAAAAAAAACATAATCTGACTCTGGATCTTGGATCAGATGATATGGAAATCGCCCGAGCCTGTTTTGAAATGGAAGAAAGGGCAGAGCAAAGACGGCTCCTGTATGTGGCATTGACACGGGCATCAGCCCTGTGCAGGATTATCTGGGGGGGATTCAAATCCGTTGAGGCTTCAGCTCTCGGGTCGCTTTTGCATCCTGCGGGGTGTAAAGACGATTCGGCCATGATAACGGATCTTGAAAGGCTTTTATCCGATTCAGAACAAAGTATTTTGATGGAGATTTTTACCCATGGATCAAATGGACGGTTCAAGTCTCCGGACCCGGAAACATATGACTTGTCTTCAAGACAAATACATCAAAGGATCACGGCAGCCTGGAAGATGTCCAGCTTTTCAGCCCTTACCCATGAGTCTTCCCATGAGATTTTTGAGGACAGACCCGTCCATCTATCCAGAGAAAGATCAAGACCAGTCACCCTGGCTCTTTTTCCAAAAGGTGCAAGAACCGGTGATTTTTTCCATTCTGTATTTGAAACCCTTGATTTTGCAGGAGACCCGGACACCATCCCGGAGCTCGTTCAAATAAAGGCGGGCAGGTCCGGTCTTTCAACTCCCGGACTTCTTGAAACAGCCCGTGAGAGTATTAGAGAAGTGCTTGAGACATGCCTCATCAAAGGGCCTTCCAGGTTCTGCCTCAAGGACATCGGAAAGCAGGACCGAATCAATGAAATGGAATTTGTTTTTCCAGTGAACCCGTTCCGGATGTCATCCATAAAAAAGGCCTTGGAACAGTCTGGCCCGGACTCACCTCTAAAAGAGTATGCAAAAAGGCTATCGCAGATTTCGACAGATGAATTTAAAGGGTTTATGAAAGGGTTTATTGATCTTGTGATCCGGCATCAGGGGAAATGGTATATTGTGGATTACAAAACCAATTTTCTCGGAGACACATATGATCACTATTCAAGGCAGAATATGACCGATGCCATGGCAGAGAATCATTATTTTCTGCAATATTATTTCTATGTGGCGGCCTTGCACAAATACCTTGAATCAAGGATGAAACCCTATGATTATGATACCCATTTCGGGGGTGTGCTCTATCTTTTCATCCGGGGGATGCACCCGGATTTCGGCCCGGAATCCGGTGTTTTTTTTGATCGGCCTTTGAAAGCAGTCGTCAATATTCTCTGCGAATAATTTAATTTGGGCATCCTGAAAGTGAATATTGAGTTTAAGTTAAGGATGAAATCAAAGACTATTTAGAAGTCCTGACCCTGTCTTTCTAACCTGTTAAGCGGTTTTTGAACTTGACATTGTTTTACCCGAGGGGTAGAAAACTGTCATAGAAAATTCAAGACGATTCAAAACACGGAGACAAACAAGATGATAAAGTATTTCGAAATTACCGGACGTCGCCTTGTTGAATCTCAAAATGATTCCGGTCAGATCCTTGTAATCGCTTCACCCGATGATGGTGAACGGGTTTTTGTTCAGGAACAGTTTCATCTTGACGACTACGATCTGGCTTCGACTTTGGATGCGGACGAGATTCCGAGACTTGAGCTTACAGAAAAACGAATGTTCCTCATCTGGAAAGTTCCGGACAGTGCAATCGTTTCAGAGGCTGTCGAGCTTGGCGTAAGTGTTACGGGCCTGGTCCTCATTGAAGAGCGGCTTGCATTTGTGCGTGCTGCCGGAGGGGTATCCTTTACGGAAAGGGAGTTCCGCAATGTTGAGGATACCAGGGATGCCATGCTGGCCTTCTTTCTTCGCACCATCCGTCATTTTGTCAGTCACTTGAGGATCATCAAGCAGGTCAGCGGTGAGCTGGAGAAGAAGATCACGGTGTCCATGGAGAATAAACATCTGCTTCAAATGTTCTTTCTCAGTGAAAGCCTTGTGTACTATATGGACGCCATCGAAGGGAATGCTGCTGCGTTAAGAAAACTAAGAAGTATTACCGGGCAGATGAATTTTTTGCCCCGGCACCTTGAGATGCTGGATGACATCATTCTTGAAAACGCCCAGGCCTCCCGTCAGGCAAGTATTTACAGTTCCGTCATCAGTGGACTCATGGATGCCCGCGGGACAATTGTGAACAACAATATGAACGTTTTGCTGAAAAACCTTACCCTCATCAACATTGTATTCCTCCCCCTCAATCTGATTGCCAGCATCTGGGGCATGTCTGAGTGGAGCATGATTACACAGGGGATGGATTGGCGGATTTCCTATTTTCTGTTCTTTCTCGGAATGGCGGTCTTTGGCTGGGGTACATGGGTTTTTATGAAAAAAGTAATTGACCGGGGCGCTGCGCGTTCTGATGCGAACGCCATGCAATCATCCGGAGAGAATCCCCTTACCCTTAAGGATTAATAAGAGGGGCTTTCAAGGTTACTGCCGGTTTCTTTTATAAAAATAGATCATAACCAGAATCCGGGTTTTTTTATCGCCCAGGCTTTTACCTGCATGGGGGACACAGGAGTCAAAATAGACATTGTCTCCCTGTTCAAGAATATAGGTTTTATCTCCAAAGACAAATTCAAGGGTTCCTTCCAGAATATACATGAATTCCTCTCCCTCATGAGAATACATTTTGGTGATATCAGAGGGAGAATGGATGATAAAGGGTTCCATGTTCTTTCCCGGCTTGCTTGCGCCAAGAATTTCATAGTCATAACCGGATAGCTGGGAAGTGGCTTTGATCACCTTGGCTTCACTGCTCCGTTGAATACTGATCCGGGTGTCACCGGAAGGCTCGTTGGTTATTTCAAAAAAATGAGTCACCTCAATGCCGAGAGCCCCGGCAATTTTATTCAAGGTAGAATAGGGCGGAGCTTTTTCAGATCGCTCCACTTTGGATAGATAGCCTTTGGTGAGGCCGGTCAGATCAGCCAGTTTTTCAAGGGTAAAACGATTCTGCTTTCTAAGTTTTTTAATATTCCTGCAGATGGTGATTTCGTTCATATCCATGACTTATAGATTAAAGTCCAAGATAGGTTTTCCGGATATGAGGATTTCCAAGGAGTTGATCACTGCTTCCTTGATGGGCGATGGTGCCGTTTTCCAGGACATACCCGTGATTGGAAATTTTAAGGGACTGAAATACATTCTGCTCTATGAGAAGGATGGAGGTTCCTGATTCATTGATTTGTTTTATAATCTCAAATATGGTGCTTACCAGAAGCGGGGATAGACCTAATGAAGGCTCGTCAAGCATCATCAACCGGGGACGGCTCATTAATCCCCTGCCCATGGCCACCATCTGCTGTTCTCCGCCGCTCAGGGTGCCTGCTTTCTGACTCAGGCGTTCCTTAAGTCGGGGGAAAAAGGTAAAGACTTCTTGCATTGTCTTTTTTGCTGATTTCTGCATATGAGAAAACTGGGCGCCCATTTCAAGGTTTTCCAGGACGGTCATGGTGGGAAACAGTTGCCTGCCTTCGGGTACATGGCTGATGCCGCCTTCCACAATACCGGATGACGGAGTCCTCGTGATCTCCTTGTCATTAAATTGAATAGATCCGGTTTTGGGCCGCAATATGCCTGAAATGGCCCTCAGCAATGTGGATTTCCCTGAGCCGTTGGACCCGATAACGGTTGTAATTTCACCTTTTTTGACATCCAGGGTGACATTTCGCAGGGCCTGCATATCCCCATAATACACATCAATATCATGCACTTTTAGCATTTATAAACTCCTTACCCAGATAGGCTTCGATCACGGCTTCGTTTTGAACCACTACATCGGGTTTTCCTTCGGCGATTTTCTGCCCGTAATTGATGACAATGACCCGGTGGGATAGGGCCATGACGCCTCGCATCACATGTTCAATCATCAAAATGGAGACCCCCTCCCGGTTGATCTCCTGAATCAGTTTGATCAATTCATCCACTTCTGTCGGATTGAGTCCGGCCATCACTTCATCCAGCAGAAGCAATCCGGGTTTTGTGGCGAGAGCCCGGGCCAGTTCTAACCGTTTTCGCAGGGGCAGCGGGAGACCCTTAGCTTCTGTGTCTTTCATTTTTTCCAGGCCCACAAAATGAATAATCCTGTGGGCTTCTTTTTCCGCCTTGACTACGGAATTTTCCCGAAGAAGAGCACCCACCATGACGTTATCCAGGACTGAAATGGCTGGGAATGGTTTTACGATCTGGAAGGTCCGTACCATTCCCAGACGACAGATTTCAAACGGGAGTTTCTTAAGAATGGATTGCCCCTGAAAATCAATTTTGCCGGATTCGGGGGTTTCAAAACCGCTGATACAACTGAACACAGTGGTCTTGCCAGCCCCGTTGGGTCCGATCAGGCCCAGGATTTCACCGGTTTCCACTTCAAAGGAGAGGTCATTAACGGCAATGAGGCCTCCGAATTTTTTGGTCAGGTGTTGTATGGTAAGAATTGCCATAAGCTTTTATCTTTACTCCTTTGAGAGAATCGGTTTCAGCCATTTTTTAAGGTATACAATAATACCTTTGGGCATAAACAGGACCACCAGAATGGTAATAATCCCATAAATTACAAGGTGAAGCCCTTCCATACCGCCCTTTGCAAAATAAGCCCTGGAAACTTCTGATAAGGGTGTCAGGATAAAAGATCCCACCACAGGGCCGAACAGGGTCCCAAGACCTCCCACAATAGGTCGCAGAATCAATTCGATGTTCAGGCTCATCCCAAACATGGTGTTGGGGTGAAGATAAAAAATGTAGTTGGCGTAAAAACATCCGCCGAGAGAAGTCATGAAGGCACTGACGGCGATGGCGAACATATTGTATTTGAATGTGTTCACGCCTAACGCTTTTGCCGCTTCCTCATCCTCCCTGATGGCCACCATAAAGCGTCCGGCCTTTGATGTTTCAAGGATGCGGACGACAATGAGAGACATTACCATAAACCCAAGGGAGATGTAATAGTAAGGGATATTTCCCTTGAATTGAAAATTTTTAAACGACGGGTTAAAATCCAGGAATATTCCGGTAAATGATCCCAGGGCATCGATATGGGAAACAATTAGGCGGGTGATTTCGGCAAAAGCGATGGTCAAAATGACAAAATACACCCCGCGAAGGCCGAACCTGAACCCGAGAAATCCTAAGAATAACCCGATTAAAGAGGCAAGAACACCTCCAGCAAACATCCCGATCCAGGGGCTCAGGCCGTATCTCTGGGCCAGGAACACGGAAGTATAGGCACCGATCCCGACATAAAGGGCATGGCCCAGAGAAATATGTCCGGTGTACCCGGTGAGAACATTCCAGGACTGCCCCAGGTAGGCGTAATAATACATCATGATGAAAATACCCAGCATATATTTACTGAGCATCAGGGGAAGCACTAAGAGTACAGCCAGTATAAGCCCTAAGAGAATATAGGTTCTATTCATTTTTTCCCCCCAAACAGCCCTTGAGGCCGAAACAGGATAATAATGATCAGAAGCGTAAAACTGACCACCTGTTTTAATGTGGCGGGCAACACCAGTGTGGAAAGGGATTCCGCAACCCCCAGGACGAGCCCCCCTGCCATGGCGCCCGGAAGATTGCCCATGCCCCCGAGAATCACCACAATGAATGCGGCAGTGGTAAAATCATGGGCAATGTAGGGTGAGATGGGCATGATCGGCACCAGAAGGCATCCAGCCGCAGCCGTGGTTGCCGCTCCCAGACCAAATGAAAAATTATTGATGCGGTCCACATTGATGCCCACCAGCACGGCGCCGGTCCGATTATCCGATGCGGCCCTGATCCGTTTTCCCATGGTGGTCTTTTTCAGGAACAGAAAAATCAGACCGGTGATCAAAATAGCCAGAGAAAAGGCGATGACCCGGGAAGTATCCACCATGACCGGCCCCATCCATATGCTGTCGAGACCCAATGCCGTCTGCGGGCTTCGGTGGTCCGGTCCCCATAAGAGAAGGGCGATATTCTCAAGAATCAGTCCGGTGGAGACGAGCGGCAGAACCTGCATGGCCTCGGGATAATCCAGTATCCGGTTGACCACCAGATACTGGATGGCATACCCAAGAACAAAAATGATAGCAGCCACTGCCACAAGGGACACATAGGGATCAATCCCCAGAAGCACAAATATCCAGTATGAGGCGTACATGCCCATGACCATGATCTGGCCATGGGCAAAATTAATGACCCCCATCACACCGAAAATCAGGGAAAGGCCCAGGGCGATCAGGCCATACACTCCTCCTAAAAGGATTCCCTGGATCAACAGTTGAAGCGCAAGGGCTGAATCCATAGTTGATTACCTCTCCCAGAGCTGGGGTGCGGGGAAGACGATTTTATCGGACTGGGCAAATTCTTTGGGCAGGACAATTTTGACCCGTTTTTGCAGATCCGGGTCCGGTTGAACCTGGATCAGTGCCGTCATGGCCCCAGTATTATCACCTTTTTCATCAAATTTAACCGGACCGCCAACAACCGGGTGGTCTTTAAAATTGGTTTCTCGTAAGGCCTTCAGAATCGCTTCTCTTTTGGTTGATCCGGCCCTTTCCAACGCATCGGCAATGACCAGCGGTCCTGTATAGGCATAGGCGGAATTGGTATCCAGGTTTTTCCCGACGGCTTTCTGAAAAGCGGCATTGCCCCTTTGATATGAGGGGCTGGAAGGGTTGATCCAGGGCACGTTGACAAGAGTATGATAGGCCAGTTTGTCCATGTCTTTGACAAAATCCGGTTCATACCAGCCCGGACTTCCCGGTCCGAATATACCCATGAGCGACACTTTCTGTTTGTAAAGTTCCCTTAAAAGGATAACACTGTCGCCGGGACGGGAAACCGGGAAAAGGATATCAGGCTTGGCTGCTTTGATCTTTGCCACTTCAGCGGATAAATCCTGGATACCCAAGGGGTATTGAATCCTTTCCACGATTTTGATGGGAAGGCCTGAGCTCTCGAGCATTTTTAAGAATCCGTCGGACATGCCTTTTCCGAATGCATCCCCGACATTGGCAACCACTGCAGTGGCAGGGGTGACACCGGATATTTCGATTAGAGTTTTATAATATTTGAGGGCACCGGCAACCAATCCGCCGGAGGTGATAAAAATTCTGAAAACATGTTCGTAGCCTTTTTTGGTAATGTCATCAAGGGCGGCGACATCCATCACAAACGGCACCTGACGCTGTTCCGCCAATGTAGCAATGGCCATGGCCACATCACTCTGGAAAGGTCCTAAAAGAATAGAAGCCCCTTCTTTGATGAGGCGGTCGGCTTCCTGACGTCCGACTTCCGGCTTGCTCTCACTATCTCCCAGAAGGAGTTCAATTTTGGCGCCCCCCATGGATTTGATCCCGCCATTGGCATTGATATATTCCACAGCAAGCTGATTGCCAAGGCGGGTTCCCTGCCCGATGATGGCCAAAGGTCCTGTCACCGGCTGGATAGACCCGATTTTGATAGTTTCCGGTGCTGCATGAAGAAAACTGGGAACACCAAAGGTTGATGCTGCAATACCAATCCCTGCTGCCCCGGAGAGCTTTAAAAAAGTTCTTCGGTCAATACTGTTCTGTTTCATGGTCTTATAATCCATTGGTTCCTCCTTTAAAAAAGATGATGAATTAAATGAAGCCTTCCTTCCTTGTTATGTTTTTAGTCCATCCGTCAAGAAGATTTTCTAACCTTGTATAACCGGCAGAATATTTTCGGCAAATGGAATGACATAGCCTTTTCCTTTCAGGTTTTTAGCATAATCGTCCATATTATCGGTATAATAAAATCCCAGGGATTCTGTATCGGATTTTGAAAAATCGGAAGCGAGGGTGACCTTGAACCGCTTGAGGCAATCAAGCGCCCGGAAGGCTACATAGGAGGGCATGTCGAATTTTTCAACAAGCATCATCCCAAGATCCCGGGGACGACCCCTGAAGTTTTTCATCGCCTCAGAAAAAGTCGTGTTGCCGACGCCTTCTAAACATTCTGCAACAAAGAGGATGTCTCCTTCTTCCTTCACACAATTGACAGCATTGAATAAAGCTTTGGTGGACTGATAGAGCTGGCCGTCCGACCTGTGGCCGCCAGCTGAAATGATGGCGAAATCTCCTTTTTCAGGGACAGGGATACAGCAGACTTCATCGAGTTTTTTACAGCCCTTCATAAAAGTTTCATGCAAGGGACCTGCATCTGCATAAAAAATATCCCCGGTCCCGCTTGCTGCAACAGCAACATAGGTACAGGTTTTGTTTTTTAGGAAAAGATTGGCGGCATCAGTTACATCCTCATTGACCGGGTTCCCCCAGAGTTTTGCCTGACGGGCCAGGGGATGAGGGGTTCCGTCTTTTCCAATGGCAAGAGAATGATTTTTCTGGATGGTGTCATATCCGGCAATGCCAGGCACTATATATTTTCTGCCTCCGCCGAATCCAGCGATCAGATGATGCAGAATCCCGCCAAAGATGATGATATGGTCTGCTTTGGCCGCTTCTTTTGTGATAAAGACAGGCGTCTTTTTTAGGGTTTCACCAACATAGACAAGACGGTCCTGATTTCTGTTGGCTGCATTAAGAATCTCGACGTGCTGGGCGCAGAAGGTTCCGGCAAGCGAGGAGAACTGATCTTTTGTCATATCCTCATGGGTGCCGCCGGCAATGATAATCCGGATATTTCCCCTTGAAACTCCGATGTCAAACAGGGTTCTGACGATTTCAGGGACAAAGATGTCGCCTCTTGCCCAGAGCCTTGTGTTATCCGGGATGATGATGGCAATCTGCTTATCCTTGATGCCTTCCGGGCTATGGGTTCTAATGCCGTTTGAAATCATTTCCCTGATGCTGTCATGGCTGATGGCCGGTACTCTTCTCCCGATAATGATATCACATACCTTTTCATCCGGGAGATTGATGTCCAGAGTCGTATGACCCTTTTCAAGCTTGATTTTCATATTTGTTTCAAAGCCGCATAAATAAGGGCCACAGGGTGCAGAACCGTAAGGCCGTCTGATTTTTCCGTATTGCCGGCAAGGTTCATCCTGCAGACCGGGCAATCCGTGAGCCAATGGGTGACCTGTAAAGCTTTCGCAGATTCAATTTTTTTGTCAACCATTTTTTTAGAAACTTCGGGGTATTCATAGAAAAAAGTGCCTCCCCCGCCGCAGCATTGGTCAAAATCCGGTGTTTGTTTATACGTAACGGTTGGCAGGGTCTGAAGAAGTTTTTCAGCAATACCGCGGGATTGGAGCGTATTTTTGGTATGGCAAGGAGCATGATATGTAAGGGAGACCTTTTCAGTAATTTTTGGGTCAAATTGAAGGAGGTCAAAATGAAGGCTGATGAAAGAAAGGATATCTGTAACCTGCGGAGCAATTTTTTGTGCGGCAGCCAGGTTTTTATCATGGCTTTCGAAAAGACGAGGATATTCATTTTTCAGGGCTTCTCCGCAAGTGGAGCAGTCCACAAGGATAGCATCTGCATCAAGCTTTTCCAAAGCCTTGATATTGGTTCTGATATTTCCCATGGCTTTCTCCTTTGCCCCATGAAAAAGAAGGGGAATGGAGCAACAGGTCTGATCTTTCGGAATGATGACCTCATACCCCATATGTCTTAAGATCCCGATGGTTGCAGAACCTGTATCATCATACAGATAGTTAGTGGCACAACCGGTAAAATAAATCACTCTTCCGACAGGTTTTCCTTTTGGGACAATGATTTCATCGTGGGCTTTCCGAAAGGGGACGGCATTTAATTCAGGAAAATTTTTTAAAGGGATGTTGCCGAGTTTGAATTTTTCGGCCAGGACCTTGGGCATGATCTTTTGACCAGCCCTGGCAATTCCAACTCCGAAGCGGGTCCGGTATTCCCTGGCCAGAAGATAAATCAAACTTTTAATGGCCGGGGTCTCGCCATGGGCTTCCACCATTTTTCTTCTCATTTCCATGAATTTTGAATAATGATCGATTCCAGACGGGCAGGCGGCTGAGCATGATCCACACATCATGCATTTGGATATGATTTCCTTTAAAAAGGGGGATGAGGCAAGGGTATGCTGATCATAGGCTTTGATCAATTGAAGTTTGGCTCTTGGGGAGGCCGACTCTTCCTTCAATTGTTTGTAAACCGGGCAGGCATTCAGGCAGAGCCCGCATTTACCGCAATTTTGAAGTATTTTTTCCTTCATACAAATTTCCCGGGGTTTAGAATGCCGACCGGATCAACGGCCTGTTTGATTTTTTTCATGAAATCAATGGTAGCCTGATTCATCACCAGGGGAAGATAGGCGGATTTGGCAAGTCCGATTCCATGCTCGCCGGACAGGGTGCCACCCAGATCAGCCGCAGCTTTGAAAATCTCTGCAAAGGCCTTTTCAACCCGTTGCCATTCTTCCTTGTTGGATTTGTCAGCCGGAACCATGGGGTGCATATTGCCGTCTCCGGCATGGGCCAGAACCCCGACCCGCAGTCCATACCGATTTGTGATCTCAATGATTCTGCGGGTCATTTCCGGCACCTTGCTCACCGGTACGGTCACATCTTCGGAAATGATATCCGGGGCAAGTTTGGCAAAAACACCATAAGCAGAGCGCCTTGCCGTCCAGAGTTTTTCCCGTTCAATTTCCGAACCGGCTTCCTGGATGTAGACGGCTCCATTTTTCCTGACCTTTTCAATGATTTTTTCCATTTCTTTGTCGCAGGCTTCTTTAACCCCGTCGATTTCAATGAGAAGGGTTCCTTCTGCGTTTCTGTCAAGACCTAAGTTTGCTGTGTCTTCGATGGCATTGAGGGTCAGTTTGTCCATAAGTTCCATGGCAGCGGGCAGGATACCGGAGCCGATGATATCGGTGACGGCTTTGGCAGTATTGTCAAGGTTGTTAAATGTTACCATCAGGGTTTTAACCGCTTCCGGTTTTGGCAGAACTTTCAAAATGGCTTCCGTGATAATACCAAGCGTACCTTCTGATCCGCAGAAAAGGGAAGACAGTTTATAGCCGGTAACATCTTTGATGTTCCGGCTGCCGAACCGGATGATATCACCGGAGGCGAGAACCACTTCAAGCCCCAGCACATAATCAACCGTAACACCATATTTCAAACATCTTGGGCCGCCTGCATTCTGGGCGATATTCCCGCCAATGGTGGAAGAATTCATAGAACCCGGGTCTGGTGGATAAAAAAAGCCGAACGGCAGCAGGGCTTTCTGGATATCGGCATTGATCACCCCCGGCTGAACAATAACATACCGGTCCCGGGTATTGACCTCAATGATCTTGTCCATTTTTGAGAAACATAGGACAATCCCGTGTCTGACCGGTATGGGAGCGCCACAGACACTAGTCCCGGCCCCGCGGCCGGTGACGGGAGTTTTATACCGGGAAGCGGTTTTCAATATTTCCGACACCTCAGCCGTTGTCTCAGGGAAAATCACGGCATCGGGAAGGGCTTCTTCCACAAAGGCATCATAGGAATAGCAGGCCAGTTCTTCGGGTCGATCCAGATATCTTCCAGTACCGACAATTTGAATCAATTCGTTTTTGACTCCGGTGTTCAGCATAATTTTCCTTAAAATATTTGTTTACTGGTTGTCAACTTTATTTTTTTAAATTAATACCTGTTTCTTGTATCAAATTTAAAAATTATCATAATATTATATAGTTAAATGATCCAGCATTTTTTTTATTTTTTTTCTGATAAGGAAACTTTCGCTTCATTTATTCAAGAATGACTTGCACTCAGGATTGAAACCGGCATATAAATGGAGTCTATTTTTTAAAAAACAAGGAGAACAAAATGGTATTGATCCTGAATATTCTCTGGTTCATCATTGGCGGCGGTTTTTTCGCCTGGGTCCTGTGGGTGGTTCTGGGAAGCCTGCTGTTTGTTACGGTTGTCGGCATCCCCTTCGGGTTTGCAGCCTTTAGAATTGCAGGGTTTGCAGCCTTCCCCTTTGGAAAAGAGCTGGTGGATGCGCGGGCTCTGGGTGAAGAAAGGATCATGGGCACAAGTCTTGCTAATTTTTTATGGATCATCCTGGCTGGCATCTGGCTTGCAATCTCCCATATTATTGCTGGTGTCAGCCTCTGCGTGACCATTATCGGCATTCCCTTCGGGTTTGCCCATTTCCGTCTGGCAGGCGTGTGTTTCGCCCCGCTGGGGAAAAAACCGGTTCCCAGATAATTTTTATTTCTTTTTTACAGGGGTCTGTTTTTTAGACTTGGAAGTAGCCTGCTTCTTGGACGTGGAAGAACTCTTCTTCTTGGATTTGGAGGAAGTCTGTTTTTTGGATTTGGAAGGAGTCTGCTTTTCAGATATGACAGGCATCTGCTCCTGAGATTCGAACGGATGCTCTATGTGATACTGCTTTTTTGCCGCCAGTTCCTGAGCTTCGGTTAACTGCTGAGGTGTAAGGTTTTTAGCGATAAGATCTTTCATTTCACTTGTTTTCTCGTGTTCCTGTGCTGATTTTAAACTCAACCAGACATAGGCTTGTTTGAGATCCTGCGGAACGCCTTTGCCCTGGCTGTACATCATTCCAAGATTGTATTGAGCCATGGCATCGCCCTGTTCCGCCGCTTTTTCAAACCAATGTACAGCCTTTTTGTAATCCTGGGTAACGCCTTGATTATCAACATACATGGCCCCAAGATTGACTTGGGCCTTATCAAATCCCTGCTCGGCGGCCTTTTCATACCAATATGCAGCCTGCTGATAATCCTGAGGAGCGCCTTTGCCCTGATCATACATTAATCCAAGAGTATATTGGGCATCGACTTTTCCCTGTTCGGCATCTTTTAACGTATCTTCATATGCATCGCAAAAAACATCGGCCGCATTGAATAGAATGATCATCAGGGTCAGTAAAATTTTTTTCATCAAAATCTCTATTTATCAATTCTCAATTATCAATAAAGCCTGTCCTTCAGAATCGCGCCACTATCTCCGATCCTCATACCCCATGTCAGCCGCTTGACAATATATCCTTTTGCATCCTTTTCCAATAAAAATATTTTCCGGCTATCGATACATTTTGAGAATTTTTTTCGATTGCCTTTTTTTTTAAGACTTCTCTGTATTGACGATAGAGTAAAAGGTGCTCATAAAATT
>JAIFMF010000210.1 GCA_020048635.1 Desulfobacula sp. | reverse complement strand
TACTTCCCGGATCGATACGGCAAGATCGTCATTGGACAAAGGTTTTGTGAGATATCTACGTATTCCGATTTCAAGGGCGTGGGCTTCTGAAACCGTTTCGCTGTAACCGGTACACAGGATAATCGGAAAATTTTTACGAATGCTGATTATTTTTTTTGCCAGCTCTCCCCCGGTCATCTGGGGCATGGTCATATCCGTTACAATGAGATCAAATTGATCCGGGTCTTCCTGAAAGGCTTTAAACGCTCTGGCCCCGTTTTCAAATATGCTGACCTGATAGCCGATGGTGGTTAAAAATACCTGAAGGATGGTGCGGATATCTTCTTCATCATCCACCACCATGAGCCTTTCTGATCCACCCTGATATGTTTTCTCATTTTTTATGTCTGCCTGACGGGTTGCATCCTGATCCGCGATAACCGGCAGATAGATATAAAAACCAGCGCCTTTTCCAACACGGCTGTGTACTTTAATATGACCGCCGTGCTCTTCAACAATGGCATGGACCAGGGCCAGGCCAAAGCCTGTGCCCTTGCCAATGTCCTTCGTTGTAAAATAAGGGTCAAAAGCCTTTTTCAAAATTTCATCATCCATCCCGTGACCCGTATCCGTCACTTCAAGTTCAAGATAGAGCCCTTCTTTTATATCCTGGTCAAAGACATCCCTTCCCCCTGAAACCGATTTCTCATTTAGCCGGACCGTCAGCATCCCGCCCGTTTCACCCATGGCATGATAGGCATTTGTACAAAGGTTCATGATCACCTGATGCATCTGGGTCGGATCGGCAAGTATTTTTGATTTGGATGCAATGCTTTCAGTGATGTCAATGGTGGAAGGAATGGACGATCGTAATAATTTCAAGGCTTCTTTGAGGACAAGAGATAGACTTAAGGGTTGTTTTTCATATTCTGTCTGACGGCTGAAGATCAGAATCTGCTGGGTCAGATCCGCAGCTCGATGAGCGCCTTTGATGATCTGTGACAGGTATGATCTGATCTTTACAGGACTGCCGAGGTTCATCTCCGCCAACTGTGCATACCCGAGGATACCGGACAGGATATTATTGAAATCATGAGCTATACCGCCGGCAAGAGTTCCAATGGTTTCCATTTTCCGGGATTGGATCAACTGTGTCTGAAGTTTCTCCTGCTCTGCTTCAGCCTGCTTTCGCTCTGTGATATTCTGCATGAAACCTTCAAAGCAAAGTAAAGCACCCGTATGGTCCCTTACTGCCCTGGAATTCAGGGAAACCCAGATGGGGGTTCCATCCTTCCTGCGGAGTTGTGTCTCAAAATTCCTGATAACCCCTTCCGTCTCAACGATTCTCCTGAAGGTAACCCCATCCTCGGGATTCAGATATTGTTCTTTGTCGATATCTTTGAAATGCTCAAAAAGCTCTTGCAGTGAATTGAACCCGAAGATCCTTAAAAAGGAAGGGTTGGCAGCAATAAACCGGCCCTCTGGAGAAGCCTGATAAATGCCTTCGACAGAGTTCTCAAAAAGGAGCCGATACTTTTCTTCAGTTGCGTTACGGTTTCTAATTTCGTCTTGAAATCGTTGGTTTATTTTTAACAATTCTGTAGTCCGTTCAACTACCCTCTGTTCCAGATCGTTGTTAACGGACACCAGTGTTTGCCGCAGAGTGATGGCAATGGGCACTGCAAAAAGCAGCAGCAAAAAGGCCGCGACCAATATCCAGAGAACCTTTTTCCATAGGGTTCTATCGATTTCACTGATATCAATATCGACACCGATCACATAAGGATTGCCGGTTGGTGATCGCCGTGGAATCAGAACGGTTCGAAACGACCCCCAGCGGTCTGATGCGGTGACAAAAACCGGCTCCGTGGCGTTAATGGCATCAAAATAAGACTTATCGCCTTCAGGGTAAACTGTCCAGTATCGGCTGACCTTGTCCTTTGCAACATCTTCATCAGTATAGCTTGAGGCGGTAAAGTAAATCTGTCCTTTATCCATTACATAGGTATAAAGGTATGCAAACCCCCCGCTGCGTGCATGGGTCGACAAATTATCAAGATTGCGCTGATCTTCCTCAGGTCCGATACTGTCCTTGTTAAGGGCGCGGTCATGGAAATCATTGGGCAGCAATCCGGGGAGTGCTTCGGCAGCAACCAAAAGCCGCTTGTCAAATTCGCTCAAACTTTCGTGCTGTGAAACGTTCAGCCAGCCGCCCATCACAACAACAACACCCAGCAAATAAATAGTCACTGCAACAAATAATGCTTTTCTACCCTTATATTTCATCTCCATCATTCCCCTCGCCCTCAAAGACAAATCAATAGCATTTTTATCATTAGTCCGGTATTGCAAGAAATAAATCAAGATGCCATTGCGAATATTGACGGTTTTGTTAATCATTCATAAAACCGGTAACAACAACCAAAGTTTTTTTTCAGGGTCTCCCGTTGACAATACAGCTTATTTTGCTTAGGAAATGGGGGTATGATTCAACACATAATTTATAAAATGATATAAAAAGGGGGACAGATAGATGGCGCAACTGATCGCTGACAGACGGGATGTGGACTTTGTTCTTTTTGAACAGATCAAAAGAGTGGAACACGAGTCCTTTGATGAATTCAATAAAAAAACAATTGATCTCATTGTTTCTGAAGCCAGGAACCTGGCCATCAAGGAGATTCTTCCCACGTTCAAGGACGGGGATGAAAAAGGGTGCGTCCTTGAAAACGGCAAGGTCACGGTTCCGGAATCCTTTCAACGGGCATGGAAACTTTTCCGTGAAGGGGAATGGCTGGCCATGTGTGATGACCCGGAGGTCGGCGGCCAGGGGATGCCGAGGCTTGTCGGGTGTGCGGCCCTTGAATATATGATCGGCGCCAATTCCGCTTTCATGCTCTATTACGGCATGACCCACGGGGCGGCCAAGCTGGTGGAAGCCTTTGGTACTGAAGATCAGAAAAAGCGGTATATGAAAAAAATGTTTGCAGGCGACTGGGGTGGGACCATGCTTTTGACAGAACCTGAGGCCGGTTCCGATGTAGGGGCCCTGACCACTTCGGCCGTCAGAAACGCAGACGGCACCTATTCCATCAAAGGGTCTAAAATTTTTATCTCTGCCGGGGAACATGATCTCTGCGACAATATCATCCACCCGGTGCTGGCAAGGATTGAAGGCGCACCGGCCGGAACCAGAGGGATCTCCCTGTTCCTGGTTCCCAAATACCATGTCAATGATGACGGGTCCCTGGGGGAGTTCAACCATGTGGTCTGCACCGGGCTTGAACATAAGATGGGCATTCACGGCAATAGCACGGCCTCTCTTTCCCTGGGCGAAAAAGGGGATTGCATCGGCACCCTTCTGGGCGAAGAAAACAAGGGCATGCCGGAAATGTTCCGGATGATGAATGAAGCAAGGGCCTTTGTGGGCATGCAGGGCTTTGCCGTGGCTTCGGCGTCTTATATGTACGCCCTTGACTATGCCAGAAACAGGGTCCAGGGCCGGCATCTTCTGGCCGGAAAAAACCCGGAAGCTGAGGATGTGACCATTATCCAGCACCCGGATGTCAAACGCCAGCTTCTGAACATGAAGGTTTATACCGAAGGCATGCGGTCTTTGATCTATTATTACGGCAATTGTTCCGACATTGTTCACACCACTGATGATGCAAAACTCAAAGCCGACACCAGCGCCCTCATTGAGGTGCTGACCCCCATTGTCAAGGGATATGTGACGGACAAGGCCCTTGAGGTCTGTTCCCACGGAGTTCAGATTTACGGCGGGTACGGTTATATCTGTGAATACCCGGTGGAGCAACTCATGCGGGACTGCCGGATATTCATGATCTATGAAGGCACCAACGGCATCCAGGCCATGGACCTTCTGGGAAGAAAACTGTCCATGAACAAGGGGGAAAGCTTTAATTATTTTTTAGACCAGATGAAAAAAACCATTGAAGACGCAAAAAAAATCGATGGGATTCAGGGCCTGGTTGAAAAAGTGACCCATGCCGTATCACGGCTTGAAGCACTGGCAAAGGATATCGGACAGCGGTCAAGATCGGAAAAAGTGCTGAACGCCTATGCGTTTGCCCATCCTTTCCTTGAAGTGACAGGAGACGTTACTTTTGCCTGGATGCACCTGTGGCGGGCCTCCATTGCTGCGCCCAAACTCGCAGAAAAGGCAGGGAGCCTGGAGAAGGATGCGGTCCGGAATGCAGTGCAGAAAAATAAAGAGGCTGCTTTTTATGCCGGACAGATTGAATCTGCTAAATTTTTTATTCATACCCTTTTGCCGTCTGCCTATGGTAAAATGGATGCCATCCTTGAAGGGGACACCAGCGTGGAAGATATCCTGGAAGTCTCATTCGGATCAAAATAAAATGGAGGGAGTATGTTTGAATATCTGAAAAAAACCCTGTTGACCGGTGTGGGCCTGGCTTTACGATCAAAAAAAGAGATTGAGGAACTGGCAAAGGAATTTGCTGAAAAATCCAGAATGGACCAGGACGAAGCCAGGGAATTTCTAAAAGAATGCGAACAGAAATATGAAGAGGCAAAGGAAGGGTTTGACAAAAAAGTGGAGGTCACTATTGAAAAAATACTAAAAAAACTGGACCTGCCGTCCCGGTCTGATATCAAAGCCCTTAACGAACGGATGGATGCCCTGACCAAAAAACTGTCCAATGAATAACAGACTGATGATCGGCCCCTTATGCTGAGCATCAAAACCATTGGCCGGGTGAGCAAGCGATACCGTCATCTTCGGCGGTATCAGCAGATCATTGGCGTTATTTTGAAATATGGCTTTGAAAACATTATTCATGCCATGAATATTGACCGCTATATTGAATCCGGTCTTCAGCTTATCCCCTTTGTCACCCGGCATGAAAAAGTTGAAAAGCTGTCCAATAACCAGCGGATCAGGATGGCGCTGGAAGAGCTCGGCCCCACCTTCATCAAAATGGGCCAGGTTCTGTCTTCCCGGCCGGACCTGATCCCAGTGGATCTTCTGAATGAACTTGCCAGGCTCCAGGACCATGTTCCCCCTTTTGAATTTGAACATGTCAAAACCATTATTGAATCTGAATTCGGCCTGCCCTGTGACCAGGTTTTCATTTCAATGGAAGAAACCCCTTTTGCCAGTGCCTCCATCGGCCAGGTTCATCTGGCAAGAATCAAGGACAATGAACCGGTTGCCGTTAAAATTCAGCGGCCCGGTATAAGAAAGACCATTGAAATAGATCTTGAAATCATTCAACATCTGGCCTCTATCATGGAAAACAATATTGAAGAGGTCGCCGTTTTCAACCCGGTCAGGATCGTTGAAGAATTTGCCAGGACCCTTGAAAAAGAACTGGATTATTCCATTGAAGCCTCCAATATGGAACGGATGGCGGAACAGTTTAAAGATGACCGGACCATCCATATCCCGGGGGTCTTTACGGCAGAATCCAGTGAGCGGGTTCTGACCATGGAGTACATAAACGGGATCAAGGCCGATGACATAACCGCCATTGATTCTGCCGGGCTTGACCGCAAGCTCATTACCCAACGGGGCGCTGATTTTATCATGAAGCAGGTGTTCGAGCATGGTTTTTTTCATGCCGACCCTCATCCGGGCAATCTCTTTATCCTGGAGAAAAACCGTATCTGCCCTGTGGATTTCGGTATGACCGGATTTGTAGACAAAACCACGAGGGAAGTTTTTGTGGACATCATCCACAGCATTGCCGTGAGCAATCACAAGCTTACGGCCAGGCTCCTCTGCGAACTCACAGAATATGAAATCCAGCCGGATCTGTCCCGGCTTGAAAAAGATGCTTCCCATTTTGTATCCCTGCACCTGTCAAAGGCGCTAAAAGATATCAAAACCGCCAAGATGCTGAACCAGTTCCTTGAGCTGTGCGCTGCTCATAAGCTTCGGATACCGCCGGATTTTTTCCTGATGATGAAGGCCTTTATCTCCATTGAAGGTGTGGCCAGGCTCCTTGATCCTGAATTTAACATTATTTTCCATGCCATCCCCTATGTGACGGCTGCAAAATACAGAAAACTCAAACCTTCAAGGATTGCAGAAGACGTCATGGGGCTTGCAAGGGAGTCTTACCGGCTGCTCCAGAGCCTCCCCGGAGATGCTGTTGAGATCATGCGGCTGACAAAATCCGGGAAGCTTTCGGTCAGTATCAAAATCGAAAACCTTGACAAACTGCTGAACAATCAGGATCAGACGAGCAACCGGATTTCTTTTTCAATCATTATAGCGGCGCTCATTCTGGGCTCTGCCATTGTTATCAATTCTAACGTCCCACCCATCCTTTTCGGGGTATCCGTCATCGGAATTGCAGGATTCGTTGCAGCGGCCGTTCTTGGAATCTGGCTCCTGATCGCCATTATTCAGAAAGGGCGGTTATAGGAATTGCAATGGTGCGTCTGAATTGAATCACCATTTTGAATAGGGGTGGGTGACCAGATTGGAATTATAATACCTTGGGTCATGGGTAACTTCTTTTCCGATCCAGTCCGGCAGTTCGATTTTTTGATCTTCCGACTCAAGCTCGACTTCGGCAAGAATCAATCCCTGGTTTTCCCCGAAAAATTCATCAATTTCCCAGGTTAACCCGTTGTATTCAATTCGGAATCGATCCTTTTCAATGATGGATTTTTCAACAAGGTCTTTGAGCATGGCAGTGGCATCCTCTTTCGGGATTTCATATTCATATTCCGTCCGTTTAGCCCCCCGGCTGATCCCCTTGATGGTCAGATATCCTTTTTCACCCGCCCTGCGAACCCGGACCGTCCGCTCCTTTGAACGGGTCAGATATCCCTGGCGATATTGGACCGGATGTCCAAGGGCCCGCCATGCCTCTCCTTTCAAAAGAAATTTTCTTTC
>JAIFMF010000156.1 GCA_020048635.1 Desulfobacula sp. | reverse complement strand
TTGCGGCCATGGGAATTGAAAGCGGCCTGTATGAGACTCCCTATGTGCTGACCACGGATCGGACATCCAACGGTCCCCACACCATCTGGCCAAATCCCAACGGCCCGGGAGGAGAAGTCATTTCTGAAAACTGGAATATGGATAATTTCAACGCAGATCCCAATACCGGTAAAAAAATGGTGGAAACCGCTGAAAATGTAGCCCGGGAAAACGGGTTTACAAAGGAAGAATGTGACGAGCTGGTATTGCGGCGGTATGAGCAATACCTCATGGGCACGGAGAATGACCGGGCATTCCAGAAACGGTATATGCGCCCTGCTGAAATCAGGATTTCAAAAAAGAAAACCGTGATGGTGGAAAAAGATGAAGGCATCATGGCATCCACCAAAGAGGGGCTTGCCGCTCTGAACCCGACCATTCCGGGCGGAGTATTAAGTTTCGGTGCCCAGACGCATCCGGCGGACGGCAATGCAGGTATTCTTGTAACGACTGCCCAGAAAGCCCGTGAATGGAGTGCAGACCCGAATATCACCATCCAGGTGGTCGCCTATGGTTATGCCAGAGAAAGAAAAGGCTATATGCCGGCAGCGCCGGTTCCTGCCACTCGTATGGCCCTTAAAAATGCCGGGTTATCCATAAAGGACATGAAGGTGATCAAAACCCACAACCCGTTCATCGTGAACGATCTGTTCTTTTCAAAGGAGATGGGGGTTGATGCATTTGGTTTTAATAATTACGGGTCATCATTAATTTTTGGTCATCCCCAGGGCCCCACGGCCACACGACTGATCATCGAAGGAATCGAAGAAACGGTGATGGCAGGCGGCGGTTATTTTCTATGGACCGGGTGTGCAGCAGGAGATTGCGGCGCAGCAGTGATCCTGAAAATCTCATAAGATAGGAAAAAAATGTGGGAATCCAATTTGGTGGATTCCCGCATTTCTATGCTTTTGGGGAAGAGAGTTTGCCTTTACTTGTGAGACCGAAAAGAAAGGTTTCACATATTTTCAAAGCCAGGGTTTCAGGTCTTATCTCGCCTTTGGGATCATACCACCGGTAAATCCAGGAACACATCCCCACCAGGCAATGGGCATCAATGGCGATATTCTTCGTTGAAAGTTCATTTTTCAAGCAATAGGCTTCTATCACCTTTCTCCAGAACAGGAGGTAGGTTCTCTGCTTTTCTTTGATCTGACCGTACCATTCACCGGTCAGACAGTCATCATCACTGAGAATTAATCGGGTCCGGAATCTGTCGTTGCAATAGGTGTCTACCTGGTAATGGATATATTTATTGATAATATCCATGGGATCAAGGCCATCACAAGAAATTTTTTCGATGCCCGCAATCATATCATCCATATGACTGTCCAGAATCTGGAATAAAAGTTCTTCTTTGCTTTTAAAATAATAATAAAGGCCAGCCGTCGTCATTTCCGTTGCCTTGGCAATATCCCGGATGGTGGTCTTGTCATATCCTTTTTGCCACAAGGTTTTTGTAGCAATCTTGTATATTTCTTTTTTCCTGCGTTCCTGCTCTTTGAGTTTATAATTTTTCATAAGGCCCATGTGATGATCAAAAAATATAAGGAACTTTCAGATTATAGGATTTGTAGACCACAAACGTTTCCACAGACCTTATTCCCACAACTTTTGAAATTTGTTCGGTGTAAAATTCAAGCAGGCCGAAATCTTTTTTGAAAAGGACAAGGATTAAGAGATCAAAGCGTCCCGTTACAACACTGACGGAAATAACCCCTTTCAGTCTACTGATTTCCTCACCTTTTTCAACCAGGTTCATTTCAGAAAGCTTGATCCCGATGACGACCACGCGGTGATCCGGCAGCTTTTCAGGATCAACAAGGCCGCAGATTTCAAGAATTCCTTCATTCTGAAGGTTGTTCACCCTTGATCGGACCGTATTTTCCGTAATAGAGAGTTTGTCGGCAATTCGTTTAAAAGATTGTTTTCCGTTTTTTAATTCTCGTATGATGTCAATGTTGGTATCATCTATTTTCATAATTTCCTCATTTTTTTTATCTCTAATTATTTGGAAGCCTATTTAATCCTTATTAATAATAAATACTTGATGATAAAAGAAAAATCAAAGCATATTTATCAAGAATTCTCAAATTCCTATCAAAAATCAAAAACTGACACAGATGACCCAGGATCAAATCCTGGCCCGGTTTTTAATAAAAGAAAACGAGCTTTCAAAGAAAGAAGCCAAAACCCATTATTCCCAAAATGTGCTGGAACAATATATCGGCTGCCGGGACCTGATGCCAGCGCTAAAGACAATATCACAGTAGTCATTGCAAAATCCCCATTTGAATGAATGCGTCAATCACCTTTACACGGATTTTCGATTCTGATACAGATTAGGATGAATCAACAACAATTGTATAGCTCTGGAGAAAAAATATGCCTATGGTTATCATTCATACAACCCCGTCAATGCCTCTTGAGAAACGAAAGAATCTTGTGGCTGAAGTCAGAAAAGCCATCCCGGACATACTGGGAATCCCGGACCCTGTCGGCCAGGTGATTCTTTATGAATCCCCGCCTGAAAACCGCAGTTCCCATGGCTCCCGTGATCAAAGATTTATTTTTGTCGAAACGACCATGGTCCATGGCCGGACAAAAGAACTGAAAGCAACATTTTTAAAAAAACTCATCTCCATCATTCATTCCCATACCGGCATCAACCCCACAGACATTAACTGTGTGATCCGGGAAATCAGCTTTGAAAATATGATGGGCGGCGTGTCCCACGAATTTATCCAGAAAATGGATGGAAAAACCCATGAACCCGATTGAGTTTATCATCAAAACCAACCTCTCGGGTTATGCAACAGGCGGCGAAGGCCGGAAAACTTTCACGGAATTGAAATCAGTTATGAAGGCGGCAAAAGAGTCTATGTCCTTTATTATCAGGGCGGGAAAATGATTGACATTGAACCGGTAAGTTAGCAGTCTACTAACATACGGGAGATTATGAATAGAGTTTCAAAGTCAAAAACAATGAAAGTAAAGTAAGAGAATCTTTATTTTTTTCGACCCCAGTGCAGCCGGTGGGATACCTTGCCCTTTCTTGAAAGATGGGGTCTCATGCCATTGTTTAGCAGCCATTTTTCTCCTGCATTTCTGAGTTCATCGTTTCCACAGTAAAGATAATCTTCAGCAAGGGCCCTTGTACCGTAAAGATTTAAGAGAAAGACGAGTTCCGGGAGTCTGGATGTATCAGCTTTCCTGAAATACGCAGCAAGGACCGGCACTAAGGAATTTTTCATCACCGGGTCGGAAAAGGCCAGCACCATAGCTCCAATGACATCTCCGGAATAAAGTGTATTTTGGGTTGCCTGGCCCATGATTTCTTTCCATGTTGTCTTGCCCAGGCGCAGAGCCGTTGCAATTCTTACCGCCGGGTCTTTCGGCTCTTTGGCAAGCCTTGCCAATAGCTTGTGATCATTCAGTTTGAGATAGGCAACACGGCGGACAACGACATTTTGAGATTCCATCACGATTCTGAACAGATCGGACGGATCAGCTATCTGCTGGGCTGCGTTGACGCCGATTTTCATATTTTCGGGCTGAATGGAGAGTGCAATAATCACTAACTGCTTAGGATCATTGATTTTTCTGAAGATCACCTCCTGTGTGCCAGGATCAAAATCAGCGTTCGTAATGAGCTTTGTCAGAAGTTGCTGGTCATCAATTTTACTGATGGCTGTCATTCGCATTTCTTCAGGCAGATCTTTTTCAATGGTCAGGTTTGCCAGAATCGGCTGATCGTTTAATTTTTCAATGGCAGCCCTGCCTGACTCAGAATCACTGGCTTTAAGGGCGATATCTGCCAGGACCTGCTGATCGGTAATCCTTTCGATCATTGGTTTTGAAAACAGCTTATATCTTTTTTGAACAATGATATCTGCCAGGATCTCCTGGTCAGAGATTTTTTCAATGGCGGCGAGGCTTATTTCTTCATCTGATAAAAGTGCAACCTTGGCCAGTAAATTCTGATCCATAATTTTTTCAACAGCCGCTTTTCGCTGATCCATTCTGATGTCTGTAATGGCAATGTCGGCGAGTTTGTTCTGATCGTTGATCTGGCCAGCTTCCTCCAGTTCACGCGTTCCCTGCGGATGAAAGGCACAGCCATAGCCCATGACTATAAAACACATGGAAATGATCAGGCATCTGAACCTTAAAGTTTTTCTTGTTTGGAATATAATCTTCATCAATTTGCCCTGTTCCTTTAACGATCTGTTTTTTTATCCCGCCATTGATTGATATGTGCTGCCAGGAATTATGCTTTTATAACTTCTGTTTGAAAATTTCAAGAAATGTTATGCTGCATGGCCGGATACCCAGTCAGATGCCCAGTCAATTTCGAAAGGGGCAAGCTCCGATATGAAAGCCAGCAGACCGGAGCACCGGAAAGTTTTTATGGAATTGAAAGCATATTTGTAAAGGTGATCTATGCCCATTATTATCATTGCAGGGAATTGATTGATTTCGACCTGTAGGTTAGCCAGTGTGCTATCATACCGGGAGTCTTGTGGTTTTTTTTTACAGCAAGTAGGATATAAAGCTCAATAAACCCTGATTTTAAAAATTTCAGTTTTTAAAATATTTACAACAAAACAATAAAAGCCCATCAGAATTCCAGCCCGGACAGAAGCTGTCCGGGCCAGCGTTCTTAATAAAGTTCCTTTACAGTGTCCCCGCCGGAATACTGACTGATGAAATTACATTCAGACTCTTATCGTAAGTATACCCTGAAATGGATACATTATTGACGGTAAAAGTAATGGTTCCTTTTTTAGATGTCTTTTTTGAAGTGAATATAAGGGTGCCGTTAGAAGCGGTGACTCCTGAAGCGCCCCCGGATACCAGACCCGACCACGCACCGCTGACCGTTACGCCGGGAACCGGATTTGAGTTCTTGTCCACAAGGGTTATCTGGACCTCTGCATACCGAGATGTCCGCGTACTGTAAAGAGTAGCTCTCATGTCCGAAATAAAAACCACTTTTGAAGGGTCGGGCAGTACTTCAATGACCACACTGTCAGAGGCGGTGGCACCCTGGTTGTCCATCACGGTCAGGGTAGCCGTAAAAATACCGGCTTTGGTATATACATGTTCTACAACCGCACCTTGTGTTGATGTGCCGTCTCCAAAATCCCATTGCCATGATACGATGTTGCCGTCATTGTCCCTTGAAAAAGAACCGTCAAATCCAACCGGCAACGGTGCCATACCGGAAATGACCGATGCATCTGCCACTGCTTCCGGCGCAAGGTTGCCGTCATTAAAATTATAATCCACTGTCGCATACACTTTATTGCCGTCTGCAGATACCGGAGCTTCACCGCTTGCAACCTCAACATAGCCGTTAGCAGCATCAATCAGAACAAAAGATTTCAGGACGGCAGGATCCAAGGTCGTATTATCCTCCACCCCCAGATAATAGCTCCTGATCCCGCCGCCTGATGGGATCATGTCTGAAAGATCAAAGACAAAGGTCCCATCCACAGCAGTGGTTGTTCCATTTAACGCATAAGCACCGCCCTGGTTGTAAATCATTTCCGGTATCCATACGGAAGAGGGAACGGACTGGTTTGTATCTGAAACACCAAGAGTCATGCGGATCTGATTTCGTTTCAGATGGTTTAAAGTAAATTTTCCAATCACTCTTGGTTCATAATCAGGCTTTGCCGTAACCCAGTGAGCTCTTGCCGGAGACCAGCCATATACCCGTCCCGTTGAGGGACCTCCGGTAACTGCTGAAGGATTTTTCAGAGCATCATAGGACATCCAGGCAAAACCTGCTTCACCCCATCCCGTTCCCCAGGAATTGGCAATCCGGAAAGCCCCTTTTTCACCGTTATCCACAATACCATTGCCGTTAATATCCACCCAGATACTATCATTATACCCCACTACGGTCATGGCATGATACCCGTTTGTCCCATTTACCCAGGTTGCGGCTTTTTTCCCGACAAAGGCATCATCATCAGTGGTGGCCGGATCATTGCCGATTGTCTGCCAGACCCATGAATTGATATAGGTCGGGATATTGAGGATATACCCGTTTAAAAGCATCTGTTTAACCTGGGCAATTCCAGTATCTTTATCCGTATCCATTATCATACCGTACTGATCGAAGCGCCGGTAAAGCGAATCTTCCCATGTCGCCGGGTTGAGATTCCATGCCCGGTAATTGGCGTCATAGGGGAATTCAGTCCAGGTGGCAATTCCGTGCTTCTGCCCGATTTCATAAGCCCAGTAATACCAGCTTCCGACATTTTCCCCACCATTGACCATGTTATAGGCCCATTTGGGACTGAGCCGATATGCATCCCCGCCGTTTTTAGCATCCAGATCCTTTGCCATGGCGTACATATAAGTCATGGTATAATACACCCCGCTAAAACTGCCGCAGGAATTCAGAGACCCCTGGGACCGAATAGGGGGAAAAAACTTTAATTGACTGTTATCCACTGAGCCTGGAATATCTGCCTCAGGCACTACTGATTGACTGTCTATCGAAGCTTCCGCTCCCGTCGTCACTTCAAGTTCCCTGCCTTTTTCTGAAACCGGAATCCGACCTTTTTCTATGGCTTTTCTCCCCTTTTGCTCCCGCCACTGATTCATCCGTTCATGGCCCAGCTCGTTCAGCTTGACCTTTTTGACCTTCAACATATGCTTATTCTGCCAATCCAATTCCTCTTGCGTCAGCTCCGGCAACCCTGTCATACGGGGTTCTTTTTCCTGTGCCGGCAATTTTCCGGCCAAACCCAGAACAAAAAACGACAGAACGAAAATCAGATAAGGGTTACTTTTTTATTCTTTCACACCTTTCTGAGAGCATGATCCGTGCCAATTTTTAAAAGAACGGGGAATTTAAGCCTGGGATCCTGCCGGACCTTATTTAAACAACCTTCTACCCATCTCCGGCTGATATGACGGCCGGTGGGATAAAACAAATATAGGTATATATCACAATCAAAATGATGATATATCGCTGATTAATTGGATAAAATCACAATCCAGGCCTTACCGGGGACATCAAAAAAGGAGCTTTCTGTGTTGGAAAAAGCATTGAAAAAAGATGCAAAGGAAATAATTCGTTTTGCAAGGTTATAGTGTTTCATATAAAAGGTTATGTAAATCTTTTTTTTATTTGACATTAACCCTTAAAACCCAATGCCCAATGCAATGCCGAAAGAAATAAAAAATCCCGGTAAGCTACCTCACCGGGATCTTATTGATTTTGTTGGCTCCCCAGCACGGACTTGAACCGCGGACCCATTGGTTAACAGCCAATTGCTCTGCCAACTGAGCTACTGGGGAGCATCGCCTTTTTAAAGACCCCGTGACATTATATCAGTCCTTTTTTTTTGTCAAGAAAAAAGCATTAAAAAAAATTGACATCATTCCACAACAGGTTTATTCTCTATTACAAGAAAAAGGACATTCACACTAAGGAGGAGAAATCATGGATATTAGCAGTTTAAGAGGAGTTTCAGCATACACGAACACCCAGACAACTCCGCCGGTTGATCAAACAATGCTTCAAAACCAGAATCTTGAAGCATCGAAAACCGAACTGACAAAAGAAAATACCAATGCCCCCCAGAAGGCTTTTGAAGTCACCATCACTGAGGAAGCAAAAGCGAGAATGGCTTCAGAGACAAACCCTGCGACATCGGAAAAACAATCTGCACCGCCCTCTTCCGATCAGGGCACACAGAATGTTGCAAAGGCATCTGAAAAAAGCCAGATTGTAAATATTGTAGCCTGATAAGAAGCTTCTAATTCATGATCACTGAAAATGGAATTGTAACCGATGTAAATCCATCTCTTGCCTGGATCAGAACAATACGATCCGGCACCTGCGAATCCTGTTCTTCCAAAGACAATTGTGGAACCTCCCATAGCGGCAAAAAGGAAATGATGATAGCGGTTAAAAACACCCTGAATGTTAACAAAGGGGACCAGGTGGTTATCGGGCTTGAAACAAAGCCCTTGCTGGTTGTCACTTTCCTTTTATATGTATTTCCTGTTATTCTTCTGATCACAGGGGCCTTGATCGGCAACAGCATCGCTCCTTCTTTTGATATGGATCCATCCATTCTGTCCCTTGTCACAGGAATAATCTTTTTTTGCATCGCTTTTTTCATTATCCGGAAAAAAAGCCGGACACTTTCAACCAATGAATCCTACAAACCTTTCCTTGTCAGAAAAAAATCATCCGCCATTCAGCAAAACTGTATCATTTTTTAACAAAAATTCCTTGCCAACATAGATATTGTATAATATAACCGCTCCCTAGTTGTGGGTTTGTCGAGTAAACTCTAACCCTTTAGATTAAGCGAGAAGTATTATGACATCACAACGAGACCTAAAAATAGCAATACTGATGATGGTCATCTTTCTGGTCACCGGAATCATCTGTTATGCCTCGTTTAAACCTCCTGCGCCTGAAGAACCGATACGTTTGATGTTTCAGAACAAAGGCGGCAAAGTTTTATTCACCCATTCCGGACACATCGGCAATTATTCTCTGGATTGCCTTGACTGCCATCATAACGATGATGGAACCTACAACTGCAGTCAGTGTCATCAGGAAACAGGTGATGAGAATATGCCATCACGAGCTGATGCATTTCATTCCCAGTGCAAGGGCTGCCATGAAGAACGTGGCTCCGGTCCGGTAGAATGTAATTCGTGTCATTCATTATAGTTAATAAATTTTCCAGACCCTTATTACCTATAATAAAATGAACAAGGCTTTTTACAAAACAAGGACTTTATTATGATTAAACGACCATTTTTCGCATTGACCCGACCCAAGCTCGGCTACGATATTCCAGAGCCTGATCCAAAAGAGCCGAAGCTGATACCTGTGCCTTCCAACCTTATCCTGTTGTTGCATGACCTCATTGACAGTGCCGGGGAACCCCTGATCAAGACTGGAGATAAGGTTGAAAAAGGGGAGAAACTCTATCTTTACAAAGACAGTGAGGAATATACGGTTTCTCCCGTGGCAGGCACCATAAAGGTCATAGACACCTATTCAGATGATTTCGGCAATACCTCCACCTATCTTGTCATCAACACCGATCCGGGACTGACAGCCGGGACTGATGCGCTGAGATATGAACTAAAGGACACCATTACCTCGGCTGATGAATACTTGAGAACACTGCCGGGGGCGCCGCCGCTGAAAACACTGGCCGATCCCGGCATGAAAATCAATACCATTGTCATCACCTGTGGGGATACGGATCTTTTATCCACCACCCATCAATATATAGCGTTGAGATTCATGGATGAGATAAAAGAAGGAATACAGGTTTTAAAACGGATTACCCCCGTCTCCAGATTCTGTATCACAATTCCGGAAAACCTGACTATCAAAGCCGATATCACCACAGCCGAGGTGTTCAGAACGTCCACGATTTATCCCTCCAATCTCCCCCAGATGATCCTGAAAGACCATTTGAATATCGTTCTGCCGGCAGGAAAAAAACCGGAAGACATGGGCATCTGTTTTATGACGGCTGAGGCTGTGGTTTCTCTCGCCCGTGCATATAAAACAAAAACAGTCTGCCATGAAAAAGTCCTGACGGTTATCGGCAAACAGGGAACTCCCTATCGAGTTACGGCAACCATTGGAACACCTTTGCGAAGAATATTCAATGCATTCAGCATTCAAGCCAATGAACAGGATAGAATTGTCATCGGCGGTCCCATGAAAGGGTTTGCAACGTATACCATCCATCACCCGGTTCAACCGGATATGGATACGGTGATCGTCCAGGACAAAACCAATATCGCGGAACTGTCGGGCAACCCCTGCGTGAATTGTGGAAAATGTATCCACGTCTGCCCGGCCCAAATTCCGATTAACATCCTGGTCCGTTATCTGGAAGCCGGCCTTTATGAAGATGCAGCAGACAGATATGATCTTTTATCCTGTATTGAATGTGGTCTTTGTGCCTATGTCTGTACGGCGAGAATCCCCATTTATCAATATATACGGCTTGGAAAACACGAGCTGTTAAAACTTAGAGCAGATGCTTGAATGGAGACTGCCAATGAAACCCTATAAATTAACCGTTTCCCATGCGCCTTTCTGGCATGATGGAGACAGTCTTTTTAAGACAAACCTGAACATCATGATGGCCGCTCTTCCGGCCGTCATTTTCGGTCTTTTTCAATTCAGGGCTCCCGCTCTGGGTGTTCTTGCCCTGTCTCTTTCAAGTGCCATGGCCTGGGAACTCATCGTAACCCTGGCATCCGGAAAAAAAGCATCCATCGGTGACCTGGATTCTGCCGTCATCGGCCTTTTTCTCGGAATGATGCTTCCGGCTACAGCTCCATGGTGGATGGTCATCATCGGAACTTTTTTGGCTGTGGTCCTCGGAAAAATGATTTACGGCGGCATCGGGGCGAATCCGTTCAACCCGGTCCTCCTTGGAATAGCCATTTTAACACTTTCATGGGCAACCCATCTTGATTTTGATGCAGCCTATATCAATTATGACTTCAATTTTACCGCTCTTGCCCCCCTGGCAGCCGTCAAAGCAAAAGGCGCCCTTGCGGTTTCCGACCTTTTTTCGTTAAACGACCTTGTGATGGGCAAACAGGTGGGCGCCATCGGTACCACCTTCGGACTCGGCCTGATCATCGGCGGGGTGTATCTCATTCTGAGGGGGTTTGTTCGCTGGGAAATCCCGGTTTCCTTCATCATCGGGATTATTTTTACATCCCTCTGTTTCAACCTGGCAAACCCGGATAAATATGCAGGTCCCATGATCCATCTTTTTTCAGGGTATACGCTTTTCGGGGCCTTCTTCCTGGCACCTGAAAATTCATCCTCCCCGGTCAACAAGATTCCCATGCTGATTTTCGGATTCTGTGCAGCGGGGATGATCATCCTCATGAGAAATATCGGAGCTTATGACGACGGCACAGTGCTGGGGATACTGTTATTAAATGTTGTGAACCCTCTTATTGATGCCATCAGACCCAAAGCGTTGGGAAAGGAGGTTCGCAATGCGTGAAATGATGAATATGATTGTTGTTTTAACGGTTTTGACAACTTTTTCCGGCGGGCTTCTCGCAGCGGTAAAATCAAAAACAGAGGTCCAGATCGAAAATCAGGTTTTAAAATTTCAAAAAGCCCCTGCCATAAAAGGGATTTTCCCGGAGGTCACCAATGACCCCCTGGCTGAAAGATTTACTGTTAAAGGGGACAATATTGAATTGCAGGTTTTCCCTGGAAAACTCCCCGATGGTTCAAAAGCCGTTGCCTTTGAGACAAAAGGTTCAGGATTCGGTGGGCCGGTCGGACTGATGGTGGGGATCCGTCTCGATACCGATAGCATAGTGGATGTAAGGGTCACAACCCATTCTGAAACCCCGGGTATCGGATCAAGGGCCAAAGAGAATCTTTCATTTGTATCTCAGTTTTCAGGAAAAAAGCTTGATACCAATTTTGCCGTTAAGGCGGACGGCGGCGCCATTGATGCCATGTCCGGTGCAACGGTAACATCAAAAGCCGTGAGTCTTGCCGCAACCCAGGCAAAGGAAATCTATCAGAAACTCAAACCAGAAATTGTGAAACAGATGAAATAAAGAGAATTTCTTAGGAGAA
>JAIFMF010000213.1 GCA_020048635.1 Desulfobacula sp. | reverse complement strand
TACCCGATGATCTGTGCCCAGATTTTATTGAAAACGGTTTCTCCGGTCTGGACATTCCATTCCCATGTGGCAACATGGGTACCTTCGATAATGCCTTCCAGCCTAAAGTGAGAGTCACGCAGGAGCTCTTCAGCCTTCTTGCGCTCGGTGATGTCACGACAGATACTCATAACCGCGCGTTGCTCCTCCCAGGTAATATGTCTTGCACTCACTTCAATCGGAATATCCAACCCATCCTTGCTCTGGTATAAAGTTTCAAAAGTCAACTGACCATCTTCCATCAGTCTTTTTATTCTATGCTCTGCATATTTTGATTCTTCCGGTGTGTTTACCTGGTCGATTCTCATGGCCATCATTTCTGCATGGGCGTACCCGAGTAGTTTGCAAGCCATTTGGTTGACAGCGAGCATTCGGCCCCCCTCGTCGTGGATAAAGATTGCATCCCCTGCGCTCTCGAACAAAAGTCGGTGTTTTCCCTCACTCTCCCGCAGTTCTGCCTCTGCAATTCTACGTTGGGTAATATCATGGATAATGGAATAAAGTAATTCTTTCCCCCTTACCTCTATTTTACTACTAAACACCTCCACATCCCGGGTAGTCCCGTCCGCCCTTCGATGTTTAAATTCCCATCTTTTTGAACTCTCAGATGCGGTCTTCTCCATTTCACTTTTCACAACTTCAGAGGGTTGGGCATTGATATCCTGGATGCGCATCTGTTTGAGTTTTTCAATCGGCCACCCATAAAACTCAACTGCTGCCTTGTTGGCTTCAACGATATTGCCTGTATTTGGGTCAATAATCAGTTTAACCGCAGCGGTGAGTTCAAACAGTTTTCTGAACCGATCTTCACTTTCGCGAAGAGCCTCGCTTGCCTGCCAGCGTTCCTTTTCCCTGACCTGCTCCCGTCTGAAACTAAGCTGGTAGAAGAAAAAAATACCGATCAGCAGAACCGTTGTCAACATATACGGAGTCTTGACCTTGTTCCACCAAGCTTCAAAGATTTCCGACACAGGTGTTGCGACAAACAGAGTGATCGGAAAATGATCCAGCCTCTGGAACGTATTTAAAAAATTCGGTCCTTCCAGGCTGCTGGCCCCCTCCACATAGCCACTGGCCGGAAAGTTCTCCTGTCTTAGGTAACCGATCAGGGCGCCGGTCCTTGCTTCCCCATAAATTTTTTCCATTTTCAATTTATCGGGCACTGGATAACGACTGACCAGAAATCCATCATCGCGCATGAGGCCGAGAGCCGCTGACTTCGTAAATGGTGCCTCTTTCCAGAAATCCAGCAGCATTTCGACGGGAAGATTGGCACTGATAATATAAGCAGGTCTGCCATCTCTGTCATTGATCATATATCGAAGAGGAATTATCCATTCATGGGTAAGCACCCCTTCCAACGGTTGGCCCACGCTGATTGGGTTATCGAGTTTCAGTTCGTCACAGAATTTTATAAACGATGGTTGCATGGCAAGCGTAGGAAGCTTCGGGCTGGGCGGTGATGTTGCTGCAAACAGTATCTGGCCGTCTCCCCGAATAAAGGTGACATTATAAAGTTCAGGGTGTCTTTCCTTGAATCGCCCGGTCAAGATGAAAGCCTGCTCAAGGTTGATCGGGTCAGCTTGTTCAATTATGTCCTGGCCCAACCCGAGTATATTATTCTCTAATTGCACGAGGTAGGTATCGATTGCCTTTGCTTCTAACTCCATGATGTCATTAAGGTTTTTTATTTTGTTGGCTTTTTCTTCTTGCCAGGACAGCCTGGAAAAAAAACAGACGTAAATAACGAAAATAAGCGCTATTACGATGAATACCCTGTTGAGATTTCGTGTCGAATGGTGAATGGCTTGTGTGGTGTTCATGTTAGGCTGAGGTGCCCTCCTCTATGATAGGTTGGTTTTTCTGACATCATTGTTCCATGTGCGTTGTTGATCTATCAAAGTTATGAATTCTTGCATTAGTCACAATTCTTCATTTTTGCTCAATGCTTCTACCATTATACTTTATTTTCAAGGTAATTTTTAAAAAGAACAATTTGCAAAACTCAGGTGAAAAAAACTCAGGTGAACTTCAGATAAAATCAAATTACAACATATTGTGGTGCAAGACAAATGAAAATTCAGGTCAGCTTGTAAAGTATATGGGAAGGAGCAAAATTAATAAAAACAAAATCCCATCATGGTATATTGGAGACAAAGCAAAATCTGTTTAAACCCTGGAAATAAATTTTTTCAGAATCTGCCGAAATGGTCTTTCTATATTATAAAAAACACTCTGGAAATATCGGTTGAATTAAAATTGTCAGGAAATATTGTTGAATTTTCTTGAATAAAATATTTAATGGCTTATCAGATAGCCATAGGGTTCTGTGGGTATTCCGCCCTGACTAGTAACGATCAAACTGCTTGCCTTTTCATCGGCAAACGCCGCACAACTGTCTCGAAGCAGGGAGCAAAGCTGAATTATGATTGACGAAGATTGTTTGAGCCTTACTTTAATCTTTACATGCAGGGCATGAAAAGGCCTTGGGACATAAGTCAACAATTGAGTGAAGGAGATAAAATGGGACCACAAAAAATAATCCTGAATGTAGACGGAATGAGTTGCGGACACTGCTCCGGCATGGTTCAGCGGACTCTTGAGGGGATCAGCGGCATTTCCAATGTTTCAGTGGACCTGAACGGGAAAAAGGCAATATTTGAAGCCGATGGTCAGGACTTGATTGCCAAAGCCGTTAAAGAGATTAATGAGGCCGGGTATAAGGCCTCTGAACTATAATTATTTGTAAGACATGCTTTTTTCTTATAGCAATGCGGATAATTCAAAGCTTTCAGACCGGTTGATGGTATGGATAAAGCGTTTTAAAAAATTAAAATTTCTGAGATTGTGTGCCAAATTACTTTTTACGAAATTCCCAACCGTTTGTAGGGTATTCGACTTCACAGGTCTTGGTCAGCACAGAGATCTGCGTAAATATCCCATCATTGTAAAAGCCTTACGTAAAAGAAAAACCTTACCGCTGATCCAGTTCGGATAGAAACGTCTTGAATTCAATGCTGTAGATGTATAGCAGAACCAGGGCAAGACCGAACAAGAGCGGTCCGTAAAGCAATCCCAACAGGCCGAAACTGTTGATCCCCCCCAGGATGGAAAAAAAGATCAGGGCGGTGTTCATTTCTGACCCGTTCTGCATGAAAAGAGGCCGAACGAAATTATCGATCCCGCCAACCACAATCGCACACCAAAGCACCAGAAAAAGGGAGAGCCAGGGGTTTCCTGAAATAACAAGATAAAGAGCTGCCGGAATCCAGATCAGGGCCGTTCCCACCATGGGAATCAGGGAAGCAAACGCCATGACCATGCCCCAGAAGAGACCGGGGAGACCACAAATATAAAAGGCAATCCCGCCTGCAATTCCCTGGGCCAGGGCAGTGGCAAAGGTTCCCAGCAGGGCGGATTTGGTAATCTCTTTGATTTTATTGATAATCTGTATTTCCTGGCTGCGGCTTAAAGGTGTCAGATGCAAAATCTTGTTCAATATCCGGGCCTCATCTCTGATCAGAAAGAAAAAGGTGAAAATCATCAGACAGAATTTTCCGATGAAGGAGCCGATGTTTCCAACCACATGCCCACCCTGGTTTAAAAGAGTTTTTCCCAAATTGGCCGTGGTGTCCATCACCAGCTTATCTATTTTAAGATTTGAAAGGTTCAGGTCTGGAAATATCTTCCGGATATCCGGAAGTTGATTGTTAAACCATGCATATAGCTTGATGGTCAGGGGATGCTCCATAATGATGGTGTATTTTTCGGCGGCTATCCATTCATACATGGCATTAAACGAGGAAACCCCCTGCTGGATGAGTGAAAGTAAGAGGAACATCAGCGGGATAACGACCACAATGGTGAGCAGGAGACAGGACACAAGGGCTGAAATGTTCTTTCGGTTGCCGAGAAGGTTTTCGATCCGATGATGAACAGGGCTGGCCACAAAAGAAAGAATCGTGGCGAGCAGTATGCTGTGGATGTACGGTAGAATGATGGAGAAACACCCCAGAAACACAACAGTCATTAGGAAAAAAAGGAAATAATAGGTGTTCAGTTGAAACGGTTTGTTTTCTTTATGTTGTGCCATAAATTTATAATCCTTTTAAAAACCGTCAGTTTCTGATCCATTTGTGAAATATGAGCATCATCAGGTAAGCTGCCCCGCTTAATATGATGATGGTGGGGCCGCTGGAAAGGCTGAACGAATAACTTATCAAGAGACCGGCAGAGGTAAAAAAAGAACACAGCAGGATGGAAAACAGCATCATCTGCCAGAGTCTTTTTGCGTAAAAAGAAGCAATAGCCGGAGGGATGGTGAGCAAGGCGATGACCAGGACGATTCCTACAATTCTGACCAGAAGAACCACGGTAAGCGAGGTGAGAATCAAGAGCAGAAGATAGAAAAAAGTTGTATTGATTCCCCTCAGGGCCATGAATTCGCTGTCAAAGCAGACACTGAAAAATCGGTTGAAAAAGAGAATGCTGATACCGAGAACCAGAGTATCCAGACAACCGACATAAATAAGATCCTTTTTTGAAATCAGGAGGATGTCACCGAAAAGATAGGAGGAAAGGTTGAAATAACCGGCTGTCCTGTCGATGAAAAGGATGCCGGCCGCCATGCCCACGGCCCAGAGCGTTCCGATAATGGTATCTTCCCTTTCTTTTGCATGAAGGCTGACAAGTCCTATAATAACAGCAGAGATAACGGCCGCAAGCGTTGCGCCTAGGATCGGGTCAAACCAGGTAAGTCCGACATTGACCTGAAGAAAAATAGCAAGACCGATACCGCCGAACACGGAATGGGAAATAGCGCCGGCAAGGTAGCCGATTCTTTTTATGGTCACAAAGGTGCCGATGATACCAAAGGAAATCGAGGCAAGGCCGCCCATGATCAAGGCATATCTTAAAAACAGGTTGTCCGGATCAAGAAGGGCATGAATCGCTTCAATCATGGCAGTGGCCTTCTTCACTGCACCGGTGGTCATGGCGGACCATTTTCAGGTCTCCGTGATAAATATCCTTTATCAGCATTCCGTTCATGAGGGTGGTGGGGTGGATCACCACTTTGCGATTCACGCAGATGACGCTTTTTACATATTTTGAAACAAAACCAAGGTCGTGGGAAACAACCAGTATGGTCATTTTTGAATTCAAGGCCTGAAGAATGGAAAAAAGATTGACCTCCGTCTCATGATCCACATTGGCCGTGGGTTCGTCCAGCAAAAGGATGGCCGGCCGGCTGCAAAGCGCCCTGGCAATGAGAATACGCTGTTTCTGGCCTCCAGAAAGCTCGTTGAATCCTGTACTGGTAAATCCGGACATCCCAACTTCATCAATGGCGGCCAAGGCTTCTGCCCTGTCTTTTTTTGAGAACCAAAGGGCTGTTCGGGTCAGTCTTCCCATCAACACCACATCCATGACGGTTGCCGGAAAGTCCATGTCCAGATGGGCATACTGGGGCATATAACCAATTTTTTGTCTTGCTTGTTCAGGTGGTTTCCCAAAGATGGTGACCTTTCCTTTGTCCGGCTTGAGCAGACCGAGGATGAGTTTTAAAAGAGTGGTTTTTCCACCGCCGTTGGGACCGACAATGCTTGCAAATTCACCTTTATGAATGAAAAGCGTCACATCTTCCAGAATCTGGTTCTGTTTGTAGGAAAAAGATATATTTTCCAGTATGATGTCGTGACCGGTTTCCATAGAGTTTCAATTTTATATCATTGCTGAATGATTTCAGCAATGATTTTCATCCATCCGGTCTATTAAAGCTTGACAGATAAACCCTTACAAGAATAATGTTTTCCCTGTATAATGTGTTGATCGCAAGACAACCCCGCAGCAGCGGCAACCGCTTCAATATCGGACAGGAAGAGTGATTTGGACGACAACAGCAAATACAAGATTTTGACCATTGATGATGAATCCTATATCCGGCAGAGCATCCGGACTTATCTTGAAGATTATGAATTTACGGTTTTTGAAGCAGAAAACGGGAAAAAGGGGATTGACGTATTTGATCGGGAGCACCCGGATCTGGTCCTGCTGGATTTAAAAATGCCGGAAATGGATGGGCTACAGGTTCTGAAAGTATTGCGGGGCAAAGCCCCGGATATCCCGCTGGTGGTTGCTTCCGGAACCGGTAATATTACTGCCGTTGTTGAAGCGCTCCATCTCGGGGCCTGGGATTATATCCTCAAACCCATTGAAGATCTGAACGTTTTATATCATTCCGTTCAAAAATGTTTAAAGGAAAGCCAACTTAAAAAAGAAAACAAACAATATCAGGAACGGCTTGAAGAACTTGTCATTGAGAGAACACTGGAACTTCAGAAGAGTGAAGAACGCTATAAAGCCATTTTTGAATATACAGGCACCGCAGCCATTATCATTGAACCGGATGATACCATTTCCATGGTGAATTCAAAATTTGCAGAGCTTGCCGGCATGGCCCGTCAGGATATTGTAAACAAGAAAAAATGGTTTGATTTTGTAGCGTCCAACGATATTGACGTCATGCGTAATTATTTTGAAGCCCGGATGAATCTTAAAACAGAAAATTATGCGCCCATGCAGTATGAGATCAAATTTACCGGCAATGACAGAGAAAAAAAGTATGTCTACGTCAGTCTCGGAGTTATTCCCGGAACCGATAAAGCCGTTGTTTCACTTCTGGATGTAACGGAAAAGAAAAAAGCCGAAAAGCGCTGGCGAAGCCTTGAAAATCAGCTTAGAAAAGCCCAGAAAATGGAGGCCATCGGTACCCTGGCTGGCGGAATCGCCCATGATTTGAACAATATCCTGAGCCCGGTTCTAGGGTATGCCGATATGATCATGAGGTCTTCTGATCCATCCTCAACCGTTTATCAGCGCAGTGAAAAAATACAGAAAGCCGCCCTGAGGGCAGCCGATCTGGTGAGCCAGGTATTGTCCTTCAACCGCAGGAATGAAGAAGAAAAACGTGTCATTAGGATACATCCGGTATCAAAAGAAGTGATAAAGCTTTTGAAAGGGTCCATCCCTTCAACCATTACCATTGTGGACAACATTGACAGAAACTGCGGATCAGTAGAAGCAGATCCAACCCAGATTCATCAGGTGATCATGAATCTGTGTACCAATGCCTATCATGCAATGGAGGAAAAAGGCGGAACACTCACTGTGGGCTTGAAAGAGGTGATCCTGTCTTCCTCGGAGACTTTGGAATATCCGAATCCGGAATGCAGTGCAGGACAATATCTTGCCCTTGAAGTATCGGATACAGGCTGCGGTATGACTGAAGACATCATGGAAAGGATGTTTGATCCTTATTTTTCCACCAAAGAAGAGGGCAAGGGAACGGGCCTCGGCCTTGCCACGGTTTATAGTATTGTGAAATCCTGTAAAGGTGTCATCCGGGTAAAAAGCGAGGTGAACAGCGGAACCACCTTCACCGTTTTTCTGCCGGTTGTCAGTACACAAAACAGTGCTGAGAGCGGTGAGACTACCCGGCAGGCGAAGACAGTCGGTTCAGGAGAAAGAATTCTCGTAGTTGATGACAACAAAGATATCGCTCTCATGTGCAAAGAAGGGTTTGAAGCCCTTGGGTATAAAGTAGACCTGTTTTTTTCAAGTTTGGAAGCCCTTGAGTTTTTTAAAAAGGAATATCACAGCATTGCTCTTGTGGTGACGGATCAGACCATGCCGGGGAAAACAGGATTTGATCTTGCAAAGGAGATGCTGTCCATAAAAAAGGATATCCCCATTATTCTCTGCTCGGGACACACCAGCGCCATCAGTAAGATGAAGATTGAAGAAGCAGGGATTAAAAGCTTTGTCATGAAACCTGCGACCGTGGAGGATCTTTCAAAAAAGATTCAACAGCTTTTAAAATAAAACATTACACCCTCGCGGCTTTTTTATTGGAAAGGACAGAATGAACATGCAGATTTTAAACCCATCCCGGTGGTATCTTCATCCTGTAGTTATTTTTGCCTGTTCCATCTTTGCCCTGGCCACCTTCCTTGTGATGACCGTGAGCTGGTATATGGAAATCACAAGGGCGCTTGAGGCGGTAATTTTAAAATTCAATATCGATCCCACCTCCATTTTCCCTTCAAAAACCGGCATGACCATCCTGATCCTCATCGCTTTGATTGCCGTGGTGCTGGCTGGCATTCTTCTTGCCTTTATTTATTATCAGAAGACGGTAAACCTTTTCCGGCTTCAGCATAATTTCATCTATAATTTTACCCATGAACTTAAAACTCCGGTGACCTCTTTACGGATTTATCTTGAAACCTTTATCCGTCACCCTCTGGGGCCCGATGACATCAAAAAATACAGCGAAAATATGCTCCAGGACGTCAGCCGCCTGACGGATAACATCAACAGCATCCTTAACCTTGCAAGGATTGAAAGTCAGAATTTCGGTTCAGAAGTGACAAGGGGAAGTCTTGTGGAACTTGTGGAAAATTTCTGTCATAAAAATGCGTCTCTTTTCCGGAACCTTGAGATTAAAATTGAAAATCAGGCCGACAACCCGCTGATTTATCCGGTAAACCTGTTTTTGTTTGAAATGCTCCTCATGAATATTGTTTCCAATGCCGTCAAATATAATGAATCGGAAACGCCGAAACTGATCATTCGCTTCAAGAGTTTTATCCAGAAAATAACCATTGAATTTATTGACAACGGAATCGGCGTGGATAAAAAGGAGCAGAGACAGATTTTCAAGAAATTTTATCAATCCGACCGGGAACATAGAAAAGACGTCTCAGGATCAGGTCTGGGGCTTTATCTTGTTTCCAGCATTGCCATGATTCATGGGTGGAGAACCTCGGTGACCAGTGAGGGAAAGTCAAAAGGGGCGACCTTTATCATTACCATTCCAACGACCGGTATCGCCGATATAAGGGAGAAACAGCTATGGAAGCGGCTGAAAAAAAGCGTGTCCTGGTCATAGAAGACGAGGCGCATATTGCAGAAGGGATACGCCTGAACCTGAGCCTCCAGGGATATGAGGTAAAGGTTTCGGCTGACGGCATTGACGGACTTAGCCAGTGGCGGTCCTGGAACCCGGATCTGATCATTCTGGATATCATGCTGCCCATGATTGACGGTTTTTCCATTCTAAAAACCATCCGCGAGGAAGATGAAAAAATTCCGGTCCTTATCCTTTCTGCCAGGGGGGATACCAAAGATAAGATTAAAGGACTCCGGTACGGTGTGGATGACTATTTATCAAAGCCCTTTGACCTGGAAGAGTTTCTTTTAAGGATTGAACGGCTCCTGAAAAAAAAAACCTGGTATGAGGATCAAAAAAAAGCATCCGGCAGTAAGTTTTTTGACGGGGATCAGTATGAATTCGGCAGAAACCATATCGATTTTACCACATTCAAAGCCCGATGTATGGCAGGTGATATCTTTTTAACTGAGCAGGAAATTGTTCTTCTCAGACTTTTTATTGCAAATGCGGGAAAGCCCCTGTCACGGGAAATGCTGCTCAATTCAGGATGGGGATATTCAAAGGATACAACCACCAGAACTGTGGATAATTTTATTGTCCGGTTCAGGAAATATTTTGAAAAAACCCCGAAAAATCCAATCTATTTTATCAGCAGGCGGTCTGTCGGTTATGTGTTTGACCCAAACGGTCTAGTGCCTGCCGGTGATGAGGGAGAGAATATAATTTGAATCAATGGCGTGGGAAAAGATATCCACATCGGCTTTGATATGATGATGAAAGATTTCATCATGGATCACTTCAACTTTGTGAAGGCTTTCGTTAAACCCTTTTTTGATATATTTGAGGTAAGCTTCCTTTATAGTCCAGTTTTTAAAAACAGAAGGGGCCTCTTTTTCAAGGGTTAACAGTTCATTCTGTGTAAAAGCGGTGTTTAAAAAATACTGATCCGGCATTGAAGCGATTTTTTCAAGATCAATACCGATGGGGTGGGTGGTGTCAACATTGCAGGCCACGGCTGTATAATCATTGCTGTGGGACAAGGATATGGGAATCTCAGGCCGGCATGACACAAAGGGTGCCCCTTCATTAAGATAGGAAAGGGTGATCTCATCAAGGGGGATATCCTGTAAAAAAAAATAGGCTATCATTTTTTTTATAAGATATCGGCCAGAGATCCATTCCACCTGCTTTTTCAGAGCTTTGAAACCGTTGACAGTCTTAAGTTCCGTCTCACTCAGAAAGGGTTGAATAAAATCATCTTTTTTAAATATTTCATTTACCATGGGCCTGAAATTATGGTAGTTACCTTTATGTAAAATCGAATCAATAATACCCGATATACGGGAATACCAGATAAAGATTCCCGGCTTTGGAAACAGGGTGTTGATGCGCAGTCCATTTTGGATCAGCGGTAATATCATGCTGGCACTTATACATCAGACACCTTGGTTTTACAATCTTTTAAGGGGGATATATGAGTCTGTCTGATTATGTTGGCAAGCACCGTTGGATTCAGTCAGCCGGTCTGATTTCAATGGTGGTGCTGTGCATCCTTGTTGCAGTGATCTTTATTGAATATTCTCATCAGCGCAACATGAATGAAAAAAATATGGAAAGCCGCTGTAATGAAATTTCAGCCTCAATTGTCGGGGGCATGACGAATGCACTCTCCGTCGGGGATAATGATATTGTCAGAGAACAATTTAAAAAGCTTCATGAAGTTTTGCCGGAAATTGATGTTTTTGTCTATGACTACCAGGCCAAGATCAGTTTTTCGACAGAGCCTGAATTCATTGGAAAATCATTCAATGATTTTCTAGGGGACCCGGAACATATCGTGCAAAACCAGGCCATGCTCAAAACCGGAAACAGCGTGGGCCTGATCAAGAAAAAAGTCAGTGATAAATTATATTATGGTTCCCTCATGCCGAGCCGGAATGAAAAAACCTGTCATCATTGCCATGGCAGTTCCCGTTTGATTATCGGCGGCATTGCTGTCCTGGTGGATAATTCCGATAGTTTGAAATCCATGGAGAAAGCCAGGAATCTCAGTATTCTGGTAGGTGCCCTGGGTGTGATCAGCGTGGTTTTTCTCATCTGGATTATTTTTTCCAGGATGGCTTCAAAACTGAATCTGACCATGGATAAGATCAGAAATACAAGCGATTCAGTGGCCGGTTTTTCCCAAGAGGTCCGGGAAATTTCAAACCGGATTGATATCAGCGCTAACCAGGGAAGCAGAATGGCGGATGAGGCATCCTCTGCTGCAGCGGAAATTTCAAATCATATTACCAGCATTGCATCTGCTGCGGAAGAGGTGAGTTCCCAGATCAATGATGTCAACAAAAATTCGGAAATCGTATCCACCGAGATTAAAAATTCAAACCTGAATCTTTATGAAGCTTCCACCAATATCGGGTCGGTTGCTGCTGCAGCGGAACAGATGTCCTTTGCGGTTAATACCGTGGCAACAGCCATGGAACAGATGTATGCAAGCCAAAGTGAGATTACCAAGAGTTCAGCCCGATGTGCCGCCATTACCAACAATGCTTCCAAAGAAGCCACAAGAACCTTTGATGTGGTAAAAAAGCTGGGTGATGCCGCATCCCAGATTGGTGATATCATTGACCTTATCACGGGAATCGCCGGCAAGACCAACCTTCTGGCCCTTAACGCCGCAATAGAGGCTGCGGGTGCCGGGGATGCTGGAAAAGGCTTTGCCGTGGTTGCCAATGAAGTGAAAGAGCTTGCAAAGCAGACCGCCGGAGCCACCCAGGATATCCGGAAAAAGATACAGGGGATGCAGAACAATACGGAAGAAGCCATCGAGGCGATTCAGGCCATTACAAAGGTGATCACCGAAGTGGATACGATCATGGGGGCCATTGCTGCCTCTGTTGAAGAGCAGACGGCCACGACCAATGAAGTGACCAGAAACATTGCCGAATCTGCGGATTCAGCAGACTCTGTTGCAAAGAACATCAACCTTGCAGCAGATAAGACCGAAGAAGTGGCAGAAAGCATGAAACAGGTCCAGAGTCTTGGAACGGCTGTTTCTGAAAACCTCTTGCAGACAGCAGTTGCCGTGGGGGACATTGCAAAAGAGGTAACCCTTTCTTCCCAGAGGGCAAGGATGGTTTCAGAACATTCAGCGCGGCTTTCCAGTATGGTGAATGAAATCCTGGAAAGTTCCCTGTCACAAAAGGAACAGACGGATCATCTTGCACGGATTGCAGTAGAACTCAAACAACTGACAACACTATTCAGAATATAATAAGAGGGATTGAATTTTTAGACCTTGATGAAATCGACCCGGAATCATAATTTTCAGTATATCACCTTCAGGCTGGCCCGAAACCTGATGGGGGTAGATATACTGGATATCAGGGAAATTGTCCATTGTATCAGGGTGACCAAAGTCCACCGTGCCCCCTGGTTTGTGATGGGACTCATGAATCTTCGGGGTCAGATTCTGACCATCCTTGATATCGGGGCGCTTCTCGGAATGGAAAGACCGGGACGGAATTCAGGCAGTCATGTTATTGTGTTCAAACATACCAATGTCGGATTTGCCGTCGATCAGATCGGAGATGTCTTCGATATTGAAACGGAAAGGATTGAAGCTATTCCAGTGAATTTTGCCCCCCGGATTCAACAATACACAGATACTATCATCAACCTTCCGGATGGCGTAATGATGATATTAAATGCCGAAAAAATCATATCCTGCATCCGGACCGAAACCCGGCCTTCAGAGGAAGCGCTATGAGCAGCGACGGGCATGATTCCTTAGATGCGATGTCATCGGAATTTATTGCAGAGATAAAAGATGATCTTGCAAGCCTTGAGCCCACACTCCTCGCCATGGAGCAAAAGGGCGCCGGTACGGATGATGATCTGATCAATCATGCATTTCGTTCTATTCACAGTATTAAAGGCGGGGCCGGATTTATCAATTTTAAAGAGCTTGCCGGCCTGAGTCATGCAATGGAAAATGTATTGATGCGGATTCGAGAGAAAACCCTTGTCATTACCTCGGACATTGTGGATGCGCTTCTCACGGGATTTGACAAAATGAAGCTCATGGTGGAACAGATAGGCAAAGGCGAGGCCAGTGACTATGAAAAAGAAAAGGCAGTGCTTCAAAAAATACTGAATCCCGAGATAAAACCTCCTGAATCCCGGCAAAGTTCCGGTCCTGCAGTGACGGAAAAACAGGTTGTAACACCGCTTTGCACAAGCACTATTTTTCAGGGGCACGAATTCCCGGTGGACAAAAAACGGCTTGACCATGCCCTTGCCGGCCAGAAATTTATTTATGCCGTGTATGTCCGGTTTGAGGCTGATCTCAAGGCCAAAAACAAGGATGAAGACGCCATTGTTGATGATATCAAAAGCATCGGAGATATTTTATTTTCAGACCTTGAACAGAGCCGCCGCGAAAAGGACGGTTTTTTTTGTGTGCTTTCAACCATCCTGGATCTGCCGCTGTTGTCCCAGGTGCTGGAGATCGGCAAAACTCAGATGACGCTGGTAGACCGGCAGTTCACCGGCTATGAAACCCTGATGAAGGGGATTTCATCACGGGCCGCCAAAGACAAACCGGAAGCAGAGCCAAAGTCTGTGGCATCCCTCATTGCCGAACCTGATCAGGCATCTGTTCAGGGAACATCGGAATCCCTCCCTCCCTCTTCTTTAACCACTCAGACCATCCGGATTAATGTGGATCTCATCTCCCGTCTGATGAACCAGGCCGGTGAACTTGTTCTTGCCAGGAATCAGTTGAGGCCCTTCATGGCATCGAACGTAAAAGAAAACAGCCTTGCATCCGGAATTATGCAGAATCTTGACATGGTGACAACCGATATCCAGCAAGCCATCATGCAGATGCGAATGCAGCCCGTCATAGATCTCATGGGAAAATACAAACGGGTGGTGCGGGATATCGCCAGAAGAATATCCAAAAAAGTGGATTTTATTCTGGAAGGCGGGGATGTGGAGGTGGATCGGACCGTTCTTGAAAAACTTGCCAACCCTGTGACCCATCTTATCCGAAACTGCATTGACCATGGGATTGAATCTCCGGAAGAGCGTGTGCGACGATCCAAACCTGAGATGGGGACGATCCGGATTAAAGCCTCTCACCAGGGCGGACAGGTTCATATCACCATCTCAGATGACGGGGCAGGCATCGATCCTCAGCTTATTCTGTCAAAAGCCTTTGAAAAAGGTCTTGTTACTGAAGACCGGCTTGACAAGATGACGGAGAAAGAGAAGATCGACTTGATTTTTCTTCCAGGGTTCACCACATCTGAAGAGATCACGGATATTTCCGGCCGCGGGGTCGGCATGGATGTCGTAAAAACCAATCTTGAGAGTTTGAGAGGCCACATCGAGATTGATTCGGTAAAAGGTGAAGGAACACGGGTTCATCTCATCATTCCCCTGACGCTTGCCATTGTTCCTTCCCTGATTGTCAGTACAGGTGAGTTCAAATTTGCCATCCCCCAGGTAAACATCAAGGAAGTCCTGTATCTTGAAAAGGGAACGGTTCAGAACCAGGTGGAAAATATAGCCGGTTCCGAAGTTCTGAGGCTTAGGGGACGTATTTTTCCCGTCATTCGGCTTCGCAATCTTCTTGGGATCAAAACCTATATTGAAGAGCCTGGAACCGGGGCAAAAGAAGAAGAGAAAAGAAAAGCCATTGCAGACCGGAGACAAAACGGGGAGGCGATTGAAGATTTTAAAAAAAGAATGCAGGGAAAAGACCGACGCAGGCATCACTGGGACACGACCTATGTGATTATTCTGAAACTCGGGGAAAATCTTTTCGGCCTTTGTGTGGATGAGCTTTATGATATTGAGGAAGTTGTTGTCGAGCCCTTGTCTGAATATATCAGGCATTTGAAATGTTTTGCCGGGACCACCATACTGGGAAATGGGGATGTGATTACAATTCTTGACATTCAAGGAATCGCCGCTTACTCCTCCCTGAAATTTGATTCCATCAAAACCGAAGAGGCAAAACGGAATCAGGCAAATGAAAAAGAGGCGCAGTCCAGAGGGGAGAAAAGAAATCTGATTATTTTTACCAGCGGCAAAAAAGAGTATTTTGCCCTGGAACTGAAAAGCGTTTCCCGGCTTGAACCTTTAAACGCCAAGGATATCCATTATACCGGCCATTTGAAACATGTTGAATATAAGGGCCATGCGGTTTTGCTGTTTTCAATGGATGAGTTTCTGCCGGCTGTTGAATGTGACCCTGCGGCCGAAGAGTTTTTTGCCGTTTTCCCAAAGCAGGTCTCTGCAAGGGTAGGAATTATCACCTCCCGCATCATTGACACCATTGAGACGGATCAGCTCATAGACAGGGATGACGCCTGCCCTGAGCCGGTCTTAGGAAAACTGTTTATAGACGATATGATGGTGCAGGTGCTGGACCATGAAAAATTCACAGAACTGATTGAACAAAAAGTGATGATGGCAAAAGGAGCCGGCGCCTCGCGTGAAAATACTCATAGTTGATGATAAAGCCTCCATCAGGGCTGCAATGAAAACCATACTGATTCATCTCGGACTTTCCGACATAACCGAAGCGGTTGACGGTGAAGATGCCTGGTATAAGATCAATGATGAGATAAAAAAAGGACGGGATCAGGTTTTTGAGTTGATTGTATCAGATATGGAAATGCCCGGAATGACCGGGCTTGAACTCCTGAGAGCCGTCAGGACCAGCCCTGAAATTGAAAATACCCCTTTTATCATGGCCACAACCGTTACAGCAAAGCAGATTATCCTGGAAACCATGCGCCTCGGCATCCAGGCCTATATCATCAAACCCTTTGATACACACATGGTCGAGCTCAAATTGAAACAGGCAGGAATTTTATAGAAAGCGATTCTGAATGAATGGTTGATATGCTGAACATCCTCATTGCTGATGAAGATCCGGGTCCGGCAAACCTTTTAAAAGAGAGTTGCGCTTCAATCGACGGTATTCAGATTCTTGGGATCGCCCGGTCCAAAGACATGCTCATGGCAAGGATCAACAATGTTGTCCCGGATCTGATCCTCCTGGACCCGACATCCGGCCTGGGAGGAATAGAAATCATTGAATCCATTAAAAAAATCCATCCGGACCTGAATATCATCATTACCTATCATCCGGATCATCATGATTCTGATATCCTGATCAGCGCCCTTGAAATGGGGGTCTATGAATGCATTGAAAAGCCCATAGATGCAAAGTCCCGGCAGTATAATGAATTCCGGCTCCATTTTTTGACCATCACAGGGCTTTTACGAAGCCGTAAACGATTTTCAAACAAGGCACCGGCCCATCAATACAATAACAGGTTTTTCATGCCTGGAAAAACTCCGGACCTGCCGGTTAAGAAATCAGTATTTTCTTCAGAGAAAGCACAGATTGTCGTTATTGCGTCCTCAACCGGAGGCCCTGAAATTTTGAGCCGGATTTTTTCCATATTACCCGGCACACTTAAAGTCCCTGTTCTTTTGGTCCAGCATATCCCGGCAGCCATGACCCAGTATTTTGCAAAAAGCCTGAACCAGAAATCAGAACTGGATGTTTTTGAAGCTGCCCACGGGGATGAAATTCTTCCGGGAAAAGTGTATATTGCTCCCGGCGGACAACACATGTCCGTATCAAAACCGGATGATCAAGGAAAACGCACGATTCTTTTAAACCGCAATCCCCCTGTGAACAGCGTCAGGCCATCAGCCGATGTTTTGTTTAAATCCGTTGCCGAGTCTTACAGCGGCCAGATCCTCGCCATTGTCCTGACAGGAATGGGCGATGACGGCAAAAAAGGCGTGGCTGCATTGAAATCCAAAAAATGCATCTGCATTTCCCAGACCGCAGAAACCTGCGTCGTATATGGAATGCCAAGGGCTGTAGATGAAGCTGGCCTGTCCGATGAAAGCCTTGATCCCCTGGACATTACCCAGAAGATCGTCCTGATGGCGCAGTAGATCGGAATCACCCGGTTTATCCTTTTTCTTTCTTTTTTTTCAAAAGGAAATGGGGAATGAACCTTGGGTCGATCTTGTCGGGATCAACCCCGCTGTATTCGGTTTCAAGCTCTTTTATCAGATCGCTTAAGATTCCCTGGAATTCTTTTCCCATGTCTGCCTCACTCATCCCTGTTGTCTCGGTGATCCAGATGAGAAGGTCACTCAGTTGAATCCGGCCGGGTTTTTCTGAATCCGGTGTTGAAAAAAGGGCGGCAAAAAACTTTTTAAAACTCCGTGTGTCTATGGGTCTAAGGTCTGGTGGAAGTTTCAGCCGGCTTTTGGCCCACAGGGTCAGGAGAAGGGTTTTATAGGTGAGGATGCCTTCTTCAAAGGAAGAAACATCAACGGTAAACTTTGTGAGAACCGCATCCAGAGCAATGACCTGATCCAGGAGCAAGCCGGTCCGGGTGATATCCGGGATGGATTTGAAATTTCTGTACAACTGCCCTGCTGCATAATTATCATGGTACAGGGGCCGATCCAGAAAAAGGCCACCCACAACCCCGAGATAGGTCTCCCCAAGAAAGCTTAAGGGAAGCCTTTTTTCTTTGAGAAAGCTCTGCTTGAACCAGTTGACGGCCTTGGTTTTCAGGACAATGCCCGCCCTTGACCCGGTTCTGAAGATATCTTCAAGAAAATACTCCTGGATGGCGTCTCTGGCAAGCTCCGGGTTCAGCCTTCCCTTGAGGATTACTTCGAGTCCGAGGTTGATATAATCACGGGCTTTTAATACTGCTTTTTCAAGGTCTTCTTTTTCCCGAAGCCTGATTCGGTCGGCAGAAATAATTTTATTGATCAAAGCCGCCAATTCTGATTCCAATTGAAGGGAAAATTCCGGTCCCACGAGTTTCATGGCAGATACAAACAGGTCGTCTCCTTCAATAAATGCTGAAAAATATTGGGGGGGTAAAGGGATTTCCGGATCAAAGGATTCACTTTTAAAGGACGGATTTTCCGGGCGCTTTCTAAAGGAGGACAATTTTGTCGGCTGATAAATACCGATGGCCTCATGGGGGGGTAAAAATCCTTTTTCTGCAAGTCTCAAATTCTTCAGGCGATATTGTTCTTCTTCGGTTTCAGATGTCAGAACAGCACAGGTTTCCAGAAGAAGCCCATGGAATACGGATAAATCCATTTCCGCCAGTTTTTTGAGCATCTTTTCAATCAGTTCACTTGCTTCTTCATTGTTTTCAGGAAAGAAGTCTTCAGCTTCATCCATGAGTTCAGGTCTGTCCGGGAACCTGAAATAAAATTTGTCATCTATGGTGATATAATCATCAAAATCTTCCGGAGGAAATTCATCATGTTCCCGGATGGCAATCGTCATGTTTTTGAAAAGGTAGAATTCAAGAAAATCCGGTTTTTCCTTGATGATCCAGCGCAGAAGCCTTTCAGGAGCAGCCTGGAACAGGACATCAAGGGTCTTTGTCATGATGCCGGTATGGAGCCGGTCATTATCCCAGACTTCCACATCCAGGATATATTCCCACTGGTCTGAGCGGGCCATGGACAGGACCGGGATAAAATCATAGGGCCCGATTTTGTGCATGAGATAATACAAATCCTGGTCCGGAAAAGACTGAATCAGGGTTGCGGGTGACGGTGCCCCCAAAATCATGTCCAGGGCTTTTTCAGGGTCGCTGATGAGGATATCGTGACGCTGGGCCCGAAGTTTTAATTCTCTTTTCTGAAGATTGGCCAGTTGATAGTCCGTGTTGTGGTCCATGGTGTGTCCTTAGCTGTTTTTTTGGCAGATTTGAATATAATGCCGGGTTTCCGGGTATTCTTGGAACGGTTTAAAAAATGTCAGCGCCGCATTGAACCGGCCTTTGTTCATAAGGCAGATCCCCATGCAGAGATTCAGATCCTTATTCCCTGGAAAATGGGCCATCCCGTTTTCAAGGATGTCCATGGCCCCATCAAAGTCACGGGATTTCTGCTTTTGCAGGGCAAGCCCGAGAAAAGCTCTCGCATCCGGGGCATAGGAAAGAGCTTGTTCAAAAAGTCGGCCCGCAGTGTCACCTTGATTTTTGACCCGTGGGTCAGCAGCGTACTCACCATGGGAAAAGGTCATGGCAAGCCGGGACAAAAAATCCGCATGAAAAGAGTATAATTCTTTTTTATCCAAAAGATCAAGGTTCTGTGAAAAGACATCCAGGTTATTGTAAAAGGCGGTTCTCAGGGTGTCCCCAAAGGCTTTGACCGTTGTAAAATCAAGGGTGTCATCTATTTCAAACCAGGGCAGATCCTCAATTCTCTGATGCCATAAATCGTCAAAGACAAGCTGCTTTTCCTTTGCCGACTGGTAAAGGAATGTTCCGGGAAAGATGACGAGCATATAGAAAATCGCACTCAGGGGCTGGATGATCCGGATCAAATCAATGCTTTCCTGAATCGTGTCTTTTGTCTCCCCTGGGGAGCCGTAAATAAAATAGGCACGGGGAAGAATGCCATGGGCCTTGGTTAAAGAAAAGGCAGTGATGATCTTTTCCCGGTCAATGGGTTTGCCAAGGGTTTTACGGATTTTTTCAGACCCGGACTCAACCCCGTAACTGATCTGGATGCAGCCAGCTTTTCGCATGGCTAAAAGGATGTCCTCGTCTACATAATCCACCCTTGAAATGGCATTCCAGGTGATGAAGAGGTTTTTCTCCATTATCAGGCGGCAAAATCCCAGAACCCTGTGTTTATCCATGGTAAAGGTGTCATCGGAAATATAAAAATGGGTGACTCCTTTTATTACAAGCATTTCGATCTCACGGCGGAACCATTCAGGAGAATGAAATCTTACCCTCCGGTTTCCCCAGAATTTAGGAGACCCGCAAAAGGTGCAGGATCCGGGACATCCACGGCTCATGGCCAAGTGCTGAAAGGTAAAATACTTTGAGGGATGGACAAGGGTGTCAAGGTTTTCAATCGACGGTCTCAGCGGAGTTTCGACAAGGCGGCCGCCCTTTTTCATCACAAGGCCCTGGATGTCTTCAATCGAGCCTTTTGCACCTGTCTCAATCTCTGTTAAGAGTTCAAGAAAAGTGATCTCGCCTTCTCCTTTGACAATGAAATCGATTTCAGGACAGGCTGAAAAAAGATGGTCAAAAAGAAAGGTGGGGGCAGGTCCGCCAAACACAATGACGATCTCCGGGTTGATCTTTTTGGCAGCCTTAGCACAGTCAATGGCATTCCATCGATTGGGATTGGTCACGGAAAAACCGATGACATCGGGCATCCGGGCCGTAATCGCTTTTGTGAAAACGCTGATGGGGTCTTCTGAATCGTCTGCAAGGTTGAGGATTTGTGTATCAAACCCGTTTTCCATGAGCAGTGCCCCGATATAAAAAAGGCCAATGGGCACAATTCGGGCATCTTCCCCGGAAATCCGTTTGTCAAGACAGGAGGGATTGACCAGAAGTATTTTCAGCCGCTTTTTTGTCATCACCTGCCGTATTAAAAGGAACCTGTGATCAGGTCGGCAAGCTTGCGTTTCGGGACATGATGGACCTGGTTCTCGTCCCGCCAGTATTTGATATCTCCATTTTCCCCGACGTCATCAATGCGGATCTCTTCCACCGGTTTTCCAAGGGCCACCACCAGTTTGACTTCCAGGTGATCGGCAATGGAAAGGTGATCTTTGAGCTTTTTGATATTAATGGCCCCGAACATGCACCCGCCCAGTCCCATGGCCCTTGCACCCAGAAGAAGGGTCTGGGCGGCAATGCCGTGATCGCACCAGAAATTATCAGAAATGGTGTGATCGCCCATGATCACGATATAGGCCGAAGGCTGCTCCGCTTTTTCAGGACCGGGCCAGTTTGTGAGATAGGCTGCCCAGCCAAGACAAGAGAAAATCTCTTCATTCTTCTGCTCATCCCGGCAGATGATGAATTTCAACGGCTGCTTATTGGCGGCCGAGGCACAGTTCCGGGCCAGGTCGACAAGGGCTTTAAGGGTATCGATGTCAATCTTGTGGCTATGGTCAAACCTTCGACAGGACCTGTTCTCCAGTACAAGCTGTTTAAAGTTTTCAGGATTCATGATTTTTCCCCCTGGCATCCCATGCGTTCAACGCCTGGTGTGTTGAACTGGATCCATTTCATGATCTTGTCCATTTCCTTTGCCATTTCCTGAAGCGCTCTTCCCCGATGGCTGACCCGGCCTTTTTCTTCAATGGTCAACTGGGCAAAGGTTTTATTCAAATCCGGGTAAAAAAATACAGGATCATAGCCAAACCCGTTGTCCCCGGCAGGTTCATCAATGATAATGCCTTTGCATTCTCCTTCATAGGTCAAGGCAGCCCCGGTCGGAACCGCAATAGAAATCACGCATTTAAAGGCGGCATCCCGGTTTTTTTCCCCTTTGACCGCAGCCAGCATCTTTTTCACATTCTCCGCATCCGAGGCGTTGTCCCCGGCATACCGGGCAGATATGACCCCCGGCGCCCCGCCCAGGGCATCCACGCATAGGCCTGAATCATCGGCCAGGGCTGGGTATCCCAGAATTCTGGCGGTAAAGGAAGCTTTTTTGTAGGCATTGTCGTCAAAGGTGGCGCCATCCTCAATGACCTCAGGGATGGGGCCAAAATCATCCAGGTTCAGGATCTCAATGGACGGGTGGTTTAATAATTCTGATCTGTTTCAATGGGAGTCTCCCTATCTTTCGGGTTGATTTTTGTGACGATAGTATAAGACCCCGGGCCTTGTTTGTAAACCCCGGAGCCGATGTAGCCTATGATGAATAAGGATAAGGGGTAAAGGATTTTCATCCCGAAATTGATGAAAACCACGCTCACACAAAGAAATGTCAAAATACCAAACAATTTTGACAAAGTCTTTTTTGATTTTTTGATAAAGGCGACCACAGCCAGGATATAGGACATGAAAAAGCTGATTCCGGCCAGTTCAAACATCAAACTCTGGGAAATGATACCGGAAAAATGAAGCAGTAAAATTAAAAAAATAGCTGAAATACTTGCAGTTACAGCATTCCTTGGGATTTTGTTATGGATTTCTGTCACCGCCAGGAGGCATGGAAGAAGCCCTTCCCGTGCCGAAGAAAAAGTCAGTCTGGAAAAAGCCCAGACCACACTGATAAAATTTGAAAGGGCAATTAAAATACCGGCAAAGGAGATGACCTTTCCGCTGAGATCCCCTAGGACTAAGGACAAAAGCCCTGCAATGGGAGCCTTAGATAGACTCGGGTGTGTGCTGGGCAAAATGATCTGGAGAGCGGCCGCAATGAGAAAATATAGAGCGCTGACAATGATAAAACTGATTGCGACCATCAGGGGAAAATCCCGTTTCGGGTTAATAAACTCCTCTGTTGTAAACGACATGAGTTCCCATCCGACAAAGGCAAAAAAAACAAGCCCCACGCCAGGAAAGGCATCAACGATGCGGGGCAGGGGTGCAATGCCTTCTCCCTGAGATGTATCGCCATACAAAAGTGCAACAATGGCCGTGGACGAAAGCATCACCACAAGGATAACGGCAATCACCTGTTGAACCCTGCCCGAGAGTTTTGCACCGAAATAATTGACCATGCCGCCGATGAATAAAATTAAAAAAGTTCCAAAAATCAAGGTCACTGTTCCTCCGCCCATAAAAGCGGCCATATATTTCCCGCCGGTCACCGCAAGGGCAGCTCCTCCAGGTAGGGTTCCCAAGATTAGAATTTCCGTAGCAGCACCAGCCCGGCGTGAAAAAATCGCCTGCATGAATCCTGCAATACCGCCGGCACCGGGAAATTCAGCCCCGAGGGTGGAAAAGACCATGAGGAGCGGTATGGATATGATTGCACTGATGATCCAGGCATAAACGGCCACATTCCCGACCTGCTGATAGACAAGGCCAGGTAAAATCAAAAGCCCGCTACCGACCACCATAGTAATGGCAAGACCGACAGCAGGGAAAAGTGTCAGGGTTTTTTCAAGCTTGTTTTCCATTTTATACCTTCTTCTTTGGTGAATGAATAATTATCTTTTGGAATCTTATGAAAATGGAGAAGGGTCGTATTGTGGATTATTGCGGTTTTTTTTGAAACAGGCCAGGCGTTGTGCCGACAATTTGCTTAAAGCGTCTGGTAAACTGGCTCTGATCACAAAAACCGGTTTCCTGGGCCACCTCGGCAATGGACATTCCCTGAGACAGATATTTTCGTGCGGCTTGAATCCTGACCTGGGTGAGATAGGCATGGGGCGGGATACCAAATTCCTCCGTAAACATTCGCAATAAATGATAGGGGCTGATGTTGACGTTTTCTGCCAGGGTTTTCAGCGACATATCCGTATGGTATTGATCTTCCAGAAATCTTTTCGCCTTTTTCACATAATACCGGCCCGGTCTGAATAATTTTTCAAGCCTTTTAGAATCTGAATGCTCAGATATCAGGTGCATCAGCATGCTGTAAAGCCGGGTTTCTTTTTCAATGAGGGCGGATGATGGATTTTCAAATATCTGATGAGCAGTTTTTATCTTTTGGGCCAGGTCAGGGTCTGAAATGCTCTGATTTGGAAAATACAGATCCCGCTCTGGTCTGCCGTGAATAGCAGGCATGAAATTTCGAAGGAGTTCGGGTTTAATATACATCATTCGATAGGCACAGCCGTTTCCCCCGACACATCTGCCGGTATGCACCTCATTGGGATGGATAACCATGATGTTCCCAGCCGGTATAATATCGAACAAAGATTTGTATCTGAAGGACTGGGCACCGGATTCAACCACTCCGACGGCATAGCCTTCATGGGTGTGGGGCGAGAATTCATGAGACGTATAGTGAGCTGATAAAAATTCGATACCCGTGATAGACGTATCCGACCAATAGGACGCCTTATTTATGATTTGTTTTTTTGCCATAATTGAAATATAGCATTCGGCTGGTCTGCATACAATCGCGAATCAGCAAATTTTATCAGACCTATTTATCCATTGCCGGTTTTGTGAATTGCATATATAGTCTGTCAGACAAAATTAAAGGCTGGGGGCCTTGTTCCGGTCTTTTTCGATTCTATAATAAGGGTGGTTTATTCAGCGGTTATGAAAAAAACAAAACACATGGATTTTGAAATCAAAAGATGGACCATCTTTCTGATTCTCATGCTGACCTATATTCTGGTGTATTTTCATCGCATGGCGCCGGGCGTTGTGTCTAAATTTTTGATGGCGGATTTTGCTGTTTCAGGCGCAGGGCTTGGCTCCCTGGCTGCGATCTATTTTTTTGTCTATGCCGTGATGCAGATCCCTTCAGGGGTCATGGCCGATATCCTGGGAATCCGTACCGCCATTGTGGCGGGCAATATCACCGCGGGTCTGGGATCGATCCTGTTCGGCATGGCCACAAATTTTGAAATGGCCTGTGCCGGGCGGTTCTTTGTGGGCCTGGGGGTTTCCGTTGTTTTTGTGAACATCATGAAAAACAATTCCGTATGGTTCAGCGAGCGGGTTTTTGGGATCATGAGCGGCTTAACGCTCCTGGTGGGCAATCTGGGGTCCATTTTCGCGGCAGGTCCGCTGTCTGCACTTCTGGATGTGTTTCACTGGCGCCTGGTGTTTGTGAGTATCGGGGGGCTGTCCTTGGTCCTGGCTGCTGCCGGTTTTTTAATCGTCCAGAACCGGCCGGAAGATGCAGGATTTCCAGGCCTGATCAAGGCTGGAGGCCTTCCCGTCTCCCAAAAACAGAGGCCTCCCTGGCTGAAAAGCCTGGCCAATGTCATCCGGGTCCGGAAAGTCTGGCCCGGGTTTTTTGTGCAATTCGGTATGGTGGGCGGCCTCTACGCCTTCATGGGGCTCTGGGGCGTTCCCTATTTAAGGGATGTGTTTGGAATATCCAGGGCATTTGCCGCCCACCACATTACTGTGATGCTGGTCTCTTTTGCCGGGGGTTCTTTTTTCTTTGGGTGGGTTTCGGACAGGATCGGAAAACGAAAACCGGTAATGCTGACTGCTTCGCTCCTGTATGCCGGATCATGGCTGATACTGATATATCTGCCCTGGTCTCCGGGGCTTTTTGGGATGGCGCTGTTCGGCCTCATGGGATTTGCCGGGTCAGGGTTTGTTCTGACCTTTGCCTGTGCCAAGGAGGTTATTGATCCTGATTTTTCCGGCATGGCCGTGAGTGTGGTCAATACCGGCTGCTTTATCGGCACCGCATTGATGCAGCCACTCTTCGGCAGGGTGATGGATCTGACCTGGGCCGGCACCCTGGACGGCAGTGCCCGCATCTATTGCGCCGCTGACTATCAAAATGGATTTTTGATCATGCTTGCTTTTGCAGCGGTGGGTGTCATGGGAGCCATGAAAATACAAGAAACAAATTGCAGGAATATATCTCAACAGAAAATGCAGGCATCAGATGCAGAGAAACCCTCACTATTCCAAAATTGAAGTCTTCAGGCAATCTCCCAGTTTTGCCCATCTGGGAGAAGAGGTACTGAATGAGTTGGCAGATATCTCAACCCAACTCCGTTTCTCAAAAGGGAAATTTATTTTTTTCGAAGGAGACCCTCCGCTGGAGGTTCTGTATATTGTCCGGGAAGGCAAGGTTAAACTCTTCAAAGAATCTCATTCTGGAAAAATACACACCTTCAGTATTGCCCATTATGGTGATACCCTGCATGGAATCGTTCTTTTTACCGGACAGCCCTGCTGGATTTCAGCCCAGGCCATGGATGAAGTGACGCTCTTGTGCCTGGGAAAGAATGCATTTCTTTCTTTTGTCACCCGGCATCCCGGTATCCTCATGAAGATTGTCGAAATTCTCGGAAATCAGATCAACACGACTCATACGAGGCTGATGGAGTTCGTGTCCGAAGATGTGCAGCAGAGGTTGTTAAATGTGCTCAGCATGCTTTTCGCCAAGTTTGGCGCCACTCTTTTTTTTACCAATGAAGAACTTGCCGAATTAGCCGGAACAACGACAGAGACAACCATCAGAATCATCGGCCGGCTTAAGAAATCAGGCATTATCGACACTCGTCGCGGAGAAGTCCGCATTCTGGACAGTGTCCGGCTGAATGATCTCAGCAATAATTTTATCATGATTTAAATATTTTTTTGCCGGACTATGATCCACATCATAGACGATGCCTGCCGCCCTGTATTAATCATAACAAAACAATAATCGTATCAAAGGAGGTTGACCTTGAAAATTGTTGAAGTTGAAGCAATCCCTATTCGTATTCCTCTAAAAAAACCATTTACCATCGCAGTAGGAACACTCACCCACTGCAATCATGTCCTGGTGCGCATGACGGACGATAACGGCCGTGTGGGCTGGGGAGAGACCACGACCTTTCTTGAAGTCTATGGCTATGATCAGAAATCTTTGTGCCGCGCCTTGACCGATCATCTCATACCCGCGGTGAAAGGGATGGATCCCCACGATCTGGCATTGATTCACCAGCGGATGGATCAGGTCATGCCCAACAATCTGATGGCCAAAGCCGGGATCGATTTCGCGATCCATGATCTTCTGGCCCAGGCTGTGGAGCAACCGATTCACGCCCTGATTGGAGGGAAACGCCTGGATCGGATCCCCCTGATCTGCGGGATTGATATCATGCCAGCGGATCAGGCCATTGAAATTGCAAGAGAAATGGTCAACCAGGGATACCGTACCGTTAAAATAAAAATCGGGAAAGACCCTCGTGCGGACATTGAACGGGTCAAGTCCGTAAGGAAGGCGGTCGGCGATGAAATAAAGCTCCGTGTGGATGGTAACTGCGGGTATGACCGGGATATGGCCGTCCGAACCTTTTCCCGGATGGAAGAATATGGTCTGGAATGGATCGAACAACCCCTTCCGGCCTGGGATCTTGATGGAATGGCCATGCTGGCGGATCGCCTGGACACGCCCATTGCCGTGGATGAAAGCATGTATACGCCTTACAATGCCCAGCACTGCATTGCCCTGGGTGCGGCTGATATCGTGAATATCAAAATTGTCAAATGCGGCGGTATCTACCGCTCTCAGAAAATTGCCGCTCTTTGCGCTGCCGCCGGTGTTCCCTGTTTTCTGGGAGGGTGCATTGAGACGACCCCGGGAACTGCTGCGGCTGCACATTTTTACGCAGCCACGCCCAATATCATATCAGCCGCTGAAATATATGGTTCAGATCATTATGTGGACGACATTGTAAAAGAAAAATTTACGATTGATCATGGAGAACTGCGATTGCCTCTGACGCCGGGTCTGGGTGTGGTAATTGACGAAGAAAAGGTGTCCCGGTACCGGAGTGACCAATAATCTTAATGTGAAGGGGGGAGCGGATGATTACGGCGTTTGTCAATGGTCCGGTTTTTATTGGCGACGGGCGGATCCTTGAAAAGGGAACCGTTATCGTGGAAGGACAGAGAATCGTAAAAATTACTGCCGGTGAACCGCCCATTCCGGCCGAAGCCCGTCGGATAGATTTGTCCGGCCATATGCTGTTCCCCGGCTTTATCGATTGTCATGTGCATTTATGCCTGGATGGCAGCGTCAACCCTGTGGCATCAATCAACACCCAGGGGTTGTCCATGCTGACCCTTAAAGCGGCTGACTCCGCCCGAAAAACCCTGATGGCAGGTGTAACCACAGTGCGTGATATGGGTGGTATGGAATCGGTTGTCATCTGTATCCGGGATGCTGTTCGTAACGGCCTTATTCCCGGTCCGCGGATTTTAGCCAGTGCAAGACTGGTTTGTATCACCGGTGGTCACGGCTGGGAGATCGGCGGACGGGAAGCCGATGGTCCCCATGAAGTCCGGAAAGCGGTCCGGGAGCAGATCAGAGCAGGGTGTGATATAGTGAAGCTGATGGCTACCGGGGGCGTGCTAACCCCGGGGTCAGAACCGGGTTCGCCGCAGATGACGGAAGAAGAACTCCGGGCCGGAATAGAAGAGGCCCATAAAGCCGGCCGATTGACGGCTGCCCATGCCCAGGGCCAAAGCGGCATTGAAAATGCCGTCAGAGCAGGGATTGACAGCATTGAACACGGGATTTTCCTGAATGAAAAAATCATTGCTTTGATGTTGGAAAAAAATACAGCCCTCATTCCCACGCTTTCCGCACCCATCAACATTTTAAAGGGAGAGGGGAAACCGGGTGTGCCGGATGAGATCATAAAAAAGACAGCCCAGGTCAA
>JAIFMF010000119.1 GCA_020048635.1 Desulfobacula sp. | reverse complement strand
GTTCCCATCTCGAACACGGAAGTTAAGCTCTTTAGCGTCGATGGTACTGCATGGGTGACTGTGTGGGAGAGTAGATCGCTGCCGGATTATCCCTTAAAAAGCCCCGACCGATGATCAATCATCGGTCGGGGCTTTTTGCGTTTTATGCGCTGAATATAACACGCAAAATCTTTCCCAAATACTTCGAAGAACTCTTACTCGACACATTTTAAATCTATATTCTTTGGCTTTTTTTATAGATATGATATGTTGTTTAGTAATTATTCAGTTTGATTTCAAAAAGTTCAAGGAGGCTTTTCCATGGCTGTATTTGAATACCGGGCGCTGAACAGCAGAGGGAAAGCAGTATCCGGGATTATTGACGCTGAAAGCACATCTGCTGCAAAGCTAAAACTTCGGCAGCAGCAGATTTTTCCCACATCTTTGAAAAAAATCGAATCCCAGCCAGGAGCCGGGCAGATAAAAACAGCATCTTTTTTTTCAGGATTCAGCTTTTTTTCTAAAGTTAGTTCATCCGAACTTGCCATGGTCACGCGACAATTGTCCACCCTTCTGTCTGCCGGTTTTCCTCTGGTAAAGGCTGTGTCAACCCTCGTGCCCCAGACAAAATCCAATACCATGAAACGGGTTCTTTCAAAGGTAAAAGATGCCATTGAAGAAGGAAACAGTTTTGCAAAGGCTCTTTCACTCTACCCCAATGTGTTTTCGCCTATTTTTATCAATATGGTGAATGCAGGGGAGTCTTCCGGTACTCTGGAAATTGTTCTTGAACGTCTGGCGGACTTTACGGAAAATCGGGAGGATTCTAAAAAGAAGATACAGGCTTCACTTGCCTATCCGGTCCTGATGGCACTCATAGGATTTGGGGTTCTGATTGTTCTTTTAACCTATGTTGTGCCGGGTATTGTCGCTATTTTTTCCGATATGAAACATACCCTGCCACTGCCGACTCTTATTCTCATCGCTGTCAGCTCTTTTTTTAAATCCTTCTGGTGGGCCGTTGTCTTGACGCCGGTTCTTTTCATAGTTCTTATCTTTTTTGTAAAGAAAACGGATAAAGGAGGGTTTTTCATTGATAAATTTTTAATTTTGTTGCCCGTTACCGGAGGGCTTTTGAAAAAAATCATTGCCGCAAGGTTTACAAGAACCCTTGGCTCCCTGCTTGAAAATGGGGTTCCCATGCTGACGGCCTTGAATATTACGAAAAGCATTGCCGGAAACAGGGTAATCCACGAATTGATATCAAAGGCCTGTGATGTGGTTGAACAGGGAGGGGAACTTGGAGAAGTCCTGAATCAAAGCCGGTCTTTTCCCTACCTTGCTTCCCAGATGATCAAAATCGGTGAAACCAGCGGGGAGATAGAGAAAATGCTGGAGAAAACCGCTGATCTGTTTGAAAAGGATGTTCAAACCGCTATCACTGCGGCGACATCTCTGATTGAGCCCCTGATTATTCTCGTCATGGGAGTTGTGGTTGGCTGTATCATCATGGCCATCTGCCTGCCGATATTTGAGATCAATCAATTGATACAGTGAGAGCGGAGCGGTCGATACAACAAAGGCTAAAAATCAAAATAAAGGGTCATGGCAAGGCCCTTGCCTTCCGGCTCAATTTTCGGAGCAAGGGAGATATCCCTGTTCAGGATCCTTAATATGCCTTCCTGGTTGTATTTATGTGCCGAAGATACAGACCCATAAATATTACCCATATAAAAACCGGTTTCCACAAAACCGATGACACCGGCAAGGGCCTTATTGTCCTTGTCATAGGCTTCATATGCGGCCAGCATCAGACCGGCATTCAGTAAAAACGTGACCAGGGCATCCTGATATCTTTCACAATAAAGAAATCCACCACCCGGAATAATTGAAAAAAACCCGGCTGCCTGGGGATTTTTCCGGGGAGCCTTTTCCGCCGCAAGAATCAGATCCATGGTTTTTTCAGTATCGTAGATATTGGTATTGGAAGGTGAAATTTTCGACAGATATTCTTTGGCAAGGGGAAGAGAGTCCGGCTTGAATGCCCTGGCTTGTAACAGATGTAGTCTTGCCAGCTCGGCATAAAGCCTGTCTTTTGTTTTTAGATCGTCGCTCAGTTTGAGATAATTTTGCAGGACGATCTCGGCATATCCCATGTTTCCGAGGTTTATGAAGGCATTTGCCTGATAGAAATAAGCTTCCCCGGTATCCGGCTTTTCCGGGTTTTCCAGGATAATGTCATTAAAGGCTTTTGCCGCGTCCATATATTTTTTTTGTTCAAACAGGCACACGGCAATCTTGAATTTCATCTGGTCCAGGTGCTCACTCTCCGGAAAAAAATGAACAAACCGTTTATACTCGATGATGGCAGCGTCATAGTCTTTATTCTTGAAAAGGGTATCGGCATAGTCAGCCTGCATATCTGAACTGATGACGATTTTTTTTTCCTCACAAAGACAAACCGTTGTCAGCAAAAGGAGAAGAAGACCCGAAAGGAGATATGAAAACCAAGTCCTCATTTTTTTTTCTCAAACCACCAGAAGTCATTGGCATTGACAGGATCATAGATATATTCCTGATTGTTCACAATGACTGCGGGAGATAGTTTTGTTTCGTCCCGTCCGCAGCGGATAAGTCTGTCACAGGTCATGATCCAGCCCATTACCGGTCCATGCGTTTCAAACGCCTCGTCTGCATAGGCGGAACAAGAGGGATGCATGGGGCATCGGTTGCCGTCAACCGGTGATATATAGGTCTGGTAAAAATCGATAACCAGGTTTTTTGCAAAGGCCGGAGAGGGTCTGTAAAACCCGCATAGAACGGTGAAAAGGACAATGAAAAGTGCCTTATTCCTGGGTGACACGAAGCACCTCATCTATGGAGGTAATGCCCTTCAGTACTTTTATCATACCGTCCCGCCGAAGGGTTACCATTCCTGCCCTGAGCGCAGCGGCCTTAATCTGATTGGAATCAGAGGTCTGCAGGACTAAACTTTTGAGTGTATCATCCATGATCATGATTTCAAAAATGGCCTGCCGGCCAGCATACCCGGTATTAAAACATTTGGAACATCCTCTGGGTTTATAAACATATTCTCCGATGAATTTTGCACCGGCACCGTTCAGGGCGTTGATATGGGACTCATCCAGCCGGTATTCCTCCTTGCAGTCATTGCAGAGAACCCTGACAAGGCGCTGGGCCACCACTGAATTCACCGAAGAAGAAATCAGGTAAGGCTCCACGCCAAGGTCAACCAGACGGGTGACGGCACCAGCCGAGTCATTGGTATGCAGTGTAGAAAACACAAGGTGCCCCGTCAGGGCTGATTGAATTGCAATCTCTGCCGTTTCCAGGTCTCTTATTTCCCCGATCAGAACAATATCCGGGTCCTGCCGGACAATGGATCGAAGCCCTTTTGCAAAGGTGACCCCGGTTTTTGCATTGACCTGGATCTGGCCGATGCCCATGAGGTTATATTCAACCGGGTCTTCAATGGTGATGATGTTTTTATCCGGGGAATTGATTTCCGACAGGGCTGCGTAAAGGGTTGTGGTTTTTCCGCTTCCTGTGGGGCCTGTCACCAGGACAATACCGTTGTTCTGGCGGATAATTTTATGGATGATCTTATAATTGTCGTCGGAAAGGCCGAACTGTGAAAATTCAAGAAAATATCCGGATTTGTTCAAAAGCCTCATAACCAGGCGCTCGCCATGAGAGGTGGGAACCGTTGAAATACGGATATCAATCTCCTGATCACCGATTCTGACCTGTGCCCGTCCATCCTGGGGCACTCTTTTCTCTGCTATATTCATCTTGGCCATGACCTTGATTCTGGATATCAAAGAGGCCTGGACGCCTTTGGGAGGTGTCAGCATTTCATATAAAATACCATCAATCCGGTATCGTACCTTCAGGACATCCTGAAAAGGTTCGATATGAATGTCACTGGCCCCTGCCTTGACGGCCTGGGAAATCATATGGTTTACGAGTCGGATGACCGGGGCGTCACTTGTATCATCCAGAAGGTCTGCGGTCCGCTCGAAATCATCAATAATGGTGAATCCATTGTCTTCCATGTCGTCAACAAGCTGTTGAGCGCTTTCTCCAGACTGGTCATAGAGGGTATTGACGGCGGACTGAATCTGGTTTTTTGGTGCAAGGACAAGCGCATAGGCATCAAGGTTCAAAAGAGCTGCAATATCATCGACAAAACTCAAATCCGAGGGATCATTAAGGGCAATGCGGGTATCCTCATCTTTCCCCGCAAGAGGGGCCATATTGCATTTTTTTAAGAACTGCCTTGAAATTCTGGCTGTCCAGCCGTCTTTTGCAGCTTCAACGGGCAGAGTGGAAACAAAGGGAATGTCATAGATTAGGCTTAAGGCTTCAAGGACATCATTTTCCTGTACCAGTTTGGTTTCCACAAGAGCATCGATCAGCCTTAATCTGTCTTTCAGGCAGGCCGTTCGAAGTTTATCCAGGTTTTCCTTTGAAAGAGATACTTTTTTTTCCAGGAGATTTAAAACTGTGTCAATCATTTTTATTATTTTATTTACTCATCCTTTTTTTGTTTGTCTTTGGCTGCCTCTGCCTCTTGTTGTTGTATCAGCTTGTTATATAAAGAAACCTCCCCTGTTTTGATGGATTTTATATCCCCTGTTTTTTCTTTATAAATCTTGTCTAATTCCAGAGGGTTCTTCACAACCCTGGGAGTCAGAAAAACATAGAGATTGGTTTTATCCTCGCCATTTGATACGCTTTTAAAAGCCCAGCCCAGAACAGGGACATCACCGAGGCAGGGGGTTTTATATTCTGTTTTTGTCAGGCTTTCATCTATCAGGCCACCGATGACAACGCTGTTGGCATCTTCCACAATAATGGTGGTCTTTATCTCGCGCTTGAAGGTCGTGGGTCTGTCCGGACTGGACTGGCTGGCTGAAGAATCAAGCTTGGTCAGTTCCTGGGCGACATTCAGCCGGACGAGTTTGTCCTTGCTGATCTGAGGGGTTATTTTAAGAGTGATGCCCACATCCTTGTATTCAAAGGAATTATAGGTGGCGGTCCCGGCCTCAGCCGTGGACCGGGTCTGGAAGGGAACATTCTTGCCGACGGTGATGGAGGCTTCCTCGTTTTCCGTGGTCAAGATCTGGGGAGTTGAAAGAATATGAACATCCTTATCATTTTGAAACGCTTGAACAATGGCCTGGATATCAGGGAAGCTCACTCCTCCGATACTGAATTTCTTTCCAAGAACGCCCACAGAAAATCCTGTGGGCAAGGCTCCTGTTGCTGCAGCCCCAGTCATGTTGGCATATCCTGTGGTTGTGTTGGTAGCCCCAAACCCGCCTAAAACTACTCGGCTGTCATTGTTGAAGCCCTGGGATGCTTTCCATTCAGTCCCGATATTCAGGCCGCGGCTCGTGTTGACTTCCATGATCAGGCATTCAATATATACCATGGCTCTCGGGATATCGAGTTTAGCGATAACGTCTTCCAGTACAGGATAATCCTCTTTATCCGCCATGATAATGAGGCTGTTGGTGGCTTTATCAGCCATGACCTTCACTTTTTCAGACAGTATGGGCGCTTTTTTCTGGCCTCCCTGAGCTGCTCCGGCCTGATCCTGCTTTTCGGTGGGAATCTCCAGCAATACCTTTACCAGAGCTTCGGCAGAAGCATGCTCAAGGTAATATACCCGTATTCTTTCATCCCCTTTTGGGACCTCCTGGTCCAGTATCCCAATCAATTCCTTGACCCTGTCGGTCTCCACGATGCTTGCAAGGAGAACAATGGAGTTTGTTCTTTCATCAGCCACGAAACTCACATCCATGTCTGTGCTTTGTTTTGCTTTGACATCTTTTGCCTTGGCGTTAAAAATGGTAGAAAGACTCTGAACCAGTTTTTTTGCATCTGCATATTTTAAAGGAAGCACGGATATTTTTTTTCCGACACTTTCGACATCTATTTTCTCTACAATTTTTAAAAGTCTGTCGATACTTGCAAGGGTTGCGGTTATAATGAGCATATTGGTATCACGGTAGGAAAGGACAATGCTTCCTTTGGGGACCATGGGTGAAAACAGGTTTTTAAGTTCTTCAGCTTTGGCATATTCCAGGGGAATGAGTCGGGTCACGACCCGGTCATCCATTGTTTCTTTTTCATCGCTATCCGTAACAAGCCGGGTGTCGAGGTTGTCACCCTTTGCATTGGGAGCTGGCACGATTTTGATGACCGAACCGGCTTCGACCGCAGAAAAACCGTTTATCTCCAGTACGGATTCAAAAACCCGGTAGGCATCTTTTATGGATATCTTTGTCGGGGAAATAATGGTCACATTCCCCTTGACCCTGTTGTCCACCACAAAGTTTTTACCCGTCAATTTGCTCATGAATTTAATGAACACATTAATATCCACATTATTGAAATCGATGGATACGAACGTGGATTCATCGCCGGCCTTATTTACACCCGGGGGGGATGCTGGCTCAGTTGCACCGGCACCGGAGGCAAAGAAAAAAACAGCACAGGCAGTGCACAAAAAGATACCCGCCATGACCCATTTTCTGACAGAATACATTATTATTTCTCTCCTTTAATTCTTATCCTCTGAAATTTCTGCTTTTTCCGGCTCCTGATCCTCAGGAACATGAGGTTTGATGTTTCCCTTATCTTGAGGTGGGCCTGGTAATTTTTCCTCGTTGATCTCCTCGGGCACGACATGCGCAGGCGCCTCAATAGGTTGTGCTGCACTATCGGGACTACCGGCACTGTAAGATATTTCTTTTGTCTCCCCATTTCTTATCAGGATCAGTTTTGCGGCGTCGGTATTCTCCATACCAGACAGCATCGATGAAGCGTCTTCAATTGATGAAACCGGGGTTCCGTTGATTGATTTTACAATATCTCCATTCCTGAT
>JAIFMF010000105.1 GCA_020048635.1 Desulfobacula sp. | reverse complement strand
GCCGGTCCACAATGAGCTGCCAGGCGCAGTCCACATCTTTGCTGATCTCGCATTTGCCCCTGGTTGAACCGCCACAGGGGCCGTTCATCACGCGTTTGGCGCATCGGGACACCGGACAGATACCGCCGGTCCGGGCCAGGACGCAGGACCCACAGGCCTGGCATCGTTCGGTCCAGAGGCCTCTGGCTTCGTTGGCACCGAGACACACGGTGTTGACGCCCGGGATCAGGGGCATGGTCTGGTATTTTTCCGCTGCAAACTGGACCCCCACGCCGCAGGCCAGGGAAACAATCGCATCATATTTGTCGATATTGGCCCGGATCTCTTCCAGGTATTCATGGTCGCACTGGCGCTCCAGGGTTTTTTCATCAATCACTTTTTCTTTGCCCCTGGCCATAAAATTCATTCTCAGGGCAGATGCCAGAATTTCAACTTCTTTTTTACCACCGGCTTCACACACGGTTACACATTCATTACACCCGAGGATCAGGAGCCGATCAAAATTTTCAACTTCACTGATGATCTCTTCAATGGGTTTCTTTTTTGCTATGATCATAAGCAAACCTCATATTATGCTGTTAATTATGGTTAATGCGTCAAGCCGCAGTTTTCGCTTTTTTCTGTTTTGCCAGACGGATGGGGCTTGGACCCATTTCTTTTATCTTATTGTCCATTTCAATGGCATACTGGGCAAACAAGGGGCCTTCACCGGAGGACAGGTTAAACATTTTCACCCGGTCTCCGCCCACACCGACCTTGTCAAGAATGACCTTGGCCTGTTCCACCCGTTTTCTGGCCCTGAAATTGCCTTCATTGTAATGGCAATCCCCTTCCATGCAGCCGACCACGAACACGCCGTCCGCACCTTTTTCAAAGGCCCGCAGAATATGGATGATATCCACTTTTCCGGTACAGGGCACACGCACGATTCTGAAATTGGCTGGAATCTTCAACCTCATGGAACCTGCCAGGTCCGCGGCTGAATACCCTCAGTAATTGCAGCAGAATGCAAGGATGACGGGATCAAATTCGTTTTCCATTATATGACTCCCTCCAGCAAAGCTTCGACCTTGCTGAGCAACTGGTTGTCTTCATACCAGTTCAGTTTAATTGTTTTAGCAGGACATTCGGCAGCACACACACCGCATCCCTGGCAAAGCGCCGGGTCGATATAGCTGACTCCCAGCTCGTTGATAACCGGTACATGATAGGGACAGGACCGGACACAGACCAGACACGCGGCGCAGTTATCCGGGTTGACTTCCGCCGTAACAGCGGACAGGGTCAAAGATTCCTTGGAAAGGAAGGTGGTAGCCCGTGATGCAGCCGCCATGGCCTGGGTGATGGTTTCAGTGATGAGTTTCGGACTGTGGGCCGTGCCGCAGATAAAAATGCCTTCTGTGGCTGCTTCTACGGGTCTCAGCTTCACATGGGCTTCCATGAAAAAGCCTTCCCTGTTTCTGCCGGTCTTGATAATGGTTGCAAGCTCTTCTGTATCTGCTGCCTGGACCCCGGCACTCAACACAACAAGGTCTGCGGCCGCTTCCACTTTGCGTCCCAGGACATGATCGGTAAAAGTGACCGCCATTTTACCGTCTTCACCTTTTGTCACCTCAGGCGGATTTTCCGTTTCAAAACGGGAAAAAATCACGCCCATATTCCTGGCTTTTGTGTAGAATTCTTCCAGCATGGCATACATTCTCATGTCCCTGTAAAGAATAAACACATCCGTATCCGGGTTCTGCTCTTTTAAGGCAATGGCGTTTTTTACGGCATTCTGGCAGCAGATCCGGGAGCAGTTGGGATTTTTTTCATTTCTCGATCCCACGCACTGGATCATGATGACCCGGTCCAGGTTCTTTGCTTTTCCTTCTTCGATCCGGTCGGCCAGTTCGAGCTGGGTCAGAACCGAATCGCTTTGCCCGTACATGAATTCCGTTGGCTGATATTCAACAGCCCCGGTGGCGACGATCATGGCGCCATGGTCGATGATTCTTTCTTCCATGGATGGCCCCAGCAGAAGGGTGGTGGAAAAATTGCCTTTATATCCGCCAAATCCGACAATCAGGGCCTGCTTAAAAATATCAATCTTGGCATGGCTTTCCACGGATGCAATCAATTCGTTGAGATATCCTTTGATGTCCGCACCTTCAATGGTGTGATGAAGCCTGTTACCAAGACCGCCCAAGACATTTTCCTTTTCCACCAGGGTGACATGATATCCCTGGTCTGCAAGGCCTTTGGCCGCCGTCATACCGGCGATGCCGCCGCCGATCACCAGGGCTTTGTCAATGACGGAAATCTGTTTGTCATGGAGGGGCCCCAGGGTTGCGACCCGGGATACGGCCATGCGGATAAGGTCTTTGGCTTTTTGGGTTGCTTTTTCAGGTTCATGATAATGCATCCAGGAGTCCTGGTTCCGAATATTGGCCATTTCAAACAGATATTTATTCAGGCCCGCATCTTCCAGGGTATCCATGAAGATACCCTCATGGGTTTTGGGTGTACAGGACGCCACCACTACCCGGTTGAGCTTGTGTTCATTGATGATATCCTTGATGGATACCTGGGTATCCTGGGAGCAGGTGAAAAGATTTCCCCCCGTATACACCACATTGGGAAGGGTTTTAGCATAATTTTCAACCCCCTCCACATCAATGATACCGGCGATGTTGATCCCGCATTTGCAGACAAAGACCCCGATTCTGGGTTCTTCACCCAGAACATCGCGTTCCTCTGGTCTTGCAACCGTTCGGGTGCAGGTATTTCTGGCCGGGGCCAGTTTGATCCCAGCGGCACAGGCAGCCCCGCTGGCTTCGGTCACGGATGACGGGATGTCCTTGGGTCCCTGGAAGGTTCCAGATACGTACACGCCGGGACGGGAGGTCTGCAAGGGATTAAAGATCGGGGTCTTTACAAAATTATATTTCCCCAGCTCCACACCGATGCGGTTGGCAAGCTCCACACTTTCTTTGGGAATCACAAGACCTACGGACAGGATGACCATATCAAAAATTTCTTCCTGCATTTTGCCTTCTTCATCCGCATATCTCAAGATCAGATTTTCGGTTCCAGGCTCCTCAATCACGGAGTGTATCCTGGATTTGACAAACCTTACCCCTTCCTCTCGATCGGCCCGGTTATAATATTTTTCATAGTCTTTGCCAAAGGTCCGCATATCCATATTGAAGATGGCGGCATCCAGTTCTTTTTCCGAATGCTCTTTGGCGATCATGGCATCTTTGATGGCATACATGCAGCAGACCGATGAACAATAGCCGTTGCCGCATTTATTGGTATCCCTTGACCCGATGCACTGGAGCCAGGCGATTTTCTCTGGTTCCTTCTGATCGGACGGCCTTACCAGATGCCCCATCGTAGGTCCTCCGGCACTTAGAATTCTTTCAAATTCAAGGGAGGTCATGACGTTTTTGGAGCGCCCATACATATAAATGTCAGCGAGACCGGACGGGTCAAAGGTGGTGGCCCCGGTTGTCATGATCACGGAGCCGACGTTCAGATCTCTTATCCTCGGCTGATCCTCATGATTGATGGCGCCTGCCAGACAGGCATCCACGCACTGGTAACATTCGGAACAGATCCCGCAGGACAGGCACCGGGCCGCTTCCTGATCAATCAGGTCCTTGGCCAGGTTCAGCGTGACTTCCTTAAAATTGCCTTCCCTTTCTTCGGCATGGATCTTGGCCGGTTTTACCCGTTCAAGCCGGGGCACATTATTAATCTCCGGTTTTTCATAGTCCCAGGTTTTTTCTCGGTTTTCTTTGAGATCAAGACCATTGATGAATCTGTCCATGCTTTCGGCTGCGGTTTTACCGCTGGCCACCGCATCCACAACGGATTTGGGCCCATAATAGGCATCTCCACCGGCAAACACCCAGTCAATGGGGGTCTGGAGGGTGATGGGGTCGGCCTGAAGACCGCCGGGCCGTGTCAGGGTGATGCCTTCTTTTTCAGCAAACCCTGTCTGACCCATCTGGCCGATGGCCACAATGATTGTATCGGTTTCAAACATTGTGAGTTTACAGTCGTCATACTGGGGGCTGAACCGGCCGTTTTCATCAAATACCGTGGTGCATTCCTTGAATTCAACTTCAGATACCTTCCCGGAATCCCCGATGAATCTTAAGGGCCCCAGGCTGTTGACGATTTTTACCCCTTCTTCCAGGGCTTCTTCGATTTCATAATCCCAGGCCGGCATTTCATCCCGTTTTTCAAGGCAGACCATGGTCACATCCTTGGCTCCGAGACGTCTGGCTGTCAAGGCCACATCCACGGCCACATTACCGCCGCCGATGACCATGACTTTTCCGGAAAGTTTTGCAGCCGTGCCCAGAGCAGATTCTCTCAGGAAATCCACACCCTTAATAACTCCGTCAAGGTCTTCTCCCTTGACCCCGAGGCCTCTTGAACCGTGGAGTCCGGTAGCCATGAACAGCGCGCTGTAACCGTCTTTTTTCAGGCTTTCAAGGGTGATGTCTTTGCCGAATTCAACAGAAGTTTTGATTTCCACCCCAAGTTTTTCAATGACATCAATTTCCTTGGCCAACTCGGCTTTGGGAAGCCTATATTCAGGAATCCCCACAGCCATCATGCCACCCTTGACGGGCAGTTTTTCAAAAATGGTGATGCTGTATCCCTTCTGGGCCATATAATACGCACAGGTGAGACCGGCAGGACCGGAACCTACAATGGCTATTTTTTCATTTCGTTTTTCTGTAATTTCGGGAATGAAGGGCGTATTGCCTTCAAAATCCAGTTCCGAGAGATATCGGTGAAGATACTGGATGGCAAGGGGTTCGTCCACATCCCCCCGTGTACAGACGGTTTCGCAGGGATGGTGGCAGACCCGGCCACAGGAGCCGGGGAAAGGATGTTCCGTTTTGAACAGTTTCAAGGCTTCGGCATATTTTCCCTTCTGCATCAGGGCAATGAATCCCTGGATGCTCACGTGGGCCGGGCAGGTGGCCTTGCAGGGCGCGGTCCCGCGTTTGGAAATCCCGTAGCCGCCCGGTATGGCCTGCTCATACTGCTTGAAAACCGCTTTCCGGTTTGCCAGTCCCTGGTTGTGCTCACTGGGGGTTTCCACAGGGCAGACCTTGGCGCATTCCCCGCAGGAGGTGCATTTCAATAAGTCCACATATCTGGGTTTTTCTTTGACTTTTGCGGTAAAATTGCCTTCTTCACCATCCAGTGAAAGCAGCTCAGTATTTGTCAACAATTCGATGTTCAGATGCCGGCCGACCTCGACCAGTTTGGGAGAGATGACTCACATGGTACAGTCATTGGTCGGAAAGGTCTTGTCCAGCCGCGCCATCATACCGCCGATGGCATAGGATTTTTCCACCAGATATACATAATAGCCTGAATTGGCTAAATCAATGGCAGACTGCATTCCCGCGATTCCGCCGCCAAGGACCATGACGGAACCGGCAAGATTGCCCTTTGGTATTGCATTTTGGGTCATATTTTTATTAACCTCCTCACCTTATATATAAAACCGGACGATCTGAAATCAGTCCATAATTTTAATTATTTCCAGCCTTTAACTAAAGAAAAAGGGGGGCCTTGTCAAGCAAAATTTCCGTGTCATATTCAGGTATTATAGAAATTATAGAAATTATTTTCATTTTTTATAATACCTATCCGCTGGTTGAAATCCCCTTGTCCATCTATGGACCAACCCGCCCTAAAAAAAAATTTAAAAAATGCTTGACACCGATTCTTTATCCCCATATAGGTTTTAAATATAGATAAGTCAGACTTATTATTTAAGTCCTGATTTTCATTCATTATTTATTAACTAAAATGAAAAGGGGATGAAAAATGAAGAAAATGATTAAATCAGCAGTTGTCTTATTCACGGGAATTATGATTCTATTTGCTGCAGGACCTGCAATGGGTGCTGCTTTGGAGCTTAAGCTGGCCCATTTCATGCCGCCCATGCATGTTCAACATGTCAAGGCATTTGAGCCGTTTGCAAACAAGGTGGCAGAACTTTCAAAAGGAGAGGTGAAGGTCACGATTTATCCCAATGCTCAGTTGGGGAACCCGAAAACAATGGTGGATTCTATTCGGACGGGAGTTACGGACATCGGGTTTGTCCTGCCGAGTTACGTGCCTGGGCGGTTCCAGAGAAGCTCGATATTTGAACTGCCTTTCATATTTAACAGTGCCACCCATGTGACCAAAGGCTTCTATGATGTTTATAATGAATTTCTGGCGGAAGATTATAAAGATTTCAAAGTTCTCTGGGTTTTATCATCCCCATTGAGCCAGGTTCATTCCGTTGAAAAGCCCATTGTTTCAATAAAAGATTTTACCGGAAAAAAAATCAGGAGCGGTAATGCCATGGAATCCGAAGCAATCACCCTGCTTGGGGGAAATCCGGTGGGCATGCCGATTTCTGAATTTTCAACTTCTCTTCAAAAAGGCGTTGTGGATGGAGGGTTCACCCCCTATGCGGCTCTGAAAAGCCAGAAGCTCATTGATGTTACCAAACATATCTCAGAATTTAATTTTTCCGGATCCCTCATGTGTGTGCTGATGAATAAAGAGAAATGGAATTCGCTTCCGGAAAATGCAAAAAAAATAATTGATCAGGTTGCCAACAAGGAGTTCGGACTGATGGCCGCTGGCGCCTTTGATGAAGAGGATAAGGAAAACAAGACTGAAGCCAATGCCAAGGGGATAAAATCATATCCCTTGTCTGAAAACGACAAGACTGAAATCAAAACAAAATTCACAGCTGTCTATACAGACTGGGTTAAGAAAAATGAAGCCGCCATTCCAGCACAGAAAATTCTGGATGCCTTATTTGAGTCTGCAAAGAAAAACAAGTAAATCTGCCATCCAAAGACTGTTACAAAATCTTGTGACAGTCTTT
>JAIFMF010000141.1 GCA_020048635.1 Desulfobacula sp. | reverse complement strand
CTCAGTGCATCAAGCCTTGGCCGGGCTGAAGACAGATGCTTGAGAAGAGATGCTGTTTGCTCCCGGACAGCATTAATTTCAGCGTCCCGGATATCCGGGTTTATTTTTTGAAGCTCCAGAAGTCTTGCGATCTCCCGACCCAGAATCTGTGTGATGTTTGTTTTTGTCTTTTGAATGATCTTTGAGAAAAGTTTTTCTGCAATGGAAAAGCTTTTTTGAATCATGGAGGGGATTATTTCCCGGCTCACGGATTCAATATCTTTGAACCCGTTTTTTAGATCTTCAGTAAGATGGTTTAAACATCGATTCAAATTAAATTTTTCCGTGACATTGCGTCCTTCAGGGTCCACCACAAGGTGGATGGGGTCACAGGTCAGATATCGGCTCATATCAAGATTTAGAGGGGAGACGCATTCCAGGATGAATATGGTTTCAAGGAGAATTCCCTGACATCCAGTATCGTGAAGCCTTGCCAATGCACACGACCCGGTATTGTTCGTGATGAAATATTCAAAGGCGTGATGGACAAAGGGGTGATCCCAGGATAAAAATTCCACATCATCCCTAATAACGGCTGTGTTTCTTTTAAAGGTTAATATATCGGAAAGTCTTGCCGAAATCGGAAAGTTTTCATCCGTCACATGATTGAAATTCAGCCGGAAAACAGAGTCACTCATGAATTCGGTTTCAATTCCGTAATGCGAAAGAACCTTAATCAGAAGATCTTCAAGATTTTTATCCGTTGCAACGGCTTCGACGGCCCGGATGATGTTTTGTGCAGGTTCGGGTTTAAAGGAATTCATCTCAAGAAGAATGTTCTTTCCCTGGGCCATTTTTTCTTCGGTTTCAGAACGGAAACACGCTGTTTGCGATATTAATTTCTGGAGAGCTATTTCATCAATGGTTTCATCTTCCCTTAACCGGGTGAACAAGTCTTGAAGGCCAGATTCAAATTCTTTGTAAATAAGATGAAGCCCATTGATGTTATCGGCAAAAAGGTTCAATCCGTCCATGTACCACCGGGTAAGGATTTCATAAGCAGTACCCCGGATATAGGGCACATGGATTTTGATATCGTTTTTCTGTCCGATCCTGTCAAGGCGGCCGATCCTCTGTTCCAGAAGTTCCGGGTTTAAGGGCAGGTCAAACAAAAAGAGGTGATGCACAAACTGAAAATTTCTTCCCTCACTGCCGATTTCAGATGAGATCAACACTTTTGCTCCGTCTTCTCTTGAAAAAAAGGCTGCATTTCTGTCCCGCTGAAGAAGGCTCATGCTTTCATCAAACCTTGCCATATCAATGGAGATATGGTTTGCAACCGCGGCTTCAATGGCCAAAGCTTTCTGCCTGGAGGATGAAATTACAAGAATTTTTTCTTTTTGTCTGATCAGCTCGATAAGGTGTAAAATTCTTGGGTCCTGATGGAACTCGTAACTGTTATTGTTTTCAGGATCAAAGAATTCCTCATTGACGGCCCTGACCCGGGCAAGGTCGGCGTTCAGGCATTTTATTTGCGGTATTCTTTCAGGAAACCCTTTGATAATCTGCCGCCGGTTTCTGAACATCACACGACCCGGCCCATAGGAATCCAGAATGGGCTCAATATCCCCTCCTTTTTTCAGAAGGTTCTTGACGGTTTCAATTGTTTTTTCATATTGGCTGCTTTCCTCAAGATAGGCGGTAAAATTAAAATACCGCTGGGGGTCCAGAAGCCTCAGATGAAGAAAATGGTTTTTTATTCCCATCTGCTCCGGCGTGGCTGTCAGCAGCATCAATCCGGGTACGATCTGTGAAAGCCGTTCTATAAAATCATGGGTTTTTTCATTGTCCGTAATATGATGGGCCTCATCCACCACCACCATATCCCATCCTGAATCCAGGATTTTGGCATGCCATCGGATGCCGGCAAGAAAATCAAAGCTCACAATGGCAAGCTGGTGTTCGAGGAAAGGGTTGATGCCTTTTCCCCGGCGGTCAAGGTTTCTGCAATAGGTCTCATTAAGAATCATGAAGGACAGGTTAAATCTTTTGTATAATTCAATAAACCATTGATGGGTCAAGGATTCTGGGACAATAATGATGACCCGTTGAATTCTGTGGCTGATAATGAGTTTGTGAAGAGTGAGGCAGGCTTCTATGGTTTTGCCAAGACCTGTTTCATCTGATAGCAGCACCCTTGGCACATATCGGGAGGTAATTGTGTCGGCAATGAAAAACTGGTGGGGAATAAGTTCCACCTTGCCCCCGAGAAAGCCTTTTACCGGTGATGCATCATAAAGGGCTTTTGATGTTAAGAGGTGACGGCGAAGATCAAAGGCAGTGTTTGAATCTGTGATCCCTGCAAAAAGCCGGTCCTGTGGCATGGAAAACGAAAGGGTATCTGAGAGATCTTTTTCACAAATCACCTCATTTTTTCCTGAGTAATACATCAGCCCGTCTGATTCTGTTACGGATTCAATGATCAGTTTTTTGCCGGTTCCGGATTGAACCTCATCACCGGGTTTGAAGATCATCCGTTTCAGCGGGGCAGAGGTGAGCGCATAATGTCTTTCACAGCCGCTTGACGCAAACTGTATGCCGATGGTCTTCGGAGTAATATGGATCAAGAGGCCAAGTCCGAGTTCCGGCTCTGTTTCGCTGATCCATCTCTGCCCTGCAACCGGTCGCATGTAAGACTATTTCATCTGGCGTTCAAGGCTGAATCTATTGCCATGCATGAAAAAGGCCGGGATATTTTGTGTGAGCCGCCGGAAAGAGCTTTTTCCCGGGGCTTGTGAGCACTGCCGCTGAAAGTTGTTGTGTCCTTATTTCCAAACCGGATCTGATAGCTGGGCCTGACCCCTTTGCCGGTCGTATCAAAACAGACACTGGCGTTTAAATCATTTCCCATATTGGCAGACACTTTTTTTAAAAATACGGATGAAAGTTGTTTTATTCGGTCTTCATCCCATTCAACAGGAATGACACCAATTTTTTCGATTCCTGAAGCAGATCCTTTTTTAACCTTTATTTTATTGATAAGAGATAGCAAATGTTTAATTTTCAATCCCAGGTTTTTCACAGATCGTTCCTGGACTTCGTTATCCGCCAGCGGGATGAGTCGGTCAAGTTGTGTTTGAGCTTCTTGACAGCATTCCCGTGAAGCGTCAACAGCATTTTGTTCGATCAATACATTCAGGTTTTCAAATAATCGGTTTATTGCCTGTCTGGACTCTCTAAATTTGTCAGGTTCCATCTCTCCTCCTGTTATAGCGGTTGATACATTTTTAAATCGTCTAGCAGGTGAGAAATTTTTTTTTCAGATTTTTTCCTGCATGTCATGAGACTCATGTAAAAGATGGTACACTTCCCGGACATGGAATACAAGTGTTTGTCAAAATGAAACCCCAGATTTTTTATAAAAATCAATCGGCGAACATATGGCCGATGAAGATGAATACGACACCCTTTTTGCCACCGTTGATTTGCTGAAATAGCTTTACCGCTCGCTGAACACACTTTATACCCAACTGTGAAGTACCTCTCCGCCAGGGAAGGTATAGCCGGAAGAATAATAGTAGGCATTATTAATTTTTCTCGGTTTCAGCGGCATATGCTCTTCCAGGTCTGATGGGAAAAAGGCAAGATCTCCTTTGCCCATCCAGATGTCTTTGCTGATTCGAACATTTTCCGCTCCTAATTTTACAAGCTCAAGAACAGACGGTGGCGCACCTTTTACAATGCTGGGAAAATGGCGGATATGGAATAAAGGCAATCCCATGGGATTGGGCAGGTCTTGTTTTGTGATTTTCTTTTCGAGTTTGATGGAACCTTCCAGCAGCCGGTCATGATGGGCCGATGCAATGCCTTTCAGGATAACGCCTTCGCCTATTTCCGGCATGGCAGGATTCAAGGGGTTATAGCTGGTGATGGACACGGACCCCAGTTTTTTGGCAAAGCCCATAAACCATCCGCGGGCCATGGTAAAATCATTGCTGACCCATATTTGAAGGCAGATCTGGCCGGGTTGGCCTTTATAAGAACAGCCCACCCAGATGGCCGCTTCTTTGTATTGGGTTCTTTCCGGATTGACAACCGCCATGTCCAATTGATTATCCCATAAAGACCACCAGTTGCTGAAGGCGACATACGCTGCTCCGGGAACAGGTCCCGGTTCCAGGGGTTCAGGCAGGTAAGCAGCGATGGCATCGGGGTCTGCTTCATAGGAAATATTTAAATATTCAGTACCATAATGCCAGGGCATATCCCCCACAAGTGATGATTTGCCTCCCGGTGTTAATGGATAGCAAAATCCTTTTAAATCATTTATCTTTGCCATTTTGAATGTTTCCTTTAAAAATTTCTTTTAAGGCCTGGATGACCCTATGATTTTGTTCCATCAGCCCGATCGTAATCCTCAAACCGTTTTTAATCCCCTGTGCCTTTAACGGCCGAACGATAATACCCTTTTTCAGCAATTCCTCAAAGACAAAATCGGCATCCATGCCCACATCTACCATAATAAAATTGGTGTGGCTTTTATAACAGGTTAACCCCATGGCATCAAACGCATCGTAAAAATAGTGTAAGCCTTCTTGATTCAGACATTTCGTCTTATCAATAAATGCATCATCATCCAGGGCGGCAAGGGCACCGGCCTGGGCAATGCGATTCACGGGAAAAGGCTCCCTTGCTTTCAGCATGGCCTTGACAATTTCAGGGGCAGCCATGGCATAACCGACTCTGAGTCCGGCCAATCCCATAATTTTAGAAAAAGATCGCAGGATAATGAGATTTTTATGATTCTTAAGATATTGAAGGGTGTCGGGGTAATCCTCATGGTCTGCAAACTCAAAATAGGCTTCATCAGATATGATCAATACGTTTTCCGGAGTTTGAGCGATCAGTTGCTCAAATTCGTTTTTAGACGTCATCAGTCCTGTCGGATTATTCGGATTGCAGAGAAAAATCAGTTTTGTGTTTTGATGAATGGCTTTGATCATGGCATCGATATCAATGGTAAAGTCTCTGCGCATAGGGATCTTGACACTCTTTGCCCCCATCTTGGCAACAATATTGTCATAGGCCGGGAAGGATATCTCGGCAAAAATGACCTCATCTTCAGGGTTCAGGAAGGTAAGCCCGATCATGGTGATCACGCCGTCGGCACCATTGTCTATAAAAATGGATTCCGACTGGAGCCCGAATTTCACAGCCAATTTGCGGCTCAGATCATAACAAAGGCTTTCCGGATAAAGATGGGATCGTTCTTTAATCTCACGGATCATGGCCTCAATTGCTAAAGGCGAGGCTCCCAGGGGGTTTTCATTGGAGTCGAGCTTGATGATATGGGGAATGCCGTATTCTCTTTCGACCTCTTCAATAGGCTTTCCGGGAATATACTCTTTTCTTTTTAAGATGCATTTTCTGACCATCTGTTGAATATCGAACATCTGTGTAACCTCACAATTATGGGCCGTGTTTTGATATGACAGGATTCCGGTGCCCGGTCCGGAAAACGGCATCAACCTTTCGGGATGGGTGTAATTTGGCACTTAATTTTAAAAATTTCAACAGACAATTTCAGAAATAAAAAATTTTTAAAGTCAGGTTGATATATTAACAAATTGAATCGAAAAGAAAGCCCTTTGATAATGTTTTCAGAAAATATAGTTTCTCTTTTCTTTTCAAAAGCTTGATTTTTTTTCTTGTCTAAAATTTGTTACCCTGATACAGGTACAACATGTTGTAGCTGTATCAGGGTGGAGATAATATTTTAAATTTTGGAGGGTTTTTATGGTTTGGTTAACAAAAAGCAAGTTCTTATCCCTATCCCTATCCCTAAGGTCAGGGAAATCTATCAACTCTTCGATGCAAAAAGGAAACGTTATGAGGCTATACCCGCCAGACAGCCGTAAGAGCTTCATCGGCTTTCGTTTACTGAGGGAGGTCGACTAACCCACGGCGCTTTGGCTCTTGGTTGTCTACACTTCAGATGTGATTTCCGACCACGGCATTATGGAAAAAGGAGTTCGGTTCATCGAAAAACCATTTTCCATCAAAGAGCTGGATAAAAGTGTACGGGATGCACTGGATCAGCCGGCAGATAAAAAAAATATTCCATCCTGAACACCCTTGATAAAGGAGAGGGTTTATATGAGATTTCATTCTAAATTCACATTCTGGTTTCTTCTTTTTTGTATTGCTCTTTGCTGTACAACCGGAGTTTTTGCCGACGATACCAAGACAATGATCCGAGATGCAAAGGCAGCCCTTCGCACCGTTGAAAATTCAACGGATCCGCAAATCAGGGATGCCAAGCTGAATGAAGCCCGTGTCCTCATCGACAAAATCAAGGCTGCCGGCTCGAATGAAGCTGAACTCCGGACGCTTGAAAGCAAGTACCGATATCTGGATGGCGGGCGCTCAACCGGCAAAACAGCAGCCCTTCCCCCTGCGCCGGACACCGCCAATGTGAAGGGAGTCCTTGATGACTGGAATGCCATCATTAAATTGGACAAAGATCTGAAAGACAAGACAAACCGATTTTTTCCCAATGCTGAAAATATCAGCTACGGCAAAGAGCAAACCGACGCAGTGCTGTCTCTTGTCGAAGATGTGACCAGAAACGATAAACCCCGTATTCTTAGCTTTCTAAATGAATTTTCCCGGAAATACGGGGAGCCCAATGATGAGATGAACAAGAAGATCATTGCCCTGACACCGAAAAATCCAAAAAAAGGCATGTACGACGAGGAAAACCAGCGGCCTTCCGAGCTTCCCAGCCTTGCTTACAAAAATCTTGTTGACCGCCTGGCCTGGATTCAGGAAAACCCGAAAAAGGAAGCCGCACTGATCATGAAGAACGCCGTCATGGCAGCAGCTAACGCTGATTTTTTCATGGATACCAGACGGGATGAGCAGTTTGCTGCCGCAGAAGCCGAACTTAACAGAGCCAAACG
>JAIFMF010000163.1 GCA_020048635.1 Desulfobacula sp. | reverse complement strand
GCATCTGTCAGGGTGACGGATGCCGATGCATTGGAGAAAAAAAACACAGCGACTATCCCGCAAAGAACCATCAGAACAATCATTTTTTTGATATGGATCATGGGTATCATGAATTTTCCTTCATGCTTTCATTTCTTTTTAAAACAGGAACGCAGATTTTCCGGTTAATCCCGTCCAACACTTCAATGACCCTGATGTGGATGCCATAGGTGGCAAAAAGAACTTCTTCAGTCAGCACCTTGTCCGGCTTTCCCAGGGCTTTCATGGAGCGTCCTTTCAGGATGCCGACCTGGTCTGCATTCAAAAAGGCATGATCCGGAAAATGGGAGGCCATGATGATGGTGATGCCTTCTTTTGACAGGCTGTTCACTTTTTCCAGGATTTTGACCTGGTTGCCGAGATCAAGATGGGACGTGGGTTCATCTAAAAGCAATACCCGTGGAGACTGGGTCAGGGCTCTGGCAATCAATACCATCTGCCATTCTCCTCCGGACAACCGGTTGCAGGGCCGCCGGGCCAGATGGGCGATGCCGATCTTTTCCATGGAGTCCCTGGCTTTGTCCTTATCCTGTCTTGAAGGTGAAGAAATCATGCTGATCTGGGAGGCCCTTCCCATGATCACAATTTCTTCCACGGTAAACGGAAAGGCCGACACAAGACTCTGGGGAACATATCCCAGTTTTCCGGCGATATGGCCCGGGCTCATGGCGGTTAAATCCTCGCCGTCAATGGTCACACGGCCTGTCGCAGGCTTGAGCAGCCTTGCAATGCATTTGAGCAGAGTTGATTTTCCGGAACCGTTGGGCCCCAGAAGGCAGAAGACCTCTCCCGGTTTAAGCGTAATATGGATATCGGAAAAAATAAGGTCTTCTATTTTATCCGTGTACCCAAAGGAAAGATTTTTGATGTCTACCCGGCCGGTCATGGTTCAGGAAGCCTTCTGGCTTTTTCTGAGTAAAAAAGCAAACACGGGGGCCCCGAAAACGGCTGTCAGAATACCGATGGGGATTTCCGTGGTCAGGGCGGTCCTGGCAATGGTATCCACAGCCACAAGATAGGAAGCCCCGATGACCATGGAAATGGGAAGCAGGTGTTTGTGATCCGGCCCCACAATCAACCGCCCGATATGGGGAATCATGATGCCGATCCAACCGATGATCCCGCTGATGCAGACCGCCGATGCCGTTGCAATGGTGGCACTGACAATGATGACGGCTTTTAAGATTTCGGTGTTGATGCCGAGGGATCTGGCATCTTCCTCGCCCATGGACAGAAGATTAATCCGCCAGCGGACCATGAGCAGAACCGTCATGCAGATGATAAACACCGGCAGGGTGATCAAAAGGTTTTTAAACGACACCTGGTTCAATGACCCCAGGAGCCAGAACACAATAGCTGGCATTTTGTTCAGGGGGTCGGCCATGTATTTTAAAAGCGAGGTCAGGGCTGAAAACAAAGACCCCACCACAATACCGGACAGAACCAGCATCAGCACCGGGGTCATCTTGTATACCCGGGACAGGGCATAGGTCATGCCGACGGAGGCAAGACCGAATAAGAAAGAAATGAGGTGAATCATCCAGATATTGTCAAAGAAAAGAATGGCCAGGGCTGCCCCGAACCCGGCCCCGGAGGCCACACCCAGGATATGCGGACTGACAAGGGGGTTTTGAAAAACGCCCTGGAAGGCGGCCCCGGATACGGAAAGAGCGGCGCCAACCAGAAGTCCTGCAAGAATCCTGGGGAGTCTGACGTCCATGACCACTGAATAAGCCGTGGCGGACCAGTCTGATTCTATAAGAAAAATAGGTGAGAAAAGAATCTTCAGGGTCTGGATAAACGGGATATTGACCCGGCCAAGGCCTAAGGATGAAAATACCACAAGAACCAGGATGAAAATAAAAATCCGGGTCCAGGTTTCCGGTGAGAAGGTATTGGACCTTCCTTGTATATGTACCGGGATATGTGCGGGTTTATCCTTTATAGCTGATTCCCTTCATCATTTTTGATTCATAGGTACCCAAAAGGATGTCTTTGACCTGATCGTCGCTTAGATCAAACTCAAAGATCTCTTTATAAAATTCTTTAACAAGACAGTTGACACAAAGGTCTTGAAACCGTTCTGGATAGGCCATGGATGCCAGCCACAAAGGGTAGATGACAGCCGACTCTGCCGTGGGACGGTTAAAAATAAAAATCCCGGCTGGCTGGAAATAGATCTGCTTATCCTGAACCGCTTTGATTTTCTCCCATTGGGGGTCATGATACAGGTCTTCAGGGTTTCCGGAATTAATCACCAGTATATCCGGGTTCCAATCCAGGACCTGTTCCATGGACACTTCCCCCAGCCCTGAATGGAGCCCTGTCTGTGTGCCCAGGGTGGTGATGGTTTTGGCCTGATTCACGCAGCCGGCAAGCTCTATATGCTCCTGCATAAAGGTGTCGCCGCCAAGGGTCACCAGATGGTTGGGGTTATATCCCTGGAATACTTTTTTCTTTTGATCTTCGGGGATGTCTTTGGTTCTCTCCCTGACAAGTCCCGTGATCCTGTCCAGGAATTTCACATATTTTTCAGCCCGGTCCGGGGCATTGAACAAATATCCATAAAACCGGATCTCTTTTTTGATATCGACGAGACCCGCTCCCATGCTATCTGAAAGAAGGGCCGCCGGGATACGGGTTTTATCAAGAACAATACCGCCGTCGATATCCCCTGCAACGGCAATATCCGGGTTGGACTTGATGAGCTCTTCGATATTGATGCTGCCAGAGGTGGTCCGTGGCCCCGGAAGATCTTTGATTTTAGGATACATTTCTCGGATTAGGCTGGACATCTTAAGCGTGTTGGTCACGGCGCAAAGATTGTCCTGAACCCCCAGGATAAAGGCGATCTGGCCCGTGGGTCCGCCCAGAAGGGCTATTCTTTGGATGGGATCAACCACTTCAAAAGTGCGGCCTTTCATATCAGTTATAGTACGGATTTTACCTTTGATCTCTTTGTTTTTGTTTTCATGTGTCAGATACACTCTGAAAATAAAAACAAAAATAAGGACACCAACGATGGACCATAAAATTTTTGATTTTGACATTGCAAACCTTTCAAGAGATCGACAAAATAATTGAATTCATTTTTTTATTTCAGCTTCTTTTTTGAGCTTGATAGCAGGCCCCCGATTATCCGGAGTACGGAGTACCTGCTATTATAGGGATTAGAATCTTCCCTGAAAGGCTATGAAAAAGGTCTGCCCCTGCTGGGGAGAACCGATCTCCATTTCATAATTTTCATCAAAAAGATTTTTCACGCCGACTTCCACGTTGAAGCTTTTGTGGAGAGAGACAATCATTTTCATATTTGCCACCCAGAAATCACCCACTTCAACTTGATTGTAATTAACATCCTCATCATATCTTCCTGCACTATATTCAGCACTTGCAAACAGGGAGACCCAGTTATTCAATTTATACAGATCACTTACATAAAGCTTATGCTCAGGAACGCTGTTGAGCTTATCGGTGATTGCTCCCGGTGTCTCATTTTTCGCCTCCGTATATGTATAATTGATTTCAAAATCATTATCCGGAATCATTTTAGACTGAAACTGAATTTCAAAACCCTTAAGGCTGGCTTCATCAATGTTCTGGTATTGCTCATCATAAGTCGGATCTACAATGGAAACGCTTTCTATCTTGTCCTTTACGTCGGAATAAAACAGGGCCAGGCTGATGTTGTTGTAATTAGGCAGGGGCTTTGAAAAACCAACCTCATAATTGGTTGATTTTTCTTGTTCTAACTCCGGATTGGGCTTAAAATCATTGTCTATTCCATCGGAATATAATTCTTTGAGGGTCGGCCATCTTGTTTTTCGGCCCACTGAGAAATGGATATCCATATCTTCCATAACCGTCACGATAAGGCCGGCCTGCGGATTGAAGGAAGATGCGGAATCCCTTATTGCGCCATTGCTAACACCGTCAAAGGATTTTTTCGGTTCCTGAATATCATAGCCCATCCCCACCACAAAGGCGATATTATCCGTGAACTTAATATCATCCTCAATGCCAAAGGAATACATATCCTGCTCATATTCTCCCCATGGCCCGTTTAAAGCGCCTTGCTCGGTATGGACATCTTTTTTGTAATGGAATGAGGTACTTAAGGTATTTTTAGGGATATAGGTAAATCTAGCGACCATGGAACCGCCATAACTGTAGTCATCATAGGTGCTTTGAAATGCATACTTTTTCTTCTGGGTCGTATATGTATTGTCATCATAGGAATCTAAGACATTAACATACTCATCACGGTAGAGTCTTGTTTTGAGAGATAAATCCTCTGTCACCCGGCTATCGCCAATGATATAAAAAGTTTGTTTATCCCAGTCGGTAAATCGCCAGTATCTGGCTCGTCCTTTCGGATCAGCAGTTGGCGGCAACCCTTTCTCTTTTCTGATGGTTTGATATCCAATCGCATATTCATGCCCCTCTGAGGGTGTCAATCCAAATTTAACTGCTGTATTCCAGTCCTTCAAATCCGAATTGTCACGGTCACCGCCATTTTCATTTACGTTGGCAACAAAATCATCAGACAAATGCCATCCATCGGAATCGGTAAACCCGCCACCCAGTGTAAAATAAAATTTCTCCTGTTTGGCTCCCAGATTAATATTACCATTGAAAGCACTGTCATCTGTCATTTCAAGACGATAGGATCCTTCGAATGGTTTTGTGGGTTTCCGGCTCACAATATTGATAGCCCCTCCCATGGTGTTAAAGCCGTAAAGGACAGAACTAACCCCTTTGCTGACATCAACCTTTGAAATATTATCCGTAGTCAGGTTACCACCATCCACATACCCGTCATAGGGAATATACAGAGGAATCCCATCATAAAATATGGGGACATATCTATTTGAAAATCCCCTGACACTGATGGAACTTTCAGCTTTCGGGCCCCCAGATGAGATGCTGACGCCCGGAAGGGTATTCAACGCATCGGATAGATTCCGTGAATTGGTCAGATCAATCATTTCATAATCAACCGTGTCAACCGTGCCTACTTTGCTGATCGTTTCGGATTGACCTCTGACAACCACATCTCCGAGATCAAAGACCTGACCCTGCGGCTTAGCTTCTTCAGCAGATACAAGACTGATCGGAATCACCATTAAAAATAATAAAACGAACACGAATTTCCCAATTGCTTTCATAACACCTTCTCCATAATAAAAAATAAATGACCAACCCTGATGCACTGTTTTTGGGTGGCAATGCATCCCTGTTCTAAAAACCAAGCTATTAATTATTTATATTATAGCTGTTTGTCAATCATTTATTGTAGCTATTTGTCAGTATTACTAATAAATATTTTAAGTTATAAAAAAATACTTACTATTATCAACTAATTATAACCAATATTGATAAAACAATTTTTTTTATATTGACAAATAGCCAATTCATATCGAATATGGCTATTCAAATAACAGCCTTTTGTTTCAGCAGAATGAAACAGATGTGTTAAAAACCGGAAGAAGACCAAGACCCTTAATGGAGGCTTTTCAACATCATAATGACCGAACAAAAAGTTAAGATAAACAACCCTATCGTTGCGATCATCGCGGTGGCTCTTTATATTTTCATATGTTCAGGCGCTGCTGTTGCGGATGATAAAGTAGTGGAAAGGGATACGGATAAGGATGGAAAGATAGACCAGATCGGCCATTTTGATTCGGCTGGAAACCTCATCAAACTAACCCTTGACTCGAACAAGGACGGAGTGATGGACCGTTTCCAGTATTACCGGGAAGGCGAACTCATTCGAATTGAGGGTGACAAAAACGCTGACGGAAAAATCGATTCCTGGGATCATTTCGAGGCCGGAAAGAGGGTTCGAAGTGAGCAGGCATCTTTTGAGACAGGCAAAGTCAATCAGATCACAACCTTTGATGCACAGGAACGTCCCCGGATGATTCAAAAAGATACGGAAGGAAAAGGCGTTTTTGATACGGTCTACAATTTCACCGAAGGGGTGATTTCTTCCATGACCAAAGATTCCGATGGAGACGGAAAGCCGAATGTCTGGACAACCTATAAGAATGATAAGCCTGTGGAACGTCGCGACGATGAAAACGGGGACGGGAAAATAGAGAAGATCACTCTTTTTGATGCAGAAGGCCAGCCAAAGGAAAGCCGCCATGATCTGAACAATGACGGGATATATGAAAATATCAGGATTTATGATCTCGGTGTATTGGTTGAACATAAAAAGGATATGGACTCTGAAGGAAAATTTCACAATATCACCCGCTATAAAGACGGACTGCCGGTTGAGCAGCAGCAGGACACCAATGAAGATAATATCTGGGATATCCTGACCTATTTTAAAAACGGTAAACCCGCCCGCCAGGAAAAAGATACCAACCATGACGGAAAGATGGATGTCTTCAGTTATTATGATGCCCAGGGCGTCTGCGAAAGGATCGAAGAAGACACAAAGCACACGGGAAAAATAGACCGAATCAAGCATTTCCGTAAAGGTGAACTTGATAAAGTGGTTTATGACTCGGACGGGGATGGATTTAAAGAAACACAAATTCAATATAAAAACAATAAACCCTTTCTTCAGACAGAAGACCGCAACAAGGACGGAAAGCCGGATTTAACCCTTCAGTTTGAGGAAAACGGGGACAAGGCGCGCGCGGAAATCGACTCAGACTTGAATGGTAAAATCGACACCTGGGAATTTTATCAGAAAGGTGAACTTTCACGAATTGAAAAAGATGATAAGGCCACCGGAAAGGTGAATCTGAAGATCTTTTTTGCAGGCGGGAAAAAAAACAAAGCGCTTGTTGATAAAAATACGGACGGCCGCTTTGAGATCACACAGTGGTTTGATAAATCTCCCTGGTCCATGGTCATGGAAGTGGATGTAAACGGAGACGGGCAACCCGAGGCCCGTTTTTTTTATCAAAAAGATATTCTCAGGGAAA
>JAIFMF010000052.1 GCA_020048635.1 Desulfobacula sp. | reverse complement strand
AGTTATAGCTGGTTTGACCCGTTCAGGCCTTTCAATTTTAACCGGCTGTTCTCTTTTAACCGGTGCTGTTGTCTCTGGCGGATTTGATGGTACAGTTGACTCTCCAGGTTTAACAGATTGATCCTTCGACTTATTTAATATTTCTGGAGGGTTATGATCCCTAACATTTTCAAGAGGTTTGATTTCTTTTTGTTGGAGCTGTAATTCTGATATTGGTTTTTTCACGTCTGTTACTGGAACGATATAGTTTTTGCTTTTGGGCGGTTCAACCCGAACTTCTTTACTGACCGTTCCGTCGGGAATTTTCTTTACTCGTTCATGCACCAGATCAGCGCTTTCCTTATTTCCTTCCTTAATAATTTTTTCATTCTTTTGGATTCTATTGACAACAGTATTATGTGGTTTCTTTTTAACCGTGACATCAGTGTAGTCATATCGTTGCCTGTTGGTTGTATAATTGTTGATAACTGTGTTGTTTACTACAGGTGCCGAACGGTATTGATTAATAATAGTAGCTTTATTTATGTTTGTTTCCCGGTGATCTCTGTAATTATTTACACGTGAAAAATTGTCCTTACGGACTATAACAGCATGGTTTGCATAAGCTTGATTCCCAATAATAATATTGATTTGGTTGATGTTGACATTTGTTACGACATCATTATGAGGGTCTCTCCAGTTGCGATGGCTGTAATATCTTTCTCGTGGTGCAAGCGGTACCCATCCTACATAATTATCATGGTGAATCCATGAAACTCTTCCCGGATTCCAGAAATAGCCGATGTTAAGCAATGGAAGACCAACGCGCACGCTTACTACAGGCGGAGCCCAGTACCAGAAATTTCTTACATATATCCAGTTACCATAATGGTGAGTGACATAACCGAATGGTTCCGCCGGCACCCAACATTGATCTCCATAATAATCAGTCCACCGCCCAACGGTAAAAGGTGACCATCCAACAGCGACTCTAGTGGGACGCCAGAATCTTCGAGTTTCGCCATCATATGGAACATCCTCCCAAGTTCCGTTCTCTTCAAGGTCATAGGCCTGATCTCTGAGATTAGGTGGAAGATATTCTGCCGAGCGGCCTCCAGTTCTTGACTTCATGGCCCATAAGCTTTCACGTCGAACGTTCCATCGTTCCCAATCCGGATCGTCACTTTCTTCACCTGAAGAAACTTGATTCTGATCCGCAAGAATTGACGTCCCGTCAGCTAAGACATCGTATTGGGTATCAGTTGCCGAGTGTACAAAAATAGTATCTCCCTTCACAGCGATTACTTCGGCAGAGTTTTCACCCACATAAAAGTCAAAAACTGTCCCGGGATCAGCCTGGACGTAACCAAAAGGGCTAGTCACTTTGATTACCGTATCGGAACCTTTATTATAGAACCTGGCAACACCTGTACCAACATCAATTTCAGATATGTCCCCATTGAGATCAATAAACTGGACTTGAGTGTTATTCCCAATCCTAACCCAAGTCCCGTTAGGGATAATGAGCTCCGCCTTTCCCTTGTTCCCTGAATACAGGGTATCTTCTTCACCAAAAGGTGCATCCTTAACAACTGCTACCCAGTCGTTTTCGTCAGAAATATAACGGAGAAGCTCTCCTTCAATGTGATATACCCGACCAACAACTGCACCTTGGCCATCAGCAGCAGAGGATGAAGTAACCACCATAAGCGCCGATAAAAATACACATACAAGAATTCCAACCATCCATTTATTTTTTTTCATTTTTAGCCCCTTTTTAAAATTATATTTGACCCCGGCTACGTTACAAACGGCTCTGATTCCAACCTGACCTTTTTTAAATTTGATCGCCCTGATCGTAGAGTCTTTGAATTATTTCTACTCCTATGATTACATACATATAACATCAAGCGGGAATAATAGAAACTTTTCTATTTAGATTGTTTGTTTGTAAAACTCTTCCTGGCTGATGACCACATCCGGATCTTCGGTTTGCTCGGTCGGTACGGTTCCTTCTTTGAAACACTCAAAAATCACCTTTTTCGATCCGAGAATTGGCAACAGCCCTGTTTCGGCATCAATTTTTGCAAAAACAACGCCTTTTGGCACTTGAAAGAACTGAATCGGCTTATCCGCCAGCATTCTTTTCATAAACCCCAGCCAGATGGGACTTGCCGCTCTGGAGCCGGTTTCTCCTTTACCCAGAGTCCCTTCCGCATCAAACCCTACCCATGTTCCGGTAATATATCCGGGCGTATACCCGACAAACCAGGCATCATACAGGTTGTTGGTGGTGCCTGTTTTGCCGGCAACCGGCCGGTTCAATGCCCGGACCCGCTGCCCGGTTCCCTGCTGGACCACCCCTTCCAGCAGGCTGGTGATGATATAAGCGGTGCTTTTCTCTATTATCTTCTTGCGGGTCGGCGCCGCCTCTTCAAGGATGTTTCCGTCCCGGTCTATAATTTTTACAATAAAAACAGGTTCAATCAGGTACCCGGCATTGTCAAACACGGAATATGCCTTGACGATTTCCAGCAAAGAAATACCGGACGAACCCAGCGCAATAGAAAGATTCCGATCCAACGGCGAGGTAATACCCAGTTTCCGGGCATAATCAATGGCGTAATCAATACCGATATCTTTTAAAAGTTTGATGGCGATCAGATTAATTGAATGTTCCAGAGCATTGCGCAGCAGGGTCGGTCCTTGAAATGTGCCATTATAGTTTTGCGGTTCCCACGTAAAATTACGTTCCATATCCTGATAAACAATCGGTGAATCGATTAGAACGGTAGCAGGCGTATAGCCCTTATCGATAGCAGCGGCATATACAAGCGGCTTAAAAGCGGAGCCCGGCTGACGCCGGGACTGAATGGCGCGATTGAACTGACTTTGATTAAAATCACTTCCCCCCACCATCACCTTAACATGACCTGTTTCAGCTTCCAGTGACAGTAACGCGGACTGGACTTTCGGAATTTGCTCCAGAGCCAACTCCCAGGGTTCCGGATCTGTCTTTTTCAGTTTTATCCTGACCAGAACAACATCCCCAACTTTTACGGCACCTGAGGGGTGCTTCAACCGGGTTTCATTGGAGGCAACTTCCGGGTCCGGTCTTCTCGCCCAGCGCATATCACCGACATCAATGATCCCGATTGCCTTTCCCATACGAACGGTTACTGAACCTTGAGCATTGTCAACGGTTATGACGACCCCCTCAACCGTTTGCCCCTCCTGTGGAACGGATTCTTCAAGTTTTAACTGATTTTTTGAATACGCTTCGATTTCTTCGGTTGTCAGATGCCGGATCGGTCCGCGATATCCCTGACGTTTATCGAGTGCTGATAATCCTTTTCCGATTTCTTCGATCGCGATCTTTTGCATTTCAATATTAACGGCTGTGTATACCTTCAGTCCGCCAGCATATAACACATCTGTACCATATTTACCCTCGATATACTGCCGAACATATTCGGTGTAACACGGTGTCTCTTCAATATACCAGTTGTGCCGATCCTTAATTTCCAGATGGGTGTTGATGGCTTCGGTGGCTTGAATATTTGAAATATAGCCTTCATCAACCATACGGTTTAACACATAAATTTGTCTTTTTTGGGCCAGCTCCGGGTGCCGGAAGGGTGAGTACCGACTGGGGGCTTGCGGTAATCCTGCTAAAATGGCGCATTCAGCAAGGTTCAGTTCTGAGACGGATTTGCCAAAATAATTTTCAGCCGCAGCCTGAACACCGTAGGCACCATACCCCAGATATATTTGGTTCAAATACAAAAATAAAATTTCCTCTTTTTTAAACGCATGGTCAATCCGATAGGATAGGATGGCTTCCTTGATTTTGCGGGTATAGCTTTTTTCCGGGGTCAGGAAAAATGCTTTTGTAACCTGCTGGGTAATGGTACTGCCCCCCTGTACAATGATTTCCGCTTTGATATTTTTTAAAAGGGCTCTGATAATACTCAAATAATCAATCCCATGATGTTTGAAAAAGCGTGAATCCTCTGCCGCTACAAACGCCTGTTTCAGCAACAAGGGCATTTCATCCAGAGAAATGACGATGCGGCGTTCTTTAAAAAACTCTGCAATTTTACGGTTATCATCCGAATACACGGTCGTAATGATGGGGGGGCGGTAATTGGCCAGGAGGGTTGAAACCCCTGGGAGATCTTCGCTGACGTAAAAATACACACCCAAAACTGCAATCGAAGTACAGGCAGTCATCATGGCAATGAGGACGAACAGCATTTGAAAGATCCTGGACAGACGGTTTGCCGGGCTGTGGGGATTATTTTTTGAATGGACTGATGTCTCGTCTTGTGATTTTGTCATGATTTAACCTTTTGAAATTTAAGGGTACTTCTTATCTATCCAAATCTATCCAATTTTTGTGCCAGGGCAATAACATATGGGTCGCATCACCTGTTATCATTTAACAATCATCAATCTAAAGGCTCTCTGACCAGGGCGCTCTAATTTAAAAAAGGTCAGGTTGGAATCAGAGCTGTTCATAACTTAGCCGGGGTCAAATATAACCTTTTGGGGAAATATGAGCTTTTTGTCTAATGTGTAGGACGGATCTTAAACCTGCTGTTTCAAGGATTCTCCAATATATCAGCAGGATGAAAAACGTTATGCAGACGCTAAAGATTCCGGCACGGAACTTGAATATTCTGTTCAATATCGTTCAGGGCCGGAGAATTTTATAAAAAACTATCATAAACCAGATTTACATTAGTAAAGGCAGGGTAAAAATCAAAACTTATTATATCCTTATCTTATTCCTGACTATTCTAAGCAGCATATTTTTTGCCGAGCAGTTCAAGAAAGAAAATTTGCTTAACAATATTAACACCAAAACAATTTTATCATTATCTCAAGAAATCCAGAATTTAAAAAGAAGTGTATTTTTGTATGAAAATAAAGAAATATATTTGAGATCCATTATCCAATCCAAAGAAAGAAAATTAGATGCAATCGAAAAAGCAAATGTAACTCTAACCGGATATCATCCATGGTCAAATGGAATCAACTCCGATAGTGATCCTCAAACAACAGCGACCATGACGATTCCGGTTGCGGGTTGGACATGTGCGATCAGCTCTGAACTTGTAAATAAGGGTTGGTTAGGGAAAAAAATTTACATTGAAGGTATTGGGGTATTCAAAGCTGAAGATCGAATGAACCGCAATCTAAGTGGGTTAAGAATTGATGTGTGTCTGGAATCACAACAAAAGGCTTTGGATTTTGGTAAAAAGAACGATGTTTTGGCCATTAATCTCAACTAAAAATTTAAAAAGAAAACGTAGACATGCATAAGGGTGCAAACTGAAATTAAAATCGTTCCGATATTCTTGATGAATTGGTTTTTGTTGTTGAACAGTGGGATCACCTTCACAAGCTCTATGAAAATGATGGCTACAAGCCCGCCTGCCAGTGCCAGGAAAAGATCATCTAAAGAAACGGTCCCAAACCGATACAGGCGCTTAAGAAAGGGTATTGTAAGCACAAGGCACATCACTGTAACGGTACCGAACATGACCCATTTGAATGCGGCATTCTTCTCTTTCAGCATGCTGATGCTCGATCTTGTCAGGGAGCGATTTGACAGAATCATTCCAAGGTTACAGACCACCAGCGTGAGAAAGGCCAGTGCCCGAGCCGTCTCAGTAGAATGATCATGGCGGATAAAGAGATAAACGGCAATAGTCACCGCAAGGGTCACCCCCCCTTGAAAAAAGCACCTCAGAAGTGTTGATCCTTCAAACAGCTTTGCATCAATACTGCGCGGTTTCCGTTTCATTACGCCGCTGTCATCTTTGTCAGCTTCAAAGATCAATGTGCATGCGGGATCAATAATCAGCTCAAGAAAAACGATATGCACCGGGAATAAAATCAAGGGCCATTTCAACAGTACAGGGATCAATGAAAGTCCTGCAATGGGAATATGAACCGAAAGAATGTACATCATGGCTTTTTTGAGATTGTCATAGATACGGCGCCCCATACGCACGGCCGTCACAATTGAATTAAAATCATCATCAAGGAGCACCAGTGAAGCAGCCTCTCGTGCGACATCCGTGCCACGGCCCCCCATGGCCACCCCGATATGGGCCGCTTTCAGGGCAGGTGCGTCATTCACACCATCACCCGTCATGGCAACGATCTCCTTGTTTATTTTAAGCGCCTTTACAATACGCAGTTTTTGTTCCGGCACCATGCGGGCAAAGATGTTGACTTCCTTTATCCGCTCTGCCAGCTCTTCATCGGTGAGGGCTTCCAGTTCAGGGCCGGTCATGTGTTGGTCCGGATTCTGAAGACCGATCTGCCGGGCAATGCTCATGGCAGTACCGGGATAGTCCCCAGTGATCATGATCGTTCGGATGCCAGCGGTGTAGCATTCTTCGATCGCCCCTCTTACATTGGGGCGGACAGGGTCTTCAAGGCCGATTAATCCGATGAATTTAAACTGAAAATCATGTTGCTGCTCCGGCAGATTCGTCTTTTTATGATGCGTACATGCCACACCGATGACTCGTTTGCCCTGGTTGCTGAGAATATCGATTTTTTCCTCAAGCCATTTCAATTTTGGTGCATCAAAATGACAAAGATCCGCGATGGCTTCAGGAGCGCCCTTGGCCGCTATGACCAAATCTTCACCCGAAGCCGACGTCCAGACCCGGGACATGGCAAGCAGCTCTTTGCTTAAGGGATATTCGCGCTGGAGAGTCCATGATGAGTGAAGATGGTCTGTCTGTGCAAGAGTGCGTTCGCCCAGTTCTTTCATGGCCTTTTCCATGGGGTCAAAGGGGTCGGCCGGGCTGGCAAGAATGCTGTACTCGACCACTTCATGGAATTCTTCCGGAAGAGGTGCATTGGTTTTTTCAACCTTAAACACCTGATCGCCTGCCACAATATCGGACACGGTCATTTTATTAAGGGTCAATGTGCCTGTTTTATCAACGCAAAGCACGGTTGCCGAGCCAAGGGTTTCCACTGCCGGAACCCGCCGGGTCAGGACCCGAAATTTTGAAATCCGCCAGGCGCCAAGTGCCAGAAAGATTGTAAGAACAACCGGGAATTCCTCGGGAAGGATGGCCATGGCCAGCGACAATCCGGCAAGGAAGCCTTCCAGCAGGTTGCCGCGGGTCAGCCAGTATACCACAACCACCAATATACAAAGAATGCCTCCGACAATCGCAAAGATGCGGACAACGTTTCCGGTCTGGACTTGAAGCGGGGTTCGTTCTTCTTTAAGGGATTGAAGGGCTTTGCCGATTTTTCCCAATTCGGTTCGGGTTCCGGTTGCCTTGATAATCCCTACTGCCTGGCCCGACACAACCAGAGTTCCTGAAAAGGCAAAGGGAAGATCATCCCCTCCCGGCTTTCCCATGATTGTTGAGTCGTCCTGGGTGGATGATTTGCGAACAGGGACAGATTCTCCGGTAAGAAGAGATTCATCTATGGAAAAATTAACGGCATGAACCAGAATACAGTCTGCGGGAACACGGTCGCCTTCCGCGAGCATGAGAACATCATCACGGACCACTTCCCGTCCAGGGATGCGTGTTTTTTCCCCATCCCGAATGACATATGCACGAGGGCTTGACAGATCTTTGAGTGCTTCAAGGGCCCTCTCGGTTTTCCGCTCCTGATAAAAGGTGATGCCGATAATAACAAAGACAAACCCAAGAAGCATCAAGGCTTCCTGAAATTCACCGGATAGCAGATACAATGCCCCGCAGGCTATCAACAGCAGGAACATGGGTTCTCTTAAGACTCCGATCAGGATATCCAGACCCTTTCGTTTCCCTTGTGTCGGCAATTCGTTAAAGCCGTCTTGTTCCTGACGTTGGAATACCTCATCCTGTGACAGGCCCTTCAAATTCTCAAACGATACGCTGCTCATTTATAATCCTTATAATGGGAATGCTGTTCGGCATTGTTTTCCTATTGGGGAATTTTTACATTATCGTCATCATAATTGCCATCTTCAGCCGAAGCCAGGAAAGAAGGGATTGAAAAAAGGGTGCCAAAAACCAGACAAATCATTAAAAGTATTGCCTTGTGATCCATTTTAATTTCCTTTTTTATGGCTTTTAATCTTTTTAAAATGGTTAATGAACAATTCTGCCAAACGAACACTTTACAAGCTAAATGATAAAATCTTTTCAAAATCATATTGACAGCTGGTACCAATTATGAGTAAATGCTCACTTTATGTCAACTCGCATTTTGAATATTATTTATGACGGCACGCAAACAACGCCTTAACCCACGAAAACAGCCCATTCAGAATCGTTCCAAGGTAACTGTGGATGCAATTCTCCTCGCAGCTACTCAGGTTTTTGAGGCTCATGGGTATGCGGCTGGAACTACCAACCGTATCGCCTCACAGGCAGGTGTGTCCATTGGAACTTTGTATCAGTATTTTCCGAGCAAGGAGGCGATCGCGGTAGCATTGCTGGAGCGGCATATTACTGACACGGACCATCGCTTGCATGAATGGGTCGGACACATGGTTGTAGAGCGGCATGGGCTATGCGAGGCTCTTCACGACTATGTAGCCGGGATGCTGGAGATACATACCAGGCAACCACGATTGCAACATATTCTGCTTGAGGAAACACCACTGCCGGAACGGGTTCACCAGGCATTGCTTGAGGCTGAACAAAATGCCGCCAAAACTGTTGCCGGTCTAATCCGTCTGTATCCTGAAGTACGGTCAAGCTGTCTGGAGCATACTTGCTTTGTCATCTTTCAAACCGTTGAGAGTTTGACCCATCGTTATGCAGCCCACCCCGATGACCAGTTCATCCCCCGAACCACATTTGTGGATGAAGTGGTCAAAATGCTTATGGCCTATTTGACTTGTGATATGCCATCTATGGCCGGATAAAACCCTATTTTGCCACGCCGCCTTGAGGCTTGTAGAAGATATGCCCGCCGATCGCCACTGTCTTGATGTATTCCACGGACCAACCCGGTTTTACTTTCCGCTGGTGGAAATACATTGCGCCACCGGTCCGGTCCGGTAGTTGCCGGTTGAGAGCTTTTCTCGCTATTTCCTTGGCGATGGCGTAGGGTTTATCCTCTTCTGCGACATCCGAACGGCCATCACACCACCACGAGAACTGGCAGGCACCCTGCTCATGGCCTTGCTTGACAACTTCACAGATCGTGTTTGGAAAGCCCTTGTGGCCTATCCGGTTCATAATAACATTGGCAATTGCTTCCATGCCGGCAGCCCCCTCATCCTTGGCCTCCCAGTAGATGGTGCGTGAGAGACAGGTGATCGCATCATCCAAAGGCTCTTTCCCGATCGGATCAACCGCTTGAGCTTCAGTATCCGTGATGATCTCGGATCGGACAGGGCTCTCCTTGCTGCCCTTGGCGGATGAATTCTGCTCCAGTACCCCCGCCTTGCTCTCAGCGGTTTCAGCCTTCTGTGCCTGGTCAACCGCGGTCGCCAGGCTCGCAAGAAGGATTATCAATAGGCAGGTCACTACCCCGATAGGAAAGCAGATTGCTGATGACCCGGTAAATTTCATCATACTCTTCTTTGGTATGAATATTGATCAGTAAACTTTTTGGCCATTATCGGTTTTCCTCTTATATGGGCGGACCGGTTTATTTAAGCTTATAATACGACATGATCATCCGATCAAACCAGCGGTCCGGCAATATTTTTTTTAAAAACAGGGATAATTTCTGATCAGCCGCACCCACTGCATAACGCAACCGGGGGTTGGGAATGTTGATGATCTTTTCAATGAGACGGGCAATTTTCAGCGGCGGCTGACCGTTTTGTTCGTCGTGCGCAATGACATTCAAAGACCGCTGGAAGTCATCTGCATTATGTTGTGTTTTAATAATCTGCCGGTTTGAGCCGAATTCGGTTTTAAAATCTCCCGGCTCGATCAAAACCACTTTTACGGCCGTCGAGGATAACTCTTTCCACAGGGCCTCTGAGAGACCCTCCACGGCAAATTTGGATGCAGAGTATATCCCCTGAAAGGGAAGCCCGATCACGCCCCCAATGGAACTCATGTTGATGATGAGTCCGTTGGACTGCTGTTTCATAACCGGCAAAATTTCCTGCAATACGCGATAGACACCGAAAAAATTGGTATCAAACAGCGCTTTCACCATTTCCACCGGTGTATCTTCAATGGCGCCGCCAATCCCAAACCCTGCATTGTTGACGAGGACATCGATATGACCCTCTTTTTTAACAATATGTGCAACCGCTTCTTTAACAGAGGCGGTATCCCGGACATCCATGTTTATCATGAAACCATTTTTTATTCCCGGACAGGATTCAGACCGGCGGGATGTGCCGTAAACCCTATATCCTTTTGCAGCCAGATAGTCTGCCGTACATTTGCCGATACCGGAAGATGCCCCCGTAATCAATATAATTTTCGATGATGCTCTCTTCTGTTTCACAGTCTATCCTTTCAACTGATAATGCGGGCTTTCCTGCCGACTTTTCCAAACATGTCCAGACAGAATTCCAATTGTTTGCGCGTGTGGGTTGCCATGTAGCTGGTGCGCAGCAGGCCCCTGCCGTTAGGGACAGCCGGTGAAATAATGGGATTTGTGTAAACACCTGCATCCATAAGGTCTTTCCAAACCTGAAAGGTCTTGAGATCTTTGCCGATAACAACGGGAATGATCGGGGTGGTGCTTTCACCGATATCAAATCCCAATGACTTTAAACCGTTACGCATAAATTGGGCATTTCCCATGACCTGTTCGCGGCGTTCCGGTTCTGTCTTGATAATTTCTAAGGCCGCCGTCACGGATGCCACATTGGAAGGCGGCAGGGATGCCGTAAAGATCATGCTACGGGAATGATGCTTTAAATAGTCAATGACCATTTTTTCACCGGCAATAAATCCACCGATGCACCCCAGGGATTTGCTGAAGGTCCCCATAATCAGGTCCATATCTCCGGTGACGCCGAAATGTGCAGCAGTTCCATCGCCTTTGGGACCTAAAACCCCAAAAGAATGGGCATCATCCACCATCAGGCGGGAAGGATATTTTTTAGATAAGGCAGCCAGTTCATCGAGTCTTGCAATATCCCCTTCCATGCTGAAGACCCCGTCGGTGACAATGAACCGGGGGTATCTGGGATCTGCCATGGCCAGCTTTTCTTCCAGATCCTCCATGTCATTGTGTTTGTATTTACATTTTCGAGCACCTGAAAAACGGATGCCGTCTAAAATGGATGCATGATTATATTCATCACTGAAAATCAAATCATCAGGACCGCAGATGGTGGAGATCGTTCCTAAATTCGTTCCAAATCCGGTCGAAAACACCAACGCGCTTTTCATGTGAACGAAATCCGCCAGATTCTCTTCCAACTGATCGTGCAGCAAAGTATTCCCGTTCAGTAAACGGCTGCCGGTCAATCCCGAGCCATAGTCCTGTAAAGCCTTCACACCCGCTTCAATCACTTTGGGATGGTTGGTGAGTCCAAGATAATTATTAGACCCCAGCATGATTTTTTGTTTCCCGTCAATGGTCACTTCAGTGGCATTGGATTTCTCGATTTTCGGATAATAGGGATAACAGTCCAATGCCTTTATCAAATTTAACCGGGTAAAGGCATAGATTTTTGTATAGACGTCCGGGTGCTTTCCAAAATACTCTTTACGCTTGGCACGTAATTTTTGAGTGGCAATATCAATGAATTGATTTAGCATAAATCCTCACTTTCGAGAAGCCGGCGGCAGACATTGGCGATGTTCAGGGCCGCCGAACCGTTCTGTAGAGGCGTCAATCGACGCATTTCTTCCATATTGAAGTCTGAGTGGGTTTCTTTGCCCAGGGCAAGGCCGACCAGGGCGGTCGATGAAAACCGGGTAATCAGAACATCACAGTTGGCAATCATTTCTTCTGCATTGCCGGTAGAAAATACCATGGCTCCGGGTGCGTATTGGTTTATTTCCCGGGCGGCCCGGCTGACTTTTTCGCTCGGGTGAAGCTTGAAGATAAGCTGCCGGGGTCCGGCGATTTTGACGGCTTTTTGGATGAAGGCCTTGCGGTTTTCAAACTGGAGCGTCTCCCTCAGCGCGGATGTGCAGGCCAGAACGTAGCCCTTGTAGGGAAAAGCGTTGCCGGTATATTGCCGGCAACTGTCGAAATTGGGTATCCCCGTGACAATGATCTTTTCAGAGCGGACACCTTTTTTGATGAAAAAGTCTTGATACCCCTCGCTTGCAACGCAGAAAGCTTGGTAAGCATCGCTGAGACCGGTCAATGCATTGCCTGCAAACCAGAGCGGAAGAAAACGGAACCGTTTGACCAGATGGAACATCATGGATTCGGGGTCTGTAATCCCTTCCTGAACCAGCACCATTCTGTCCCCTCTGATGTTTTTCTGCAAATACACATCCGAGCAGGTCACCACCAGGTCGTAGGGGTGATTGCGCCCCCTTTCGTCGATGGGCAGACCCTGATTCTGAAGATAGGCCCGGCAACGGTTTGACAGTTTGTTTCCTGCTACTGTGAATTCGATCATTCCGAGTCTTCTGAGAAACTCGTCAAATCCGTCGACATAAAAGGGCGAGAAGGCATGGTCATAATCGTTAAGGTGTCTTGCAATCTGATGCATCTGGGTGGTCTGGTTCATGGAACCGCATATGAAGAATATCTTTTTTTTCATCACTCACCTCCCCTTATCGCCGGTATACCCAGTCACAACGCTGACAGGTTGGAAATCCGCTATAATCAAGCTTGCCAAAGTTTTTTCGGATGCTGGACAACACCGGCCCGTTCCAGATTTCCGTGACAGTCTGCAAGTTCACATCTCCCACTTCCTGAACCCCATTGTAATCCACGCAACAGGTAACGGCCCTGCCATCAGAGAGCACCGATAGAGCCGACCAGGGATAAAAACAGACAGATACTATTTTTTTTCCGATAGAATTGTAATCCCTCCCGCCGCCGAAATTGTCCGGAGAAACGAAATTCAGGCGGTCGCCTATCTTTTTGTCTAGGACGGAGCGCCACTGGAATTTAAATTCTTCTGTTGCGGCTCCATTGGTTTCCTGGGGCAGATATTGAAGAATCAGTGCCGGCGTCTTTTTTTTCATTTCCTTCCTTATTTTCACAAATTCCCTGACATTGTTCACCGCCACCTTGAAATTCAGCCCTCTCATGGTGCGGCTGTAGGAGTCATCATCAGTGCCGTAAAAACTGATTTTCATCTTATCCAGCCCCGCACCAATGATCTTTCTGGCGGTCTCGGGAAATAATAGAGAGCCATTGGTCACCAGATAGGTGTGCTTTATCCCAAAGGCTTTTGCGAGACTGATCCGTTCCGGCAAGGATTCATCCAGCAGCGGCTCACCAAACCCGTGCAGATGCACAACCGGTTTTCGGTTGGCGCCGGACACCTCTCTTATGATTTTTTCGAATAATTCAAACGCCATAAAGTCTGGTTTCCGGGTCAGCTTTTCACGGGGGCACATGACGCAGCGTGCGTTGCAGCAGTTTGTGTTCTCGATCAGGAGGACCGAGGGCAATGGAAAATGGTGCCGGTAATAGAGGTTAAAGGGCAAAGGCGTCCTGGCCAGTGACAACAGGCCCCGGGTGATCTTGTCTCGTGCATTGAAAATCATGTTGTCTCTCCGTCCAATTTTGTTATCATGATGCCGAGAATGAACACCACCCCGGCAAAAACGCCGATGATCAGGGCGCATTTCAAGGCCGCCATGTGGTCCGCAGCGACCATGGATGCCCTGAGCCCCTCGTTCACATAATAAAGTGGCAGAACCTTGGCAAATTTCTGCAGGAATTCGGGCATCATCTCGACGGGAAAGAATGTCCCTGAGAGAAACATCATGGGAAACATCAGGGCATCGGCTGCGGCAGCGGCACTTTCAGCTTCCCTGGCCACACGGGTGAGAATCATCCCGAGGCCCACAAATGAAAATACGTCAAGCGCGACAAACACCACGAGCCAGGCATTGATCTCAAGACTGACGTTAAACACGATATAGCTTACCAGCAACATCACCGCTGTGGACACGACCGCAAGGATGAACTGGTACAGGACGTTTGACAGGATCCAGTCAATCCGGGTGATGGGGGTGGTGGAAAGTTTGCGGAGGACACCTTTCTGCCGGAGTTCGGCATTGACGTTTACCGCACCGAACAGGCTGGCCGTCATCACGGCCATGGCGATGATCCCCGGAACAAAGAACTCGATGAACCTGTATTTTTTTTTCAGTATCGATACCGGCTCCGATACAATGAGCGGCGGTTTGCCGGACATTTCCTGGTTGATCCCGGCCAGCACCATGTCCAGCACCCCTATTTTGGTCGTCACCCCAAAAGCGCTGGGGTCGTAAAGCTTGGTAAGACTGACGGGTATGCCAATGTCGCCCGGCCCCATTTTCTGCATCATGGACATTTCAAAATCTTTGGGAATGATGACCATCAGATTTCGCTTGTTGATCCTGGCATACTGTTCGGCATCGGCAGCAGGAGATACCGGTGTGATCTTGAATCTCTTGCTGAGACGGATAGCCTCCACGAGTTTTTCAGATGATGTTGTCCGGTCAAGGTCCTGAACGCTCAAGTCAAAGATTTCATTGTCTCTTTCCATAAAAATGGTGCCGAATACGAGTATCAGGATGACCGGGAAGGCAATCCTGAAAAACACCACCGTTTTTTCCCGGTAGAAGCTCTTGATGCTCACGATGATGTTTGCCCAAATGATATTTGCATGGATGATAGTTGTATTGATGATATGCAGGTTCATTTAGCCTCCTTTATACCGGCAGAGCCTTCCAAAAGAGTTTCTTCGGTCAGTTTCAGGAAGACCTCTTCCAGATTTGGCTTGCGCACATCCAGGCCGTTAAACGACGCTCCGCCAGCCTCGACGGCGTTGAGCAACCTGCGGACATCGTCTGTGTGGTCCAGCCGGACCCTGATATCCCCGTGGCTGTCATAGACCGGTAAAAATCCCATTTTCTGGACGATTTCAAAAACATTTTCATCCACAGACTTCAGCAGGATGACCAGGTAATCGGCATTGTTTTCTATGAGTTCGCCAGGAGAGCCCATGGCCGTGATTTTCCCTTTTGCAATGATGGCAACCGTGTCTGCAAGAAGTTCTGCTTCCTCCATGTAGTGTGTGGTCAGGAATATGGTCTTTCCTTTTTTTTTCAGGCCCAGGAGAACATCCCACACCGCCCGCCGTGCGCGGGGGTCGAGCCCTGTTGTCGGTTCGTCCAGGAACACGATTTCAGGATCATTCACAAGCGCAACAGCGATTCCGAGCCGCTGTTTCAACCCTCCGGAGAGGTTCTTATATTTTACTTTGACCTTGTCTTTGAGGTTCACAAGCGCCATCAGCGCATTGATATCGGTTTTCCTGCGGCAAAAAAGCCGGGAGTAGAACTGCAAGGTCTCTTTGACCGTTATCCGGTCAAAAGAGCTGAACCCTTGTGGAAGGACGCCAATACGGGGGATGATGGTATATTTATTCCGGGTGACGTCCATTCCAAGAAGGATTACTTTGCCGGATGTGGGTTTCCGGATGGTATCGATGATCTCGACGGTCGTGGTCTTGCCTGCGCCATTGGGGCCCAGCAGGGCGAAAACCTCTCCCTTTTTGACGGTAAACGATATGTTGTCAACCGCCGATAAACCCTTGTAGTGCTTGGTCAGGTTATGGACTTCAATTGCATATTCACTGTTTTGGGTCATGAATTTTTCCTCATTGAGATTGCCGATTCAACAGGGCAATGGAAAGCCACATTTTCCCATGTGAAACCGAATGGACCCTTAAGGACCGGCCCGCCGCCATGGGAAATCGTTTTACCGCTTTTCCTGATAGCCCCACTGGAAAATCATAGGCCCCGCTTTCCTTTGCCGACCTCCCTGTGGTCTCCCCCGCGACTCCACTGGTTGACGGATAAACGACAATCTGCTGGGGGTCCACAAGATGAAATGCACATCCCAAAGCCTTTGCAACGGCTTCCTTGACAGACCAGAGCAAGGCGGCTGCCTTTTTCAAATCTTCGCCCACCAGTTTCAAGGCGTGTCGAAGCTCCAGCGGATGAAAAACCCGGTAAAAAGGGTATTTGCCTTGGAACTCATGGCTTTCTGCAACATCAATGCCGATATCACACGCGTCTCCACAGAGAGCTGCCCAGACGTTTTGGCTGCTCTCGCAAAAAGAGATGGCTGGGCCCTGATGTTCCCCCAGGAGGAGTTGAGGTCTGCCAAGAGAGCCCTGGACAACCTGGATGGGGAAAGCGTCCCGATTGACATAGGGCCTGCTCAACCAAAATGGATTTTTAACAGCGAGAAGGTGATCCCACAGTCCGCAAATCAAATGATGTCTTTGTCCGGCCCAAGGTCCGGAGGGTAACGATGCATAGACAACAGGACCTTCTCCGTGAAGGAAATTCACCGTCTGAACGGTTAATTTTTGATTATCCTTTACCATATCCGCTCCCCTCTTTTTTGATTTGCAATCTTTCTGACCCCTTCAGGATCAGTCTGAAATCCATTTCATCTGCAAACCGAAAATCTGCATCAGGGTTTCGCCCTGATCATCAAGCCCTCTGGTGTCCCAGGTGAGAATGTTGTCATCCTGCGCCCGCAATCTGGCTTCCAGCGTTATCTTTTCCCCCACCCGGACTTTTCTAAAACATCGCATCTCCCCGATTTCCAGGGGAATCATGGACCTTGGCTCTGATGGGTCTGTTACAGCAATGTGACAGCACACCAACTGCAAAAGCGCTTCGAAAAGGTAGGGAGAGTATTGGTATCTCACGTTCTGAAGGTTTGCAAAATCACATGTCTCCGGATAAATGGTCCGGCCCCGTATGACACCCGGACCTGTCCCGTCAAGGAATTCGATCACCCGGTACCGGCCGCCGAGACCGCTGCGGTCTTTGTACCATTTCAGCACTTTTTTACGATTCATGGGCCTTGTCCTGAGTTCGTCCGGCCGAATGGGAAAATCCAGGAACCCTTCCTTGAGGGCTTCTCCTCCACCGTCAAGGATCACCTGGCCGCTGCATTGCAGGGCAAAGTGTTCCGTCAATCTCCCGGCCGGGGAGATCTCCTGTGCGGACAGGGAGGTGTCGCACCATACCTCCCGGAGGCTGTTACCGGATCTGCGGCAGGAAATCCTGGCAGGACGGGGAATTCCGGGCCGGCATTCGATCATGTCCATGAGCCGGACTTTTCGAACGCCCCGCACCTGAAGGTGTGGATACAGTATCCGGGCCGCTTCCATGAAAGTCTCCAGAACCATGGTGGCGGATACGATGGGATGCTTGATGAATTTGAAAGGCCTGTGGTCCGTGATCCAGAGATCTTTTTCCAGGGAGAAGGACCGGTAGGCATCCAGTTCTTCCCGACAAAGGTCCAGGTCTAAAATTTTTTCTATCATGGGAAAGTCACCGGGCTTGAAGGACATAAGGCCGGAATCCAGTTCCCCACCAGGCAAAGGACGGGTTCTGTCATTGAGCAGTACTGTCTTCACAGATGGCAGCTTTTTCATGAACATCACCCAATGGTCCTCAGCCGGGGCGACAAAGAGTTCCCGGCAGACGAGTCCTGCAAGCTCATTCACATGAATATAGGCAACCCCCTTTTGCTTCAGCAATGCCTGGATTTGCGGATCATCTGCCATGCCCGCCCCTTGAACGGGGGGAAGCATCAGGGCTTTAAACCGGACGGCCTTGTTTCCCCGGCCCAGGTGTCTGAACAATGCAGACATCATCCGGTTGGCCGCAGCATAATTTGCCTGTCCGGGATTCCCCTGGATTGCGGCTGCCGAGGAAAGGCCTGCAAAAAACTTCAAACCGACAGTCTTGGCAAATGAGTATAGATTCCAGGCGCCCAGGAATTTGACATCCGTGACCATGGAAAAATCATCCAGGGTCATATGGCTTAAGGGACCATCCCTGAGAACACCGGCACTGTGAATAATCCCGTCGATTTTACCATAACGGCGGATCACTTCTCCGAGGACGGTCCTGACTGCTTCAGGGTCGGTCACATCGCAGGTATGGTAAGCTGCCTCAATCCCTGAGGCGTGTAAATCCGCCAGGGTCTGGGTAATCTCCAATGCCCTGGCATCAGTCGGGGCCGCCTCAAAAGAGGTGTGTCCGGGAATCGGCTTTGCCGGGTCAACTCCCGGATCAAGAAGCGTCCTCCCCAGAAAGACCAGGCAAGGCATGAAAGGAGCAAGACAGCGGGCCAGATGGGAGCTGATCCCGGTCGCACCCCCGGACATGACGACAACGTCTCCCGGACTTAGATTCAGAATGGTTGAATCCCTGAAAACCGATGGGGCCAGGTGTCCCTCTGAGGTGATGACCTTTCCATCCCGATGAATCATCTCCACCACTGGACATTCTTTATCCAGAGCATGGCGTAATGCTTTTTGAAGATCGGTATCTCTCTCGATTTCCAGTGTTCTAAACTGGACTGACGGGTATTCCTGAGCAGCGCTTAAGAATAGTCCGAGCATCCCTTCTGCTAAAAGCCCGGCAGAAGTTTCAATATCTTCTTTGGAATGAATCAGCACGATGAATTTTTTGGCCGAAGGTTCAAGGAATGCCTTTATCAGGAGAAAGAATCCCTTAAGAAGCTGGGAAACATCCGTCATGCTGCTTGAGTTCACCGGTCCTCCCCGGCCCAGGGTGATGACCATCCCGGAAAAAGGAAACAGATCTGCAATTTTATCTGCCGCCTGCAGGGCCCCATCCTCGGTTCGGATGTCGTGACCCGCTTTTCCGTGATCCGCTTTGCCGTGATCTGGGATTTCCTGCATGAATCCCATTGGAAACGGTGTAATTCCGTAGTCTGTCCTAAAAATATCCCCTGCACGTTCGGCAATCTTGTCATCTCCGTCAGAAGAGAGGAAAAGGATGGATTCGCCCGGGTTTAATTCCAGGGGAACAGAAGTCTTTGGCTCAATCGTTGCGTGCCCGAATACGAGCCGGTTCAAGCTTGCCTCATCCGTTGAGGACTTCAGGCGTCTATCCTTCACTGCGTCCGGGTCAAGAGCCCCGGCGGCAGGATTCAGGCCGTTGCCGTTCTGTCCGGCAGTTAATTTGGAGATCCCTTTGGCAATGTCCTTCACGGTACGGACATCTATAAAATCCTCCAATTCGATGGTGATCCCGAATTGGCGTTCCGCTGCGTCCATAATGATGGGCAGACGGCTGGACCGAATGGAGAGATCCTTTCTCAAATCCATATCGGGCTGGATCTCGTCTCTGTTGAATCCAGTTGCATCCATAATGATTCGAATCAGGCGCTCCATGAGATCTTCACTCCCACCAGCAGAATCAGATGACTCAATAGATTCGGGAGCGGCCGGTGTTCGGAATTCAGGAGGCTCAAAACCGCCGAACATGGATTTGATAACAATTGACAGTTCGCCTTCTTTGAATTTCGGGTTAAGCTCCTGGCGGATGGCTTCCAGAATATTGGACTTCAGAAACTGGCCCGAGTTCTCCACCACAAACCGGTTGATTTCTCGTTGAATGATCTGTTCCATGGGATTTGCATCGGCATGCAGGGGTTTTAGCGGCCGTAAGGCCAATGCTGGGACAGTCTGAAGCGATTCCGGAACCTTTCCGGATCCCCCTTCTTCCTTAAGATGACCTTGTGCAGAGAGCTGGGCAAGTGCGGCCTTGAAGGTCAACGCCTCTGAAGAGCGAAGACAGGTCTGGATGCATGCTGATCCGGGAAGCGTGTCTGCGATGAGGTTGCTCAAGACATCCCCCGGTCCCACCTCCAGAAAAAGCCGTGCCCCATAACTATTCCAGAGGGTCCGAACGTTATCCATCCAATGGACGGTGGATTCCAGGTGAGCCATGAGGATTTTTTTAATCTCAACAGGATCTGACGGATAGGGGATCCGGGTCGTGTTGGAGATGACCGGAATCTGTGGGGGATGAAATGGAATGTCTGCAATATATGCTGAAAGTTCATCATGAATGACCTTCATGACAGGAGAGTGAAAGGCCATGCTGACGCGCAAAAGAGTGGTCCTGTGGCCCATTTCCTTCAATTTTTTGCCAAGATCCCTGATGGCTTCGGTATTGCCGCTTAAAACAATCTGAAGGGGGGAGTTGATATTGCCGATGTGGATATCATTATACTTGCGGAGCATCTCATTCAAAAGCGCCAGGGGGGCGTCCGTGGCTGCCATGACGCCGGGATCGACATTCGCGGCGGCAGCCTTATCCATGCAGAGGGCCCGCTTGTTCACGATTCGAAACCCGTCCTCCACGGAATAGACACCGGCCAGGCACAAGGCGGTCAATTCACCCAGGCTGTGACCGGCCATGGCCACCGGACGGATGCCGAGGGTGATCAGATACCGGGCCATGGCATTTTCCATGGCGAACATGGCAGGCTGCTGCCATCGGGTCTTTTGAAGGTTTTCCTCACGGTCATGAAACATCAGGTGAAGAAGGTCAAAGTCTGCAACGGCGGCAGCCCGGTCCAGCCACTCTTTGATGACGGGAAAGGACTCATAGAGTTCCTGTCCCATTCCGCCGTATTGTGCTCCCTGTCCGGGAAACACCAGAGCAAGAGGCAGCAAAACCTTCAGATTCTGATGAGCCGACACCTCCGACACCTTTTGCGGTTTGTGGGAAACTATGACGGTATCCAGGTCGTCCATGGCCTGTTCCACCTGCACCACATAATTGGAACCGCCAAAACCGAACGCGTTGACTTCAAGCCTTCTGGGCTCTCCGTCGTGACGCTTCCAATCCAGCGGTTCCGGGGAGATGATAAGACCTGATTTTTCCGGGTTAATTTCCGGGTCCGGATGCCGGTAATTGAGAGTGGGCGGGAAAACCCCCGCCTTCATGGCCGTGACGCCTCGAATGAGACTGCTGATGCCGGAAGCGCCCAAAGTGTGGCCGATCTGGGATTTAAATGCAGTGAGCACGGTGCGCCTGGAGGAATTAAAGAGCGCTTTCAGGGCGCGGACCTCCTCCAGGTCTCCCTGCCGGGTGCTCGTGGCATGGCATTCCACCAGGTCCACGGCATCAGGCCCATAGGAAGTTCCCCGGAAAGAGGCGCGAATGGCCATCTGCTGGGAAACATTGGAGGACTCCACCATCCCCAGATGGTTATTGCTGGCTCCCATGCCGGTCACAAACGCATGAACAAGAGCCCCTCTTGCGCGGGCCAGGCTTTCCCGCTCAATGACAATCATTGCCCCGCCTTCGCCCAGGACCATGCCGTCTCTTTGTCCATCAAAAGGGCAGGACGTTTCATGGGCGGGCCTTTCCCGTCCGGACAGCCCGTAAAGTGCGTCCAGGGCGGAAAATTCCAGGAAATGCAGATGACTGAGCGTGTCTTCGCCCCCTCCGACGATGGCGGCGTCGATGACGCCGTTTTCGATCATCTGGATGGCGCAGTGAAGCGCCACCAATGAGGTTGCACAGGCTGCGGACACGGCATAGCTGGGTCCCATGAACCCATACTGCTTGCAGATAAAACCGGCTGCGGCGCAGTTGAGCCGGCCCAATAATGTGGTATCGTCCGGAGCCATACGCCCGGACTTTATCTCCTGTTCGATGAGCCTCTGTTGATCCGGTGTGAGATCAACGGCTCTTTTGATGTCGGCCAGGATGTCGTGAACATATGCCCGGATAATGATATTGGGCAGAGTACCCGCTGCCTCTCCCGAATTCTGGGAAATAAGAACAGCGATTCTCTCCCGCGGAATATCCGATGTCAGAATGCCGGATGCCCGGATGGCCCTGTCCGCAAGCCACATGGAAATCCGCGTGGCTTCGGTCATGCTCCTGAAATCATGGGGAGGAATCCCCAGTTCATTGCGGTCGATAGGAAAGTCCAGAAAAGCGCCCACCTTGCAATAGGTCTTGTCCGGCATATGGGGCCGGGAGTCATAATAAAGCGAATGATCCCACCGTGACAGCGCTCTTTCCCAGGGTATTCACGATGCTCATGCCGGTGATGGCAATCCGGTCACGATTCTCTTTTCTGAGTGTGACCCGGTTCAGATTGTTTTTGATCTGGGATATCGGCTCTTTCAATGGTGCTTCCAAGGTTTTCACAACCGGCGGATGCATAAACAGAGGTCCCTGGGCCAGCTCACGGTGAAAGGACTTCAGGTTATCAACGTCACGGAGGAGCCCGGCGCAAGCCCCGCTCATGAATTGTCCACGTTCCAGACACGTCTGCTCATCCAGAAGTGTTTCTCCCGGTCTGTCCATACCTCTTGCAGCCGTAAAGAGGCTTCCGGCCGCCATTTTTTCCATACTCACCCTGAAAGAGGCTTCGTCCCGGTGTCCGGCGGCAAATTCCCTTTCCAGGGATAAAATCGCTTCCACTCTCGGGGTCCTCAGAGACCGTACCCGGAGCCCGATATTCCGGCCTGAAACAACGGTTCCAGCCGGAGGTGATGTCAGGATCATCTGCTGATAAAGCGGGGTCAAGGCCCCTGTTTCAACAATCTCCTGTGTGGCCAGATAGGCAGTGCCCATCTGGATGGCGTCCGCCCCAAGCATGGCTGCCATGAATGCGGTTTCCCGGTTAAAAATTCCTCCGGCAAGAACCACGCGGCAGTTTTGGAACAGGGAGGGGGTGCATCGTTTCATATCCAGCACCATTTGCGCAAGGGTGAGGGTGCTATGCGGCCCTACATGGCCCCCGGCCTCATAACCTTCGCAGATCACATACCGGACGCCCGCTTTCAGAGCGAGCGTCAACAGTGCTTCATCCGGAGCGATATACATGACATCAATGCCGGACTCCATCAATTCCCTGACGGCCGAGAGATCACCGCCTGCAATCACTGCAAAACGGGGCCTGTGCTTTTTTATCCAGGCCAGATGCAGTCCCCTGAACGGGTTTTCCGCTATAGAGACCATATTCACTGCATAGGGGCGGTCCCCCATGATATTCGGCAATCGTCCAAGCTTTTGATCCAGCGCCTCGCTGTCCATCATGCCAAGGGCGATGGTGGGTAATCCACCGGCCTCGGCGACCCGCAAGGCAAACTCAGGCACATCCGTGATCCAGGACATGGCGCCCTGGATAAAGGGATACAGGGTTCCCATCTCTTTGGCCGCAGGACTGTCCAGAAAACAATTCTTTTTTCCTTCAGCCAGGCTGCATAAGGTATGAATTTCGTCCATGAAAGCGTTCACTGCTTCACCGGTTTTGGCTCCGAAACGGTTCACAAAGGCCCCGGCAAAGGCGGATTCTACACCCAGGGGAATGATTTCATCCCGGCTGAAAAGGCTTTTCAGGGGATGAACCGCCCCGGCATTCACCCGGTTTACAAAGGACTGCCGGTTTGCCTCCATGACGGTCCTTCCGGAGAGCGAGTCTTCATAAGCCTGGATGTCCTTGAATGCAAGGGAATTTCCCTTGTTGAACAGACGGCAGGGAACCTGCACATCCAGTCCTACGAGATCGGTGGAATCCGGACGCAGCCGGCTGAGCCGTTCTCGCTGGGAATCATCAACGGCAACCCTGTCCGTCAGCCAATGGGCACTCTCAAAAACGATCCCGGCTGCCCCGGTCGACAAGAAGGCCGCTGCTGCTTCAGGAATAAAAACGCTTCCCCAGATGAGGATATCAAAAGGTGTTGAAGATGACCGCAGCATTTCCCTGGCCATGGAATAGAGCGCCATGGTTGTCTCACGGCTCACGAATCCTGAAGCCTCACATCCTTTCAGGACGATGCGCCCGATGCCCGAATCATTCTTCACCATCTTTGCTATAAGATCGGTGTCCCCGGTGATGGGAAAGCAGCGATAATTTTTAGAAATTTCTTTCAGTCTATTTAAAAAAAAAGACATATCTTCTTCAGAAAACCCAAGGGGGCATTCTATCCATAGGTTATGGACCCCTGTTGTCTCCAATACCCGTTCTAAAGACGGATCCATCAGGGAAGGGGCACAAATTTTAATATCGCTGACAAGACCGGCAGGGTCTGTTTCCCGCAGGCAGGAAGACAGACCGTCTGTTCCCTCCATCCCGGAAAAATCGAAAACAGCACTGCTTCCTGTTCGCTGAGCCATCTGGATCACCGCCGGGGTGATCTCCTCAGGCCGCCAGACAAAACCGATGATGGAATTTTGATGCTCGGCCGACATGTTTAAATCCTCTGCTTTAAAGCCATTCGTTTGATTTATGATAAAGACTTACTGAATATACGATACTTTTTGGACACTTTTGCACCGGCTTCCTCTATCAATGAGTTGATTCCCTCATTGTCCTCCAGGGTCCAGCCCATTTCCATATACCGGTATTTCTCTTTTTTTCTCACAACTTCATAGATATGGTGAAAGGCCAGCATGGGGAGTCCCAGTTGCCGGTACTTCTCTTTGATCCCGAACATAAACAGCCGCAATCCGATAATCTCTTTTTTATACAGAAAATATTTCAGCACCCCCAAAAGGCCAACCCGCCCGTTGAGACGCTTGAGTAACGGGTTGATGTCGGGAAAGACCAGACAGAAAGCTGCGGGCTCATCCTCAACATAGATGAAAAAAGCCATGTCCGGATCTGTAAATTCTATAACGCTCTTCCCAATGTCCTGCATCTCGTTTTCGCTCAAAGGAACGAATCCCCAGTTATCGGACCAGGCGTCATTATATATCTGCCGGATCAGAATAAACGCAGGGTCTGCATCCTTTGGATGAAAGTGGGTAATGCGGACCCCCTTTTTTCCGGCGATCTTGCCGGCAAGACGATCCATCCACTCAGGGAGCTTGTAATTGCTGTCTATGAGAAATGCCAGCAGGTCTTTTTCTTTGAAATAGCCGCACGATTCGATCAGCTCAGCATAATACGGCGGGTTGTAGGTCATCATCAGGGACGGCGGAACATCGAACCCTTGAATGAGCAGGCCTGCCTCGTGATTGGTGGACGGGTTGAGAGGGCCTCTTATGAAGGTCATCCCCTTGCTGTGAACCCACACCTCAACGGAGGCGAACAGGGCTTCGGCAGCTTCCAGGTCATCAGCACATTCAAAGAATCCCCAAATCCCCATTTTTTCGTTATGGAATTGGTTATAATGGTCATCGATAATGCCTGCAATCCTTCCCACCGTTTCCCGCCCTCGCCTTGCCAGGAAAAGAATGCGCTCGGAAAACTCCCAGAAAGGATGCCTGAGGGGGTCCAGCATCCGACGGACTTCTTTTTTCAGAGGCGGAACCCATTTGGGATATTCGGCATAGATCTTCCAGGGCAGATCAATGAAGGCTTTCAATTCGGATTTTCCTTCCACGGTAATAATTTCAATGCCGTCCATGATGGTACTCCTCAGCGGGAAAAAAACGCCGCCTGATGCATATACTCAATATTTGACAATAACCCTTATGGATTCACTATTCTATAACCTTATATTCATTTAATGTGCCAGAGTTCCCATACGCTGCATAACCTTAGCCATCATCCTTGTTTTTATGGAGAATCTGCTAAAAAGGGGGTATAGAGGGTGCCCTTAAAAACCATATAAAAAAGGTCATATTCGACCCATGTTCAACCCCATGTTCAAATATGACCTTTTCTAGTGGTTTGTGAAGCGAATTAATCTTTGATCATTGTCGTGGTTTTTCGAACCACTACTTTGTTGGCCGTCATTTTTTCACCGTCTCTGGTGTAGTAAACCGTTACCGGCTGACCGGACTTAACCGTTTCAATTGAGACGGGTTTACCATTTTCATCCACATAGGTTGTACTCTTTGTGTAATGGTACTGGGTTGGGGATGATTGGGTTTCCGACTTAATGACGATGGTGTCGGGATTAAATTGACTGACCGTGCCCACGCTTTCTGTCGTTGTGACTTTTTCGACAGTTGTTGTTTTTTCTTCGGCAAATAACACGGAAGGCATAATCAGAACGACTAATGTGAACAGCAATGACATTGTTTTTTTCATACATCTCTCCTTTGGAACATGTTGTCTTTTGGTTAGAAGCTCACAGAGCCATTCTCGGCGAGCTGTTGTACTTTGTAGGGGCTTGAATCATTATTCCGTTTCGACTGTAGTCGTGGTGGTGGTCTGAGTCTCTTCGCCTACAGGATTTTCGGTCGTTGTCGTGGTTTCCTCAGTCACTTTTTTGCTTTCATATGAGTGCGATCCACAGCCGATAATAGTGCCGAAAAGCAAAAAAAGGACTAAATAAGTGATACAGATGTTTTTCTTTTTCATAATTGAACCTCTTTAAAAGTGTTGAGTTAAAAGAAATGAACCGCGGATCCAACAAAACGGTAAGGTGACCCAATTCGTCTTGATAACTATTTATCGTTTAGGACATTATAGATTCACAACATAGCTTTATATTCAATTTGTGTGCCAGGGTTCCAATACTCCGCAAAACGTCATCCAGCGTCCTTATTTCTATAGGGAATCAGCAAAATAGGGGTCTGCCGGGGGGTATTAAAAACCATATAAAAATGGGCCGCATATGACCTCATGAGTATATATGACCTAATTTCTTAGTTTTAATTTTCGCCGGTCTGAAACACTTTTTTGTCTTGCCGCCCTGCCGGTCAACAGGATGACAAGAATAAATCGGATTGTGAAACCCCGGCATGTTAATTGAACTATGTGAGTTTGTGCACGAATCCATCACACGGATATAAATCATCTGTGAACTATAAAACTTAACCTAATAAAGGAGAGCTATCATGGATATTATGCAGTTTGTCATCATTCTAATTGTTGTCGGGTTTTTGCTGTGGTTGGTGAATAATTTCATCCCCATGGACAGAAAGATCAAGCAGATTTTGAACATTGTGGTGGTCATCGCTGTTATTCTGTGGGTGGGCAACCTGTTCGGCGTATTTGATTCCATCCGGAGCATTCGTATCGGTAAATA
>JAIFMF010000144.1 GCA_020048635.1 Desulfobacula sp. | reverse complement strand
CATGGCATTTTTTATATTTCTTATTGCTTCCGCACCAGCAGGGGTCATTACGTCCAAATTGTAAAGGGTCCATCAGCAAGCCATCAAGATAATACCATTGATTATTTTCATGGATAAATTTAGATCTCTCATGAAGCTGACCGGTTGTATCATTGGTTTTATAAAAGGCTGTAAATTCGACATATCCTACGCCCTGATCAGCTTGTTCTTTTTCTATCCTCAGAACCTTTAACCCAAGCCATTGGGTCTCATGGATTGTTCTTGTCAATACCTCCCATTCATCAGGTGTTTGCATGGAAGGATGATGGGTTGAAATCAGGTAATCAATATCTTTTATGCAAAAAGCTGAATATCTGGATCGCATCAATTGTTCAGGGGTCTCAGGCTTTGCTCTACCTGTCAAGAAAGGGCAACAGCAATTCTCATAGTCTTTTTGGCTTCCACAGTAGCAGGCTGTTGTTTTATTTACCGGATTTATTATCATGGTTCTGAATCATAATATCAGGTTTAAATGAAGTCAATGAACCAGACAAAGGCAAACCTGACTATCCCGGTTCTGTGTTATGGTTTCTCCAATATCTCTATTCCTCATGCTATTCGATTACAATTTTATATACTTATCATATTGTCGTTTCAAAACCGCTTTGTCTCTTTCAGACCCGTGGGCCGGTAAAAAGGTGGTGCAGCCGGTATCCAAAAGTTTTTTCCAGCTTTGGACCATGAGCTTTGGATTGTCGGCAAAGGGCGGAAACACAGACCCTCTGAAAATCCCGAACAGGGTGTCGCCGACCAGAGCGATTTCATTTTCAATGATCACACTGAGGGAGCCAGGAGTGTGGCCTGGCGTATGGAGAATATATCCGGGAAAGCCAAATGGGTCCAGATCCAATCGTTCATCCACGAGACAGTCATGATTCACCGGAGCATAGTTTAAACGTACAAGTTGCCGGGTCCATCTCAATACCTGGATCAGAAGTTTTGTAACTGGGGTCGATCCTTGGATGACGGGATTTTCCCCGTTTTTCAGACAGGTTCCCTCACTTCTGTGCACCCAGACGGGAGTTCCATGGGTCTGTTTCAGTTTTGCCGCATTTTCAGCATGGTCAAAATGACAATGGGTTAATACCAGGGAAGCATGAGTTGCACCGAGTTTGTCCAGCCTCTTGTTCAAACGGTTCCAATCCCTTTTTGTGCCTGAATCCACCAGCAGGAATCGATTGCCGTTAGAAATCAAGTAGCAATTGCATCTGCCGTTGAGAATCCGGTAAATGCGGACGCCGGTTTTTGTTTTCCAGGATTTCATATCAGCCTCTATTGATCATAAGCATTTTCAAAGATATTCATTTCGTCTGTATTCCCCCCCTGATTCGACATATTGTCTTGCTGGCAGGAAACGGCATGGCTGGTTCTCTTTTAAAATTGATTAATCTATATTTTTGAATTAGAACAAAACCATCAGGATGTCGAGATTTTTTTTAGTTTTACCATCAGGAAAGGAGGCCCCATGCCTGGACCCAATGCGGTGTTTAAAGAAACCTGCCAAAACTATTTAAAAGAGATCCAACGGATTGATTTACGGGAGATTTCCGGAGAACTGGGGCTGACACCCCATGGCGACAATTTTCTCATCCGTTGCCTGAACCGGGAATATATTATTTCAGATCAATGACAGGGACAATGAATTTGATGCAACCGTCACGCTTCTTTTTGAGAAAAGAGCTGAATCCTATCTGGATGCAGAATGTCTGGCCATTCTGGGAAATCTTCTTTGCCAAAGCCTTAAAACTTAATATATAAAGACCATTTTTCAGCCCGACCCAGATAAATCACCATACAGATTTAAAAGCGGCTTCATTCGAAACCTTTTGTTAAAAAAAGTCCCCATCAGGCTTGTACATAATATCGGTTATCGGTAAGTCGCTTAGAGATTCTTACCGCTACAATAGAAGCTGTTTAGAAGATCTGGAATAGACCCCGCATCAATTAAATCCTTACGGCGATTGAGTTCATGAAAGAAAAAACCTTCAACAAAACACTGAAAGCCTTTTTAATCCTAAACCCATGCTATCAGAGTGATAGGCCATAAGGATAATTTCATTATAAAGAATCACATTTGATAGAATAAAAAAATGATGGACAGGAGATGGACAAAAGTCTTTTAAATCAAAAAAGGATTTCAACTGAAACGCTGAAACCCTTTGTCTACTGAGTGGCTGGGTGACAAGGATTTGAACCTCGATTGACGGAGTCAGAGTCCGTAGTCCTACCGTTGGACGATCACCCAGTAAACCAGCCGGATGGAATAATGGTTGGCTTATATATCAAGACTTGTATTTAGTCAAGAATAATTCTGGAAGGGAGAATGGTTATCATCGTATCGATCAGGAGAAGGGCTTCACCTTATCTTGAAAATATGTTAACAATATTGTTTTGAGAGCCGAAATTGAATTGGAGAGTTATGGGAACCGACCTGGTTATTGCGGATAGTCTAAAAAAAATAAAGAAACTTGAAGATGGATTGAGGGAATTGAAATTTTTTGCAATTGCCTTTTCAGGCGGTGTTGACAGTTCATTTCTCCTGGCTGTGGCCAAAAAAATAAAACCGGAGAAATTAATTGCCATTACGGTGTCTTCCGAGTTTGTACCGAAAAGGGAAATCGAATTTGCGGAAAAGATGGCCGTATCGCTTAAGGTTGACCATATTTGCCTTACAGCGGATATTCTAGGAAACGAAGAAGTGCTTCAGAATCCTAAGGAGAGATGCTATCACTGTAAAAAGCAGATTTTTTCACTGATCCGGAATACGGCTGAAAATCTTGGCATCAACTCTTTACTTCATGCCATCAACCTGGATGATTTAAAAGATTTCAGGCCGGGATTAAAGGCTGCAGAAGAACTTGGCTTTATATCTCCTTTAGTCGCTGCTGGATTTACAAAAAATGAAATCAGGGAAAGCTCCCGATATCTCGGACTTGAAACTTGGAATAAGCCATCCCAATCATGTCTTGCAACACGGATTCCCTATCATGTGAGAATAGAGAAGGCAGATCTGATGAGGGTGGATCAGGCTGAAGCCTTTCTTCAGAGTCTCGGATTTGCTCAGGTCAGGGTGAGGTGCCAGGGCAAAACAGCAGCAGTAGAGGTTCAGCCTGATATGGTAAGGATTCTTTTAAAAGAGGATATTCACCGAAAAGTGATACAGGCTTTGGAAGGCGTGGGCTTTGAAGAGGTCATGATTGATAAGGATGGATATACAACCGGGAAGATGAGTTAAGAGATCAACCGCAGCAGGAAAAAGTATCAGGCTGCGGCTTTCAGATATCTAAACAGCAGGAGTTATCTTTTCTGGATTTCAAGGTCATTGAAAAAATATTTTATTTCAAAGGTAGCGGTTTCAGGCGCATCTGAACCATGAACCACATTTTTTTCAATATCGGTTGCATAATCTCGTCTGATGGTGCCTTCTTTGGCTTCTTTAAAATTGGTTGCTCCCATGAGCTCCCTGTTTTTTGCAATAACCTCCTTGCCTTCGAGAACCATCACCACAATGGGTCCTGAGGTCATAAAATCCGTCAGGCTGTTGAAAAAGGGGCGTTCTTTATGAACGGCATAAAACCCTTGAGCCTGGGTTTTGGTCAATTGAATCATTTTCATGGCGGCTACTTTGATGCCATTGGTTTCAAACCTTCTGATGACGTCACCGATCACGTTTTTTGCAACCCCGTCGGGTTTGATGATTGATAATGTTCTTTCCACAATCCGTATCCTTTCAGTTAATATTAAAACAGTCTTGAAAACTACCACAGAACCATATTATAGTCAACGATTCGAAATTCGGTTCAGACAAAACACAGAATGTGTCGGTTGAAATGGATAAAAAAATTCTGAAAATTGCAGTGACAGGCTCTGCAGGCTCAGGTAAAAGCCTTGTCTGCAAAAGGTTCAAAGAAATAGGGCTCATCACCCTGGATTGTGATATCATTGCAAGGCAGGTGGTGGAGCAAGGAGAACCCGGCTTCAAAGATATCATTGAGGTGTTCGGTCGGGACGTACTCTTGAACTCCGGTAATCTGGATAGGCCGAAATTGCGAAATCTAATATTAAATGATTCCGGAATGCGAAATAAAATGGAGGATATCCTTCATCCGAGGATCCTTGAACAAATGATGCTACAGATCAGCACTGCGGATTACAGGGATATAAAAGCGGTGGTCGTTGAAGTACCCTTGCTGTTTGAATCCGGTATGGATAAATTTTTTGATGTGACCATTGCAGTCATGGCAAAGGATCAGGATCTTGTTAAAAGGATTTCTGAACGAGATCGGGTGAAAGAAAATGATGCAAAGAAGATGCTGAGTCTTCAGATGCCCCAGGAGGAGAAAATGGCTAAGGCGGACCATGTTCTGTTTAACATTGGGACAAATGGTGAACTCTTTGAATCTGTTGATAATCTCTTTAATAAAATCCAAAAAGAATTCTTGACAAGATAAGTTTTTTACCTTATCAATCAAAAATTATAAATTTTTTTCAACTATCCGTCTGTTTTTTTCATGTCGTTTTTGGCTTCAGACTTCAAAAAGGTGTACTTCAAAATAAAGTTCAGCCTGTAAAGATAATAAACAAAAATTCGGGAGAATGAATGAATCTTGTAGAATTGAATAAGATGAAAATCAGTGAGCTTACCAAGCTTGCTAAAGAGTACAAAATCCAGGGGATTGGCGGCCTTAAGAAGCAGGAATTGATTTTTGCACTGCTCCAGACAAACACTGAAGAAACAGGTCAGATCTATGGTGAAGGCACTCTTGAAATTCTCCCGGATGGCTTTGGATTTTTAAGGGCACCGGGATACAATTATCTTCCGGGTCCTGATGACATCTATGTATCCCCTTCCCAGATCAGACGGTTTAACCTCAGAACCGGTGATACGATTTCCGGCCAGGTCCGGCAGCCGAAAGATTCAGAACGGTATTTTGCGCTGCTGAAGGTGGAAGCAGTGAATTTCAAGAATCCGGAACTGGCAGCGGAAACCATCCTGTTTGATAATCTTCTGCCCCTTTATCCGGACCGGAAAATGAACCTTGAGTCTGAGTCGGACAATTATTCCATGCGCGTCATTGATTTGATGTCCCCCATTGGTTTTGGTCAGCGTGGCTTGATCGTATCTCCGCCCAAAGCCGGGAAGACCATGCTGCTGCAGAACATAGCCAACAGCATGATTAAAGCCCATAAAGACATTATTCCAATGATTGTTCTGATAGATGAACGCCCGGAAGAGGTCACAGATATGAAGCGTTCCGTGAATGCTGAGGTGGTCAGCTCGACATTTGATGAGCCGTCCGAGCGCCATGTCCAGGTCGCTGAAATGGTGATCGAAAAAGCCAAGAGAATTGTGGAACAGGGTCATGATGTCGTGATCCTTCTGGACAGTATCACAAGGCTTGCCCGGGCATACAACTCCGTCATGCCGCCATCCGGCAAGATTCTGTCAGGTGGTGTGGACTCCAATGCCCTTGACCGGCCTAAAAGATTTTTCGGGGCAGCCAGAAACATTGAAGAAGGCGGCAGTCTGACCATCATCGCAACCGCACTGGTGGATACCGGCAGCCGAATGGATGAGGTCATATTTGAAGAGTTCAAGGGCACAGGCAACATGGAACTGGTACTGGACAGAAAGCTGGCCGACAAAAGAATTTTTCCGGCCATTGATATGAATAAGTCCGGCACCAGAAAAGAGGAATTGCTTTTGGACCCAATGGTTTTAAACCGTGTGTGGATACTCCGAAAACTCTTATCCAGTTTAAATCCTGTTGACAGCATGCAGTTTTTACTTGAAAAAATGCAAGGAACAAAGGATAATGCAGAGTTTCTTAATATGATGAACTCATAGTAAAAATATTAAAGAAATATAAAAGAAATATATTTGATTGCCTGGAAAAGGGCAAGGTAAGGAGTTTTAAAGGAAATGAAAAAAGAAATACATCCGGGTTACAAAAAATCAACAGCATCCTGTGCATGTGGTGCAACATTTGAAATCGGTTCCACAAGGGAGAATATTAAAGTGGAAATCTGCTCACAGTGTCATCCTTTTTTCACCGGAAAACAGAAACTGGTTGACTCTGCAGGAATGATTGATCGCTTCAAAAGAAAATATGCAGGATTTGACGCATCAAAACTGGTTTAGCGGTTTTTACAATCTGGTCATTAAAAAAGGGGTCTTTTTACAAGAACCCCTTTTGAGTTTTGGATTATGATAGAAAAATTAAAAGGCATTGAAGAAAGATTTGTCAAGGTTGAGCATCTCTTAAGCGATCCTGCGATTATCCGTGATCAGAAAAAATACCAGGAATATCTGATCGAGCATGGGGAACTCAACAAGATTGTTCCCGCCTTCAGGGAATATGAAGGTTTCTTAGAAGAGCTTAAAGAGGCAAAAGAACTTCTAAGGGATAATGATCCTGAAATTCGGGCCATGGCCAAGGAAGAAGTCCCGGCGCTTGAACAGAAAATTGAAGAGTACAAATCAAGGATTAACATTCTTTTAATGCCGAAGGACCCAAGGGATGATAAAAATGTCATCCTTGAAATCCGGGCCGGAACCGGTGGAGAAGAAGCTGGCCTTTTTGCTGGCGATCTTTTCAGAATGTATTCACGGTATGTTGAATCCAGGCATTGGGAAATGGAACTTGTAGAAAAAACCGTGTCCAGCTCCGGTGGATTCAAGGAAATCGTGTCCCTTGTTAAAGGAAAAGGGGTTTTCAGCAATTTCAAGTATGAAAGCGGTACGCACCGGGTTCAACGAGTGCCTGAAACCGAAGCCCAAGGCAGGATACACACGTCAGCCGTTACCGTGGCGGTTCTTCCTGAAGCAGAAGATATTGATATTGATATTAATCCTGCGGATATCAAAGTGGATGTATTCAGGTCTTCAGGACCTGGCGGTCAGTCCGTCAACACCACGGATTCAGCAGTCCGTGTGACCCATATCCCCACCGGTATGGTAGCCACCTGTCAGGATGAAAAATCTCAGCATAAAAATAAGGCCAAAGCGCTGAATGTCCTGAAAGCCCGTATCCTGGATGCCAAAATCAGAGAAGAAGAAGAAAAAAGAGCTGCAGATAGAAAAGGTCAGGTTGGTTCCGGTGACCGGAGCGGCCGGATCAGGACCTACAATTATCCCCAGGGCAGGATGACAGATCATCGCATCGGTCTGACGCTCTATAAGCTGGACAGTATCATGGAAGGCAATATCCAGGACATCATTGACGAGCTTAAAACATACTACCAGGCGCAGGCACTAAGGGAAATTGATTGACCGGACCATTATGGGGATTCTTTCCCGGACGGAATCCTGTTTTAAAGAGAATTTCGTTGACAGTCCGCGTCTGACGGCTGAGATTCTGCTGGCCCACAGCCTTGAGATGAGGCGACTTGACCTGTATCTCCAATACGACCGCCCGCTTCACCAAAATGAAGTATCTGATTATAAAACCCTGATCCGGCGAAGGATTCAAAAAGAACCCGTGGCATACATCACTGGTGAAAAAGGGTTCTTTGAATCTGATTTTGAGGTGTCAAAGGATGTGTTGATCCCCAGACCGGAAACCGAGCTCCTGGTTGAAGAAGCTTTAACAATATTGAATCATGAACCCTGTGATTCCCGTGGCAAAAAAATGCTTGAACTCGGTACAGGTTCTGGAGCTATTGTAGTTTCTCTTGCAAAGGCAGCACCCAGTCATTTGTATATGGCCAATGACATTTCTCTTCCTGCCCTTGAAATTGCAAAAAAAAATGCCTGCCGGATAGCCGGAGACCGGATCGGTTTTTTTGCAGGGAATTGGTTTTCCTCATTGAAAGATAGACCAGGGTTTGATCTGATTGTTTCAAACCCGCCCTATATCCCCTTAGCTGATATCTGGAATCTTGCACCGGAAATACGACAGTATGAACCCAGGGTTGCCCTTAACGGAGGCAATGACGGGCTTTCGTGTTTCAAGGCCATCCTGAAAGACGCTCATCAGTATCTTGTTTCTGGAGGAATTCTCCTTCTTGAAATGGGCTTTGATCAGAAAGAAAGTATGGAAAATTTAGTGAAACTGCATCCTGAATATGAATCAATTGAATTTATCAGGGATCTTTCCGGGTATAACAGGGTAGCAAAGATTAAAAAATCAATTGATAATAATGAACAGGTTTGATATATAAATTAGGATTTTTTTTAGGCAGGAATAAAAACTCACATCCTGGGACTTGAAATCAGGTGCTTTGAAAAAAGTTGAATTTCAGGGTTGATCCGGATGGTGGAAAAACCATTAACGAATTGGAGAACAAATGGCTCACATTACAATTAGAGAACTTCTCGAAGCTGGTGTTCATTTCGGACATCAGACAAAACGCTGGAACCCGAAGATGAAAAAATACATCTTTGGTGCAAGAAACGGAATTTATATTATTGATCTACAGCAAACGGTCAAGCTGTTCAAAAAAGCCCATGATTTTATCAGGGATATCGCAGCCAATGGTCAAGACCTTCTTTTTGTCGGGACAAAAAAACAGGCGGCCGAAGCCATCTATGAAGAGGCAAACCGTGCTGAGCAGTTTTATGTTCAAAACAGATGGCTGGGCGGCATGCTGACCAATTTTCAGACCATCAAGAATAATATCGCACGCTATCATTTTTATAATTCCATTGAAAATGATGGAACTCTTGAGAATTATCCGAAAAAAGAACAGGCAAAAATGCTCAAGGAAAAAACAAAGCTTGAATTTGCCATTGGCGGTATCAGCAATATGAAAAAACTGCCTGGAGCGATTTTTATCATTGACCCCAAAAATGAAGCCATTGCCGTCAAAGAGGGCAAGCGACTGGGAATCCCCATAATTGCCGTTGTTGATACAAACTGTGATCCCGATGATATTGATTATGTGATTCCGGGAAATGATGATGCCATAAGGTCCATTCGTCTTTTCACCTCCCGCATTGCCGATGCCTATCTTGAGGGCAGGGCCGTTTATGATGAGAAAATCAGGGCCAATACCGATAAGGGCGGTTCAGAAGACGATAAGGATTTTGATGGTGAAAAAATAGCCATCGAACTCGTTTCCGAAGGTACAGATGGTCCTGTTATCGAAAAGATTAAAAGAAGAGTGGTTTCAGTTGAAGATACATTCGAAGACATGGACGAAAGATAAGGAGTAATATAAAATGGCGCAAATTTCCGCAGAGATGGTAAAAGAGCTTCGCGAGGCAACCGGATCCGGCATTATGGATTGTAAAAGAGTTCTTGCCGAAGCTGAAGGTGATTTTGAAAAGGCGGTTGATCTCTTAAGAAAAAAAGGACTTGCAAAGGCAGCCAAAAGAGCAGGTCGTTCCACTTCCGAAGGTATGATCTGTTCTTATATACATACCGGTGCAAAGCTGGGTGTTCTTCTTGAAGTGAACTGTGAGTCTGATTTTGTGGCAAAAACAGATGATTTTCAGAATTTTGTAAAGAATATTGCCATGCATATTGCCGCAGCAAATCCGGCAGGTCTGAATCCTGAAGATGTTGATCCGAAAGTAATTGAAAAAGAAAGGGAAATCTACCACGCCCAGATGCTTGAAGAAGGCAAACCGGCAAATATCATTGATAAAATTGTGGATGGAAAAGTAGAAAAGTTTTACAAGGATGTCTGCCTGATGAGTCAGCAATATGTAAAAGATCCCCAGAAGACCATCACCGAGGTGTTGAAAGAAACCATTGGAAAGGTGGGTGAAAATATCCAGATAAAAAGATTTGTACGCTTCAAGATAGGAGAATAAATTCTTGAACAAAGAGCCTATGTTTAAAAGGATTTTGATCAAGTTGAGCGGAGAAGCCCTGATGGGAAATCAGGGCTTTGGCATCAGCCCTGAAATGATTCAATATGTTGCAGAGGAAATTGCCAAGGTTTGCCGTCTGAAAATAGACGTTGCCATTGTGGTCGGCGGCGGCAATATCTTCAGGGGTGTTGCCGGAAGTTCCGCCGGTATGGACCGGTCATCTGCCGACAATATGGGGATGCTGGCAACAGTGATCAACAGCCTGGCGCTTTGTGATGCTCTTGAAAAGCGTGATGTTCCGACCCGGGTTCAATCTGCGATCCGGATGGATCAGATTGCAGAACCGTTTATCCGCAGAAAAGCCATCCGGCATCTTGAAAAGGGCCGGGTGGTTATATTTGCAGCAGGAACAGGAAATCCTTATTTTACGACCGATACGGCCGCAGTCCTGCGGGCTCATGAAATAAAGGCTGAAATCCTGTTTAAGGCCACGCAGGTGGATGGTGTGTATGACAAAGACCCGGTGGTTCATGATGATGCAATCATGTTTGATGAAATCTCTTATATGAGGATCATTGAAAAACAGCTCCACGTCATGGACATGACAGCCATCTCCCTGGCCATGGAGCATGATCTGCCGCTGCAGGTGTTTGATCTTCATAAGAAAGACAATATCTATAAAGCAGTAATGGGGCTGGAAAAAATCGGTACTCGGATTTATAACAAATAAGTAACCGTTCATTTAAGGATATATTGTTATGATTAATGAAGTACTTGAAGAAAATCAGGATCGGATGATAAAGTCTGAAAAGGCTTTTGAAAAGGAATTATCAAAGGTACGCACCGGCAGGGCTTCCCAGACCATGCTGGATGGAGTGAGGGTGGATTATTACGGCACATCGACACCGTTGCCTCAGATGGCTACCGTATCCATACCGGAAAGCCGGATGATTACGGTGAAACCCTGGGACGTCAGCGTGATCAATGAGGTTGAAAGGGCCATTTTAAAGGCCAATCTCGGGCTCACACCCTCCAATGATGGAAAAATGATCCGAATATCCATACCGCCCTTGACAGAAGAAAGAAGAAAAGAGATTGCAAAAAGTGCAGGAAAAATCTGTGAAGAATATAAGGTCGCCATACGCAATATCCGCAGAGATTCCAATGAAATGATCAAAGACTTTCAGAAGGAAGGTGATATTTCGGAAGATGAGAGTTTCAAAGCCCAGAAACTAATCCAGGAAACCACGGATCAGCATATTAAAAGATTAGACGACATCTTTGCCAAAAAAGAAAAGGAAATTCTTGAAGTCTAATCTTATGCAGGGGGAGTCCTTAGGCCTTAAGACACTTCCACGCCATATAGCCATTATCATGGACGGCAATGGACGTTGGGCCAAAAAAAGGCTGATGAACCGTGTCAGGGGGCACGAGCAGGGTTCTGATACCGTCCGAGCCATTGTCACGGCTTCCCGGGAAATCGGTATAAAAATTCTGACCTTATATGCATTCTCCACGGAAAACTGGGCAAGGCCGGAATCCGAAGTCAAAGCCCTGATGGGGCTTCTGAAAAAATTCATTCTCGCAGAACGGGAAGACCTTCAAAAAAATAATATTCGGCTTAATGTAATCGGTCAGAAACACAGACTTCCGCTTGATGTTTGTCAGGAACTGGATGCCACTCTTGAATTGACCCAAAACAATGAAGAGATGATCCTGAGTCTGGCCTTGAGCTATGGTTCAAGAGAAGAACTCACAATGGCCATGCAGAAGATCGCTGTTAAAATTGCATCAAAAGGTTTAAGCCCGGACGATATCACCGAAGACCTTGTTACCGCACATCTTTATACATCAGGTATGCCTGACCCTGATCTGATCATCCGTACCGGAGGAGAATACAGGCTGAGTAATTTTCTTTTGTGGCAGGCAGCCTATTCCGAGATCTATATTACAGAAACATTGTGGCCGGATTTTACCAGAGATGAATTTATTGAAATCTTGAAAAACTTTCAAAACAGAGAGCGGCGATTTGGGAAGGTGTCATGCAACACATCAAACGGTGGATAACGGCTCTCATACTGGCGCCTCTCCTTTTATGGATATTGATCAAGGGCAGCCTCGTAGCCGTTGCCGCACTGGTTTCCATGGTTGCTGTCTTTGCTATCCGGGAATATTTAAGAATCATCTTCGGCAATACTGAAGCGCCTGTTTCCAATACTATCAAAATTATATCCTATAGTGCCTCGGTATTGCTGGTTGTGGGTGCCTGTTTTCAATCATTGCACATTCTGGTTCTCATTCTTTCCTTGAACCTTATGGCCCTGGGGATTTTTGTGCTGTCACGCTTTGCCGTGGATCAAACCATTTTCAACAGCATTTCAAAGCAGGTGCTGGGGATTGTTTATATTCCGGTGCCGCTTTGCCTTCTGATTTTTATAAGACAGATGCAAGGCGGAACCTTTTGGATTATTTGGCTTCTGATTGTTGTTTTTGCCAATGATACCGGCGCGTTTTACACCGGCACCTTTTTCGGGAAAAGACCCCTGGCCCCTAAAATCAGTCCTAAAAAAACCATTGAAGGGTCTCTGGGCGGAGTGAGTGCTTCCATCATCGCCGGTTTTATTTTCTGCCAGATTTTTTTCAATGATCTTTCCCTATCATTTCAGATCCTACCCGCAGCTATTATGCTCGCCATTTCAGGGCAGATCGGAGATTTATTTGAATCCGCCATGAAGCGGGCTTCCGGAATCAAGGATTCCGGAAGCATTCTTCCCGGTCACGGCGGAATGCTTGACCGGATCGACGGTTTGCTACCAGCCATCCCGGTTTTGTATGCTTACCTGGTATTTGTTCTATGAACCGGTTATCCATTCTGGGAGCAACCGGTTCCATCGGCCAAAGTGCGCTGGACATCGTCCGGATGTATCCGGACCGGTTTCAGGTCAAAGCCATGACCGCTGCCTACAATATCCAGTGCCTTGCAAAGCAGATTGATGAATTTAAACCTGAAATCGTAGCCGTTATTGACAAGAAACAGGCCTTTGAACTGTCGCGTCTCCTCACCGGAACTTTGCGGCCTGAAATTCTCTTTGGAGAAGAGGGATATATTGAGGCCGCATCTTACAAAAACTCAGACATGGTTCTTCTGGCCATGGTGGGGGCTGCAGGACTTAAACCGGCCCTTGCGGCCATAGCGTCCCAAAAAAAAATTGCCCTTGCCAATAAAGAAACACTTGTCATGGCAGGGGATATCATTATGGCCAAAGCCCTGGAAAAAGGGGTTTCCATTTTGCCGGTGGACAGTGAACATAGTGCCATTTTTCAATGTCTTCAGGGAAACAGGGAAAAAGATGTGAAAAAACTTTATCTGACTGCATCGGGCGGTCCTTTCAGGAAAAAATCCTTTCAGGAGTTTCAACATATTTCATTGGAAGATGCACTCCATCACCCCACCTGGAACATGGGCAAAAAAATCTCCATCGACTCGGCAACCTTAATGAACAAAGGGCTGGAAATCATTGAAGCCCATCATTTATTCAATGTCTCGCACAAAGACATCGAAGTGGTCATTCATCCGGAGAGCATCGTTCACTCCATGGTTGGGTTCAAAGACGGCTCGGTCATGGCCCAGATGGGGCGGCCGGATATGAAGGGGGCCATTTCCTATGCCCTGTCCAACCCGGAACGACTGGATTTAAAAATGGATTTTCCTGATTTCACAGGACTTCATTTCCTGACCTTTGAAAAACCGGACACAGAAAAATTTCCATCCCTTTTGTTTGCCTTTGAGGCCTGCAAAGAAAAGGGAACACTGCCCGCTGTTCTAAATGCTGCCAATGAAATTGCCGTCAATGCCTTTTTAGAGAAACGGATCGGTTTTATGGATATTTTCAGGCTGATTTCAAAGACAATGGAAAGTCATACACGGATTGACAATCCCAGTCTTTTTAGTATTATTGAAGCGGATTCCTGGGCACGTGAAAAAGCACAATCCCTGATTTAAAAGCGAGGTCTTATGGGACATTCTTTAATTGCATTTATTATTGTTATTGGTATTCTTGTCTTTATCCACGAATTCGGACATTTTATAGCTGCAAGATTTTTCGGCGTCGGCGTGGATGTGTTTTCCCTCGGGTTTGGGCCGAAAATTCTCAAAAAAACAGTGGGCCGCACCCAGTATTGCCTGTCGGTCATACCCTTGGGAGGGTATGTTAAAATGGTGGGTGAGGAACCCGGAGCAGTTCTTGATCCTGAAGACATCTCTTTGTCCTTTACTCACAAATCCGTGTTTCGCAAAAGCATGATTGTTGCAGCTGGGCCTTTTTTCAATTTTTTTCTGGCCATTTTGGTTTATTATGTTCTGTACCAGTTTTCAGGACTTTATCTGTCAAAACCGATTGTGGGTAAAATTATGGAAAATTCACCTGCAGAGGCTGCCGGAATGCAACCGGGGGACATTATAAAAGAATTGAACGCGATTACAATCGAATCCTTTGAGGATATTTCGAGGATTATCGGATCATCCAAAGGGGAAAAGCTGGATATGGTTGTGGAACGGGGGGGAGAAAAACATCTGATCACCCTTTCCCCTATTCTTTCTCCAGGTAAAAACGCCTTTGGAGAACCCATTGAAAAATTTGCCATCGGCATCGGCAACAGCGGGGAAACCTTTCATGTCAGCCTGAATCCCATTGAGGCCATAACCCGTGCCCTGCAAGATATCTGGGGACTTGTCAAGCTAACCCTGTTGTCTGTGGTGAAAATGATCAGCGGTTCGATTTCAGCCAAAAATCTAGGGGGGCCCATCATGATTGCCCAGATGGCAGGCGAGCAGGCCAAGGCCGGGATAACGAATTTTGCCTGGTTTATTGCCCTTCTTTCCGTAAATCTGGGGATCATCAACCTGTTTCCGATTCCGGTCCTGGATGGCGGGCATCTCATGTTTTTTGCCATTGAAGGAATAACCGGAAAACCAGTCAGTGAGAAATTGCGTGAAAAATTGGTTCAATTCGGCGCCGCAGTGCTGGTGGCACTGATGGTCTTTGTATTTTATAATGACATCATCAGAATGTTCAGTGGTGAATAATATGACAGCATGTATTGAAATTGCGCTTAAAAAGGAACTCAGGGATGCAGAAGGCCTGTCCCTGATCAAAAAAGCCGGGTCTTATTTCGGGGTCACCATTCAGGAAGCACGATGCATTCATATCGTGACCATTGACTCTGATCTTGATGAAAAAGCGCTGGAACGGGCAAAAGATGAAATTTTCACCAACCCCGTCACCCAGGTGTCGGGCCTGAAACCACTGGACATTGATTTTGACTGGTGCATCTGGGTGGGATTCCGGCCCGGTGTTAAGGACAACCCCGGCGCAACCGCCATGGAAGCCATTCAGGATCATTTAGGCAAAACCTTTGATCCCGATGAAGGCATTTACACATCCAAACGCTATTGCCTGAAAGGGGAAACCCTTGTCCGGGAAGATGTGGAAAAACTTGCGTCAGAACTTTTATCCAACAGCATTATCCACCAGTTCAGGATTTTTTCAAAAGAAGGGTGGGATAAGACCAGGGGCGCGGATGTAAAACCGGCCAAGGTCATTTTGGATCGCACCCCTTGCTTCCAGATTATCGGTATTGATTCGGATGAGGCCCTGGCAAAGATTTCGGATGAAAGAAACCTCGCCCTGAATAAAAAAGATATCCCTGTGATCCGGGAATATTTTCTTTCCAATGCCGTCCTTGAATCCAGAAAAACCAAAAATCTTTCCAAACCCACAGATGTGGAGCTGGAATATATCTCCCAGGCCCGGAGCGACCATTGCAACCACAATACCTTCAGGGGTATTTTCCGGTACAAGGACGCCACCACGGGTGAAGAAGTCATTGAAAACAGTCTCTTTAAAACCTATATCCAGGAGCCAACCTTAAGGCTCAAAGATAAAAAAGACTGGGTGGTCTCGGTTCTCTGGGACAATGCCGGTATCGGTCGGTTTGATGACCATCATAATTATGTCATCACCGGTGAAACCCATAATTCTCCCTCCAATATGGAAGCCTATGGCGGCGCTATCACCGGCATCGTCGGCGTGTATCGGGATCCCATGGGAACCGGGCTTGGGTCAAAGCTTTTCATGGGCAGTTTCGGGTTCTGCGTCGGGGATGTGAATTATAACGGTCCCTTAAAACCCCCGCTTCACCCCAGACGTCTCCTGGACGGTGTCATCGAAGGTGTAAAGGATGGTGGTAACAAAAGCGGTGTTCCCACGACCTTCGGCCAGACCCTGTTCAACCCCGGATACATGGGAAAAAGTTTGGTATTTGTGACGGCTCTCGGCATCATGCCGGATCAGGTCAAGGGGAAACCCAGCCATGAAAAGAGAACCAATGCGGGCGATCTCATCATCATGAGCGGTGGCAGGGTGGGGAAAGACGGCATCCACGGCGTCACCGCCTCATCGGAAAGCTATTCTGAAAATACACCGGCAGGGCATGTCCAGATCGGTGACCCCTATACCCAGAAAAAAATGCATGATTTCCTTCTCATCTGCCGGGATGAAGGCCTGATTCACTATCTTACGGATAACGGGGGCGGCGGTCTTTCTTCCTCCATTGGCGAATCAGCCCGGTTCTCCAATGGGTGTGTAGTGGATCTCGATAAAGTTCCCTTGAAATATGAAGGTCTCGATATGTGGGAAATCTGGGTCTCGGAATCCCAGGAACGCATGACCATTGCGGTGAAACCCGAACACCTGGAAAGGTTTATGGCGCTTTCCGCCCAGCATGAAGTCGAAAGCACGGTCATTGGAGAATATACCGATTCAGGCAAACTCCACATCCAATACAAGGGCGAAACCTGTGCCTATGTGGATATGGATCTTCTGGACAAAGGGTTCCCGGCCTGGGAATTTGATGCGGTCTGGATTTTCCCTGAAGCGCGTGGGTTTACGGAACCGGTCATCAGTTCCCCTTCCGATTTCAATTCGCTTTTGCTTCATATGCTGTCACGGCCCAATATCTGTTCAAAAGAATGGATCATCCGACAATACGATCATGAAGTCCAGGGCGGCTCAGTCATTAAACCGTTGTCAGGTGTGAAAACCAATATCCCGTCCGATGCCTGTGTCACCCGGCCGGTGCTGTCCTCAAAAAAAGGACTGGCCTTTTCCCAAAGCCTTCTGCCCTGGTATTCAAAAATAGATGCCTATCACATGATGACCTGCACCATTGACGAAGCAGTTCGGCGGCTTCTCTCCGTTGGTGGAGATTTTAATCATATCGGCGGTGTGGACAATTTCTGCTGGCCCAATATTCAGTTTGATTCAAAGAAAAACCCGGATGGAAAATTCAAGGCAGCCCAGCTTGTCAGGGCTTGTCGGGCATTGAAAGAGGCCTGTGAGAAATATGAGATTCCGCTCTTGTCCGGAAAAGACAGCATGTATGTGGACGGACATCTGGAGGGCGCATTTGGTGAGCGCATCAAAGTGTCTGCCCTTGAAACAGTCCAGTTTTCGGCCACATCCGTGATCAAGGATGTGGCCGCCTGCATGACCCTTGACCCCAAAGCTTCTGGCGATTTTGTGTATGTCCTTGGAAAAACCGCCAATGAACTGGGTGCTTCAGAATATTATGAAATCTTTGATAAAATCGGCCTGAATGTTCCCCAAGTGGATTTTGAAAAATTCAAGGTGGTTTACAAAGCCTTACAAATCGCTATTGAAAACAGACTGCTCGCCTCTTGTCATGCCATTGCCAGGGGCGGGCTCGGCATTCATCTGTCCTATATGGCCATGGCTGGGGGACTTGGTATGGAATTGGATTTATCAGCTCTGCCAATGGATACGACTCGCGGCGGGTTGCACAATGAGACCCTCTTATTTTCAGAATCTGCCGGAAGATTCATCGTGACACTCCCGCCCGGAAATAAGCCTCTTTTTGAAAAGTTATTCAAGGGCTTGCCCGCATCCTGCATTGGCAATGTCACAGACCAACACGATCATCTTAAAATTACAGGCCTTGATAAAAAAGCCGTGGTAGATCTTTCCATGAACCAACTTGAAACTGCATTTCAGAAAACCTTTGGAGATATGATATGAAAAAGGTGAACGCACTGATATTAACTGGATTCGGGCTGAACTGCGACGAAGAAACCGCCCATGTGTTCAAGATTTCCGGAGCCATATCCCATAAAGTCCATATTAACGAACTGGTTTCAGGAAAAGTTAAGCTTCAGGATTTCCAGATTCTCGCCTTTGGTGGAGGATTCTCCTGGGGAGATGACCACGGGGCAGGCGTGATCCAGGCACTGAAGATGAAAAACCATATCGGAAAAGACCTTTTGTCCTTTGTGGATGAGGGAAAACTGATCATCGGCATCTGCAACGGATTCCAGGCCCTGATCAATATCGGGCTCCTGCCGGGGTTTGACAAAGATTATACAAAACGGAACGTCTCCATCACCTATAATGATTGCGGTAATTTCCGGAACCAATGGGTTCACCTCACCACCAATTCCAAGAGCCCCTGCATATTTACAAAAGGGATCGACATGGCCGATTACCCAGTCCGCCACGGCGAAGGCAAGGTGATAGCCAATCAGGCCGTCATTGACCGCCTTTTATCCGAAAATCAGGTGGTGTTTCAATATGCCGATGACAAGGGGACCCTGGCCAAAGGGGCTTTCCCTAACAATCCCAACGGCTCCATGGCAGACATTGCCGGTATCTGTGACCCGACCGGGCGGATATTCGGTCTCATGCCCCATCCTGAAGCCTACACCCATTTCACCAATCACCCGGACTGGTCTCGCAAGGCAGAACTTCTTAAACGGGAGGGAAAGTCCCTGGAAAATGAAATGACCATCGGTGTCCGGCTGTTTAAAAATGCAGTGGACTATATCAAAGCGGCAGGTCTTTAAGACAATCCATCATCCATAAACGATTTAAGCTCATCCTGGGGTAAACATGCTCGGAACCATTGTCAACAGCCTGACTATCATCGGCGGCAGTCTTGTGGGGCTCCTGTTCAAAAAAGGAATCCCTGAAAAATATAACCACACCATCATGCAGGCCATGGGTCTTTGTGTGCTTCTCATCGGCGTAAAAGGGGCTCTCGGGTGTAACGATCTTCTTATCATCATTATCAGTTGTGCTGTGGGATCTTTGATCGGGGAGAGGATCGGCATCGAGAACCTTCTGGAACGGATCGGCAATTTTCTTCAGAAAAAAATATCCAATACCGGCACGGGTTTTTCCGCCGGGTTTGTGACGGCTTCGCTCATGTATTGCGTGGGGTCCATGGCCATTGTGGGGTCCCTTGAAAGTGGCCTTACCGGAAATCATGCCACCCTTTTTGCCAAAGCCACCATAGACGGGATTGTTTCCGTCATCTTAAGTTCTTCCCTGGGTATCGGCGTCCTTTTTTCTTCTGTTTCCGTACTCTTGTACCAGGGGAGCATCACCCTTTTGGCCGGGCTTTTAAAACCCCTGCTCATCCCGGCCGTTGTCAGCCAAATGTCGGCCACAGGTGGAATCCTCATTGTGGGTCTGGGTCTCAACATGATCCGAGAAAAGAAAATCAAGGTCGGTAATATGCTTCCGGCAGTTTTCATCCCGCTGATCTATTATTTTATTCTGACACTTTTTTAATAAATCTTATAAGTATTTCACAATCCATCTATGAAGAGGATTGATTTTTTCAAAATGATCCCGGGTGAAGTCTGTAATTCCCGGGGAAAAAAGGATGTCCGGGATGGGGAATTCCATATAGGTGCTTAGTCCGCCGTAAAGCAGATATTCTTTTTCAAACCCGGTTGAAGGAGAAAAGTCTTTGGGATTTTTTTTATAATATTTTGTCCCCATGCCATACCCTTCAGAAATCAGGGCCTCAATTATTTTTTGCAATTCTTTTCCCATGGCACTCACAAATTCTTCGGACGGATGTTTGACAAAGGTGTCATAGTCGTCCTTATGGTCTGAAAACCATGCAACAGTATTGTTTTTTTCAAGCTCAGACAAAAACCCCGTCAGTTCTTTTGGGAATCCTTTAAATTCGGTCATTTGTTTTTCCTTTCATGAATATTCATTGATCATGTCGCCCATGGTTTTTATAGCGGCTTCAAGCCTTTGGTTCCATTTGAGCCCGCAATTGATCCTCAGACAGTGTTTGTACCGGTCGGAAGAAGAGCAGAGAGCACCGGGAAGGATGGATATCTTCTTCTGATAGGCCCGTTGATAAATTTCAAGGGAATCATATTTTTTGTTCAATTCCACCCAGATAAACATGCCGCCTCTCGGGAAAGTAATCCGCGTATCTTTTGGGAAATATCTGGAGACAGCCATGGCCATGGCCGATGCCTGGTTTTTCAGCTTATTGCGGAGCTGTCTTAAATGCCGGTCATAGGCCCCGGTTTTGATGAATTCGGCAATCACGGACTGGAGAATGCTCGGGCTTGAAATGGTGGTATTGAGTTTCATCCGCAGCACTGCATCCTTATATTTTCCAGGAACGGTCCAGCCGGTCCGAAGGCCTGGTGCAAGGGCCTTTGAAAAGGGTGAACAATAGAGCACATGACCGGTCTGATCCATGCTTTTAAACGTGGCCGGTCGTTTGTCGCCATAGAAAAGATCTCCGTAAATATCATCTTCAATAATGGGCACATCATATTCTTCTGCAGGGGATTCCACCAGAACTGCATCTCCGGGTCCTGCCACGGACCTCAGGCAGAGACTCACGGCATCGAGACACCTGGAGGTGGTGATGATGTCATCGGCGGACGTGGAAAAAGCCGGGCCCGGCATGGACTTCATGATTCTGGACAATTGCTTTAAGGGCATAAGATCCCTGGACGGCACCGCAGCTCCCAGCATCAGGATATCATCGGACTGGAGATCCCGGATAATGGTTTTTGCAAGATCGTTCACCATGACCCGGCAGGGCTCGGTTTTGATCTTCAGCAGGGGCGGCCGTTTCATGGGATTGCCGTTCAAGGCCCGGACATAGAAGCCAGATTTTTCTTTTGCTTCCACCCGGCCTCGTTTTTCAAGCTCGATATAGGCCTGGTGAACCGTGGAAATGCTCAGGCCCATCTGGAGGTGTAGTTTTCGCAAAGAAGGCAGTTTTTCACCCGGTTCAAACCGGCCTTTTGTAATGCCGGTTTCTATTTCATCAGCCAGGGCCACATATTGAAAATTCGGGGATAAGGTCATAAATTCGGTTTTATCTGTTATGATTGTTTTTTATTGCTTCTGTATCTGTTATTATATTTTTTTTTAATATATTTTCCGGAAAATCAACATGAATCATGAATAAGGATAACATCATGACGGACAATACACAATTGGGCAGCATCATCCGATCCCAGATCAAAACCAAGGCCTTGTTTGACCAGGCAAGATCCTATGCCTTTGACTATATGGACACCATCCATAACCGCCCGGTTTTCCCATCTCCTGAAACCCTTGAGAAACTGTCCGTGTTTGACGAACCTCTTCCGGATAAGATGGGAGACCCGGAAAAATTCCTGGCTCTTTTGCACGAATACGGATCACCGGCCACCGTGGCCCAGACCGGGAACCGGTATTTCGGGTTTGTCAACGGAGGGGTCACCCCTGCAGCAGTCGCGGCCAAATGGCTTTCCGATGTCTGGGACCAGAACGCTGGGCTCTTTGTCATGTCTCCCATTGCCGCCCGCCTGGAGGCCATTTGTGAGAAATGGCTGGTCGATCTGTTTGAATTGCCGGAAAAAACCAAAGCCGGGTTTGTCTCTGGCACCTCCACCGCCATCCTTTGTGCTCTTGCGGCTGCAAGAAATTTTCTTTTAAAACGGGCAGGTTGGGATGTCCACAAAAAAGGCGTCTTCAATGCCCCGAAAATAAAAGTGGTCCTGGGCGAAGAGGCCCATTCAACAGTTTTCAAAGCCTTGTCCCTTCTCGGTTTCGGTCTTGATGACCTGATCCGGGTCAAAACAGACCGCCAGGGAAGAATGATCGCAACTGACATACCCGACCTGGATGACACCACCCTGGTCATTGCCCAGGCCGGAAACGTCAACACCGGCGCATTTGATCCTTTCCACGAGATCTGTGACAAGGCGCAAAAGGCTGGGGCCTGGGTACATATTGACGGCGCTTTCGGACTCTGGGCCAAAGGTTCCAACAGCAAAAAACATCTGACCACCGGGATTGAAAAGGCCG
>JAIFMF010000044.1 GCA_020048635.1 Desulfobacula sp. | reverse complement strand
CCTGCACATCCTCCGGGCTTGCCTTGGCCCCGATGGCTGCCATAAAGTCATTGATATAGATTTTGCCGGTCCCGTGCAGGATATCGATACTGACGCCGCCTTGGACATTGGCGGTTGCAGGTTTGCCCGGAACATAGGTCCACGATCGGGACTCGAGGGGATCTTTATAGGTGCCGTTGCCTGAGATTTTGACGCTGTTGCTGTGATTGACCAGCTCCAGTTCCAGTAACCCTCCTTCGACGGAGAGGATTCGATAAACGGCCCGCTCACTGAGAATGGCGGTTATTTTGTCTTTCATGCTTAATCCATGCGGGTCGGTCAATGTCGAATCGGCCACGCAGGTAGCGTTGATGGTGAGTGTGACCTTATCATCGTCCGGCGCAGCACAACATGCCGAAGACGCAGAAAAAATCAGGGCAATACACATCAGAAACAGTCTCATTTGAATCTCCTTGGCCTGGATATATAGATATGCTCGCTCCCTTAATTGGAGGGGCTGTTGCCGTCAACTTTTACGGGTTCGGGTGCCAAATTCTTTAACACTTCGGAGCGCTGATGGAGAAGCCCCAGAGGCGGGTCTGCATTGGGGTATTTCCGGTAATAAATGCTTAACGCATCTCCCAATACATATACCGCTTCCAGATTTTTTCCCTCACTAGCCAGAAGCTTTGATTTTAAACTCAAGCCCCCGAGGGTTTCCGGTTCAGCAGCCAGAAGTTTGTCCACCCGTTCGCCTGCGGTTTTGGCATCGCCTTTGAACAGGAAGAAATCGGCCATCTGATATTGCTTTGCCGACGATAGGGCCGGATCAAGGGGGCTTGGTTCTTTTTTGATGGTCAAATAAAACCGGTCCAGGGCAATATAAGCCGGAAGCCCTTCCATCATTTCCGGTTTAAACGAAACAGCGATGGTATATGTGCCCTCGGGCAGGGCCAGGGTCTCGGAGGGGTCCAGCCACCAATAGGCGTTTGCCGAATCCTCTACCCCAAGGCTGAGACTTTCATCGGGCCAGCTCACAAGATGAAAAGGCCATGCCACAATATCACCGGATGCGTTTCTCACCTCCAATACCAGGGCCTCCCGCCACGAGCCGCTTTTTGCCTTGAGGGTGACAGGAGAAACTCCAGGCGTTTGTCCCTGATCATCCGGGACCGGTATTTTCCTCCACAGATTGGCGCTGATGATGAGGGGCCATGAGGCATACAAATCTGCCCCGGTGTCAGCCGAGGAAGAGATGACAAGCTGTCCCGGCTCCTCCTTTGGCTGGATCTCCGCTGGCGTTTGTTCCATGGAACCGGGAGAAGGCGCTGTTGCTGCAGGTTCGGAGGTTGATCCGGTTTTTTTGTTGTCGTCCCCGCACGAGCAGGACGACAAGGCCGCCATCATCCATATGGCCATAAAAGCAGATAATACAGGTTGAAGACATCTCATTTTCCGCATCTTTTTATACTCCTTTGAATGATACAAATCGTTCATCCATATTTTATCCACACAGTTACCCCGGTCTGAAGAGGCCCCGGCATATCTGTTCGTAGCCTTTTGTTTCTTGTTGCCGGGAAGCCCGATTTTTAATTGCCGAACGCTGTTTCAGGATAGAAATAGGATGGAGGCTTCCTTTTTGTCAAACAATATATATAAAATCTGGATATTTGCCATAAGAATCATATTTTCCAACCCATTTACGCCAATATCCGTTCCGGTCTGATCACCTTGCACTTCCTAATGCCTGAACGATTTTTTAAAGTTCAGAAAGGCCTTCCATTAAACGGCGGAAACTCGGTCATGCTTCCCTCAAACAGTCCGCCGTTTTAACATTTCAGGCCTTTAGAACTTTTACAAAAATCGCAGGCAATCCGGTTGTTGCAAGGCAATCAAACCTTTACTGGAAATTCCCCGAAGTCCAAACAAAGAATAAATTCCACCAGTTGATAGTGTTTGTTTATCACTCTGGCATGGATTGGGGTTTCAGGTGATCTTGCGACATCTTCCAGTGCAAGGGTGATCACCCTGGAACGGGTTATGCAAAATTTCTTATGGCAAAAATCCAGTATAAAATGATGCAAATGCCGGTAGCCCTGATTTTAGGATCACAGGTTGCCTATCCGTATCGATTTGTGGTAATTAGATCCGGTATGAAAAAATCTGTTAAGAATAAAAAAAACCGGGTCCGGCGTTTTTTCGGTCTTCTGGTTATTGTCTGCCTGTTCTTTTTAGGGGGTGCCGCAGTAGTAAGCGTCCTCTACCTTGCCAATCTGGCGGAAGGGATGGATAAGCGGTTTGCCGGTCGCCTCTGGGATATTCCCTCAAAAATTTATTCCGACATTACCCTGCTTTACCCTGGTCAGGCCCTGAATCCCCCTCTTTTGCTCGAAAAGCTGGACCGCCTGGGGTATCGTCCGGTTTCCGGCAGCCCTTCCAAGCCGGGGGAAATGCGTTTTTCAAAGACCGCCCTTGAAATTTATCTTCATGAGTTTCACTCGCCCTTTCATGAGCAGAAAAGCGCCTCGGTATGGGTTGGGCTCAAAGATTCCCGAGTGACCTCCATCACCCGGAGCGACATGGATACAAAAGGGGCTATCCTGGAACTGGAACCCGAAGTATTGATGCTTTATTTCGGACCGGACCGGGAACGCCGGCAACTGGTTTCCATCGGGCAACTGCCCAGACATCTTCTTCATGCCGTCATGGCTGCCGAGGACCATGGTTTTTATGACCATCATGGCGTTGAAATCAGTGGTATTCTGAGGGCTGTCCTGATGAATCTGAAGGAATTGGAATTCAACCAGGGCGGTTCCACCATCACCCAGCAACTGGCCAAAAATTATTTTCTCACACCGGAGCGGACCCTGAGCCGCAAATTCAAGGAGTTTCTCATCACCGGTATCCTGGAATATCGTTTTGACAAGGACACGATCCTGGAAATGTATCTCAATGAAATTTATTTCGGCCAGGAAGGATCTGTTTCCATCAACGGCATCGGGGAGGCGGCCCGGTTCTTTTTTGATAAATCAGCCAAAGACCTGTCCGTGTCTGAATCGGCTGTCATTGCAGGGTTGATCAAGGCACCCAATTTGTTTTCACCGCACAGAAACCCGGAGCGCTGCTTGGGCCGGCGAAATGATATGCTGGATGCCATGCATAAAAACGGTTGGCTTTCCGATGAATCCCTTGAAAAAGAAAAAGCAAAACCCGTTAAACCGACCGAGTATCGCGATTACCGTCAGCAGGCGCCTTATTTTATGGATTATCTCACAGGGCAATTGGCAACTCTTTATAGCCGTGAAGTGCTTTCCAGCGAAGGTCTGTCCATTTTTACCACCATTGATACAGAGGTGCAGGCAGCAGCGGAAAAAGCACTGAAGCGGGGCCTTGAGCGCATGGAAGCCGCCAACCCGTCTCTGAAAAGAAAGAATCCGGGTGAAAGCCTTCAGGGCGCTGTCATTGTCATGCAGCCCAAAACCGGGTATATCCTTGCCATGGTAGGCGGCAGGGATTACGGCATGAGCCAGTTCAACCGGGCCACCCAGGCCAGAAGACAGCCCGGTAGCGCTTTCAAGCCCTTTGTATATCTGGCTGCTCTGGATAAATACACGCCTGCGTCCATGCTGTCCAATTCACCCCGGACCTTTATGGTCAACGGAAAGCCATGGACACCGAAAAATTATTATGCCCAGGCAGACCCGGTGCTCAGTTTCCGCAGGGCACTGGCCCAGTCCCAGAACCTGGCCACTGTGAATATGGCCTATGATATGGGGCTTGAAAAGGTTTCAAAGATTGCAAAAATTTTTCATTTATCCGTCCCGGATGATCCTTACCCATCCATGGCTCTCGGGACCATTGAAGTGGACCCGTTGTCTCTTGCAAGGGCCTATTGCGTATTTCCGGGCGATGGGGTTCTTCCTTTTCCGCTTTCCATCAGGGAAGTGGTGAATACGGACGGGAAAACACTGGAAAGCCGTCATGCTGAAATCGAACGATTGATAAGTCCGGCAAAAGCCTATATGATGAGTGATCTCATGCGGGACGTGGTGCGCGAAGGCACGGCAAAATCATTGAAACAACTGGGGGTGGACTGGCCTGTTGCCGGAAAGACCGGAACCACCAATGATGCCCAGGATGCATGGTTTGTTGGCTATACACCCAACCTGGTCGCCCTGGTATGGGTGGGGTTTGATGACAATGATTCCCTTCACGCCACTGGGGCAACGGCAGCGCTTCCCATATGGGCGGACCTGATGAAAGCCCTGCCCCAGTATGTATCCGGGGAATGGCTGTCCATGCCTTCGGGGATTGAAAAATTAAGTGTCTGTGCCGACAGCGGAGAAATTGCAAAGGAAGGCTGTTGCCCAAGGGTGAGAGAAGAGATCTTTCTTTTTGAAAACCAGCCCGAAACCCTCTGTCGGGAACATGAATGTTCATCGCAACTGGAAAAGGTCATCGATGGAATCAAAAAAATTCTGCCTTCTTTTTAAATGGGTCGTTATCGGTTTCTGTCTGATGTTTCTGACCGGGTGTTCAATTTTTGCACCCAAACCGGAACCGGACAAATCCGGTGAAATCCGTCATCTTCCACCAAAAGAGATGGAGCCACCTGCGCCCAAACCCATAGAAAAACCGCCCGCACCCAAACCACTTCCGCCCAGAAAAGAAAAGCCAGCAGACCCCCCTGCGGATAAACAAAGCCCCATGGCTTTAGCAGCCCTGAATTTTTCTGAACAGGGCCAGGCCCATCTCAGGAACAAAAAACCCGATGAGGCCATCCGGGTTCTGGAGCGCGCCGTCAATCTAAATCCAAAAAATGGGGAAAACTATTACTATCTTGCCGAGGCATGGATCATGAAAGGGAATGCAGCTCAGGCAAAGGAGTTCAATCGCCTGGCAGATATTCATATAAAAACCGACACTGAGTGGAAAAGCCGGGTTCAGGCCCAGAAAGAGCGGATCGATAAATTAAAATAACGGGTTGCATATCCGGCTGAACCTGTGCTAATTAAATTCCTTATGAAACAGTATGTAATTGACGGCTTGAGGCTTGAGGATTATCAGAAATTAAAGGCCTATCTTGACCGGTATCTGACATCATCGACAATCGACGGGGTCTACTGGTTTGAACTGGATCAGGACATTCTGACACCTGTTCAGAAAAGCCATGTGGATTGCCAACCCCATGTTTTTGCCCTGATGCTGGAAGAATCTTACCTGTCCTGTGAATTTCTGGTAAGAGTTGAAAAAAAAATAAAATGCGATTGTATGGATTATGCCACCCAAGAACAGCGCGACTGGCTCATGGATCAAGCTGATGCTATTCTTGAAAAGCTTGACATTCGCATTTAGTGTTTAGGATATCCTGATGCTGAAAATAATTCCCCTGGGCGGCCTTGGCGAAATTGGCCTGAATATGATGGTGATTGAATATGAGGATGTCATCTTTATCATTGACGCCGGGCTTATGTTCCCTGAAGAATATATGCTGGGGGTGGATATTGTCATCCCTGCCATGGATTATCTCAGGGAAAACCGGGATAAGGTGCAGGCTGTCATTATCACCCATGCCCATGAGGATCATATCGGCGCTTTGCCCTATCTTTTAAAGGAAATCAGGCTTCCGGTCTATGGAACCGCATTTACCCTGGGGATTGTGCGGAACAAGCTCATTGAATTCGAACTCAATTCCTTTATCGATCTGAATCTCGTCAATCCCGGCGAGACCCTTACCATAGAACCCTTTGAAATTGAATTTATCCGGGTAAGCCATTCCACGGCCGAAGGTGTCGGGCTTGCCATAAAAACCCCTGAAGGCGTCGTGATCCATACGGGTGACTTCAGGATCAGCCATGACGCCGATAAGATGAAGAATACCGATATTTCATCTTTTTCCAGATTCGGAGCGGAAGGTGTCCTGGCCTTGCTGTCCGATTCCACCAATGTCGAGGTGGAAGGGTACACCATGACTGAACAGGAGGTGGCAAAGAATCTTGAAAAATTTATCATTGCCGCTCCGGGCCGAGTGGTCATTGCTTTGTTTGCATCAAATGTATTCAGAATCCAGCAGATCATTGATATTGCCATCCGCAATCACAGAAAAGTCGTTTTCAACGGTCGGAGCATGGACCAGATCGTTGCTGTAGCCACGGCCCTGGGACATATTCATTATCCTCCCAATACCCTTGTGGATGTGAAACAGATCGGTAAATTTCGGGATGATGAGCTGGTCATCATCACCACGGGCAGCCAGGGTGAACCTATGTCCGCCCTGGTCCGGATGGCCTCGGGTGTGCATAAGCACATCAATATCAAAAAGGGCGATTGCGTCATCCTGTCTTCCAAATATATACCCGGTAATGAAAAAGCCATTTCCAGTATTATCAATAAACTCTACCGCCGGGGGGCTGACGTGGTCTATTCAAAGATTGCCCAGATCCACACCTCCGGCCATGCCCATCAAGAAGAATTAAAACTCATGCTGAATCTGACCAACCCCCGGTATTTTATCCCGATTCATGGGGAATATCGACACCTTGTGGTTCATGCAAGACTTGCCGAAAGTTTAGGCATGCCAAGGGAAAATGTCCTTGTGGTGGAAGACGGCAAAGTCATTGCTTTTGATGAGACGGGCTGCAGAATAGAAGGAAGTGTTCATACCGGCAGAGTCCTTGTGGATGGAAAGGGAATCGGGGATGTGGGACGAAGTGTGTTGAAGGAACGGCGGGAGTTATCGGAAGGGGGACTGGTCGTGGTCACCATGATTATCGACGAGGAAACCGGGGTTGTCCTTTATGGCCCTGAATTGATTTCCAAAGGGTTTGTCTTTGATTCAGCCACTGGATATCTGGTGGATGATGCCTTCAGAAGGCATTGAAGCAATATTTTGCCTTTGCCATTAACCGAAAGCCTTTGATTGTTCCCGTGATTATTGAAGTATGAAAAAAGAACTCATTGCTATTCTTTTTTTATTCCTTGTCATATTAACCGGAGTCAGTCTTTTTACCTATCATGCCTCAGACCCCTGTTTGGGAAACAGTTTTTTTACGGTCCCTAAAACCATCCATAATTCATTCGGGCTTCTGGGAGCCCATATTGCCGGGTTTTTTATTTTCCTTTTCGGGTTGGGTGCCTTCTGGGTCCCCATTATTTTAGCTCTGACCGGCGCCTGGTTCCTGAAGGGGAGATCGGGAAAAGTTATAGGGTTGACCGTTCTGGGCGGCTTTCTTCTGATAATCTGCACGGGCGGGTTGCTCTTTCTTGTCAGAACCGAATACATGGCGCTTGGCACACGCATTTCATCCGGCGGTGTAATCGGTATTTCAATAGCCGCTTTTCTGCTGAAATATGCCAATATCACCGGGTGTGTGATTATCCTGGTATTTTTCATAATGGTCGGGTTTATCCTGACCACGGGTATTTCCCTCATCACTCTTTTTGCCTTTTTCAATCACAAAACAGGTGAAGTGATAAAAGAAATCCAGGAAGGGCTCCAGGAGCTCATTGATTTTGTCAAAGAAAAATACAATGGTCGGGTGAAGGAAAGAGAAGAACATAAAAGACAGATCGATATCACGCCGGTCAGAGAAAACGAAGACCCTTTCATCAAACTGCCTGAAAGAATCCCGGAAAGAAAAGAACCGGCTGAAACTGAAATTTTTTTTGAACCGGAAATCATTACTGTTGAACCGGATGATGATTCTGAGTTCATCCCTAAACCGGTTTTCAAAGACATCCGGGAAAAAATTGAATTCAAGCTGCCGTTGATCTCATTTCTGGATGAAAAGAAAAAGGTTAAAAAAAATATTGATACCGAGCTTCTCAGGGAAAAAGCGAAAATACTGGAAAGTAAACTCAATGATTTTAACGTGTTCGGAGAAGTTGTTGAAATCCTTCCCGGCCCTGTGATTACCACCTTTGAATATAAACCCGCACCCGGTATCAAGATCAGCAAGATCGCCGGGTTGTCCGATGACCTTGCCCTTGCCTTGAGCGCCATCAGCATCCGGATTGTGGCTCCCATCCCGGGCCGGGATGTGGTGGGGATTGAAATTCCCAATGATGAAAGGGAAATCGTCAATTTAAGGGAATTGATTGCCTCAAGGGAATTTGCCCAGTCTTCTTCCATGATGACCCTGGGACTTGGAAAAGATCTTCTTGGAAAACCCGTGGTCACCAAAATGGATTCCATGCCCCATCTTCTGATTGCAGGGGCGACCGGGACGGGCAAGAGTGTGGGGCTTAATTCCATGATTATCAGCCTTTTGTACAAGGCCACCCCTGATGATGTCAAAATGATCATGATTGACCCCAAAAGAATAGAACTTTCCGTGTATAATGACATTCCCCACCTGATTTCTCCAGTGGTGACGGATATGAAAAAAGCGACCAATGCCCTTTTCTGGGCGGTCAGGGAAATGGAGCGGCGGTATGAAGTCCTGGAACAGACAGGGTTTCGAAATATTGTTCAGTACAATGGCATGGTGGCTTCTCAACTGGCTAAAGCCAAGGATGATCCGGATGCCGCGATTCAATTTGAAAAATTGCCCTATATCGTCGTGATTGTGGATGAGCTGGCCGATCTCATGATGGTGGCGTCCAAAGATGTGGAATTTGCTTTGACCCGGCTTGCACAGATGGCAAGAGCTGCCGGGATACACCTGA
>JAIFMF010000140.1 GCA_020048635.1 Desulfobacula sp. | reverse complement strand
CGGTTCAGGATATTATTGACCATGCAATAGCATCCCTGCCCTTCCTGGCGGCCCATGACCAGAAGATCAAAAGCCTGATGCTCCACCAGGACCTGGTTCATGAGCATTTCAAGGTATACGATCTTATCCATACCGGACGGCACTCCCTGTGGATCTTTCATAAAATCCTCACGGATATCGCCCACGGTTTTTTCAATTTTCAACCCAAGGGTTTCCCCGAGATTGCTGTTGGGATCTGCATCAATTGCAAGAAGCGGTTCATGGTGATGTTTTGTAAAATATCGGGTAATCAGGGCTGAAACTGTTGTTTTGCCAACCCCGCCCTTTCCGGCCAATGCTATTATTTTGCTCATATCTGCTCCAATCTGCGTTATTGAATATTATGCAGTATTAACATAACTCCATCTATTTATAAAGCAATGAATGAGCAGACGTATTTTCTTTTCTTGAACCCGTCTTTTCCCCATAAAGTTCAAAAAATTATTTCCCGTATCGCAGGGACAGTTCGTGATATTTTTTAAGCTTTTCCTGGACCTTTCCAAAAACCGTATCTCTGGGATAAGAAGAAGTTTTATCCGGTCGGCCTGCTGCAACGCCGGTCAATATTTCTATCCCATCTTCGATATGTCCGACACTGTAAAGATGGAACTCGTTTTTCTCAATCGCATCAACTATATCTCTTCTCAAGACAAGATTTTTTTCATTGGCACTGGGGATCATGACACCCTGTTTTCCATTCAGGCCCTTTCGTGAACAGATGTCAAAAAAACCTTCAATTTTTTCGTTCACACCGCCAATGGCCTGGATTTCCCCTTTCTGGTTCACAGATCCGGTTACTGCGATTTCCTGCCGGATGGGAATATCCGAGAGGCTTGAGAGAACTGCATACAATTCGGTAGAAGAGGCGCTGTCCCCGTCAATGCCGTCATAACTCTGCTCAAATGTAATGCTGATGCTCACGGTCAGGGGATAATTCTGTGCAAACATCCTTCCAAGATACCCTGAAATAATCATGACCCCTTTATCATGGGTCTCCCCGGATAGATCCGATTCATGCTCAACATTGACGATCCCGGGTTCTCCCATATAGGATTCCGCCGTTATCCGCATGGGTCTTCCAAAGGCAATTTCACCCATATCATAGACAGCCAGCGCATTGACCTGGCCCACGACTTTTCCTTTCACATCCATCAGAACAGACTGATCGTCAAATTCTTCCATTACCTTTTCCTCATAAAGATTATGACGGAGCCTGCGCTGGCTTATGGCTTTTATCACAAACTCCTTTGAAACAACGAGTGCCTCATCTTTTTTTGCCCAATAGTCTGCTTCCTTTAACACCCCGTGGATATAGCCAAACCTGAGAGAGAGTTTCCGCTGATCCTCCGCAAGTCTTGAGCCATATTCAATCACTGCCCATACCCCGTCCGGGGAAAAACTCAGGAGGTTTTCATCTCTGCAGACCTTGGCAATGAATCTTGCATAATTGACAGCATTCTCATCGGTAAATGCAGTTTCATAATCAAAGTCCGCCCTGACCTTGAAGATTTTGTTGAACTGGGAATCTGCACTCTGCAAGGCCCTGAACGGTTCATATCCACCGACCAGCACGACTTTGACCGTCAGGGGTATGGGTGTGGGTTTCAAGGAAGGCATCCCGTAATCTGCCTGGTCCGGCATATCTTCAATCTGGAGCATGGAATCCTGAAGCGTTCGCTTTAAGCATTCCCATACCGGCGGGTTCATCAGAAGCGGCTCAATATTGAGGATCAGATACCCCTTATTGGCTTTCAAAAGGGACCCGGCCTGAACCATGGTAAAATCGGTCTCAAAGGACCCGGCCACTGGTTTTTTCTCAATCTTGCCGAACAGGTTCTGAAAGCTCGGGTTCGGCTCAGACACAACCGGAGCCCCTTTTTCCCGCCGCCGATCCACCAGCACATTGACCTGGTATTTTTTTACAATGGGTCCTGTCATTTCCAACACTTTTTTACCTTCGGCATCCTCCAGCCCTTTAACCCCCAGGAATGTGGCAATATTATGGATGATATTTTCCTTAACATTTTTAAGATAACTCTGGATGTCCTTGCAATCCCTGAAATAATACCTGACCGGGTCAATCTGCTCTGAAATAAGCTGGTCTGTTTTTTGTGCCACAAGCTCTTTTAAAATGGTTTTCATTTCTTCACCAAGCCTGTTGGTTTCAAAAAGGATTCCATCCAGGTTTTCTTCAACCATGGCGGCCTTTTCTTCAATCTCGTGCCGGGCTGTTTCATCCAGAGCCTGGTAATCCTCCTCTGACATGGGCGCACCCTGGCTGAGTGGAACAACCTGATAATCCGTGTCAGCCTTGATAATGGTCAACCCTTGCTGAAAAGCAAGCTTTTCAGCTTCATCAAAATGGGCCTTCTGACGGGTTGAATATTCTTTATAGATTTTTTTCTGCTGCTCCTGGAACGGAGCTGTTTCAAAAATTTCAGGTATCCGGGTTTTGATCACTTCCACGAAACGGGCCATGCTCTCGCTGAAATACACAGCTGAACCCGCCGGCATCTCTATGGCCACAGGGCAATACTCATTCTCAAAATTGTTCACAAGACAGAGATCGTCCGATGTTTCATCATTCATGGCATGCGCTGTCAAGAGTTCCCGGACAATGGTTGATTTCCCTGTCCCGCCGACACCGGTAACAAAAATATGATACCCTGACCCTTTCATGTTCAATCCGAAATCAATGGCCTCAATGGCTCGTTTCTGGCCGATGATGCCGGTCAGGGGCAAAAGCTCGGACGTATCCTTGAAGTTAAACAGGTCGGAAGGATATTGTTTACGAAGATCTTTTACCGGAATTCTATATTTATCAGCCATTTTTTCTCCTCTGCCCTTCCCTGCGCATTATCCCATGGGAATGATTTCTGCCTCTGCATACAATTCGGAATTGTCGCAGATGTTACAAATGTACACACCGTTGACCTTCTTTGCACCGACCCGGATATGCTCCCGATCCTTGTCTATTTCACGGGAAAACCTGATTTTTAAATTCTTGACAGACTGCCCATTGCTCATCATGGTTTTATGATACAGGGTCTCAAGAAACCCAAAATAAACTGTATTATTGACATGTCCGTTCACATCAACATCAGAATACCGCAGACTCACTTCAGTCTCATGTTCAGGCTCAATCCGCCCAGTGGAAACCCAGTCATCAATTTCATTATCAAACCATTTTTCCTGTTCAATCTCATAAAGCCCTGAAATTTCCGGCGGTACCTTTATGATCCGTTTTCTCATAAAATCATAAAAAAGCCAGACGCCTGATCCCCTGGCCACTTTCCCCTGCGAGGAGTCTATCAGGTATTCCCTGTATCCCTTAAACCCCTTGAACCCTCTTGACCAGGTGACAATCCTGAGATCTTCTCCCAGAGTAGGATATCGGAAAAATTCAATTTCAAGACGGGAGAGAAACCAGACCAGCCCTTTTTTTAACAACACATCCGGGCCTGCGCCGATTCCTGTTGAATGATGAACGGCAATGTCCTGAAAAAACCTGGCCGCAGCCTCAATTCTCAACTTAAACTGGTAATCGATATCAAATAAGCCGACCCTGTGTGTTTTTTCAATTTTCATTTTTTTTGCTTATCAACCGCTTCAGTGGCAGCAGCCGGAATCACAGCCGCACGCGAAGCTTGCCCGTCCGATGTATAAAATATCGTTCCGTTCTGAAACTTACCGGTATAATCAACCGATATGCTATCTCCGGATTGTATTGTACTCATAATTCTGTTTATTTCCTAATATCAATTAGTTAAAGGTTTAAAGGGTCAATTCATTTTATGTTCTTTCGTAACTTCAGCGCTACAGATTGCATATCATACCTTCTGCCTAAATCCGAACATGCCTTTGAGGAGTATTGCCCATGGATTTAGTTTTTTGCCGGGATACATCCTGCGGCCGTTGATCCAGGTCTGTGAGACTGTTAGTGTATGAATTTGTTCTTCAGGAACAAGGAACGGATCGGACTTGAGCACAATGAAGTCGGCCGCTTTTCCGGATGCAAGCGTACCGCGCTCGTGTTCCTCATGCACCAAGTAAGCCCCGTTGTAAGTGTAGGCGCGAAGCGCCTGGTACATGGAAAGAGATTCATTGCCGACTGGAAATGCAACCATGCCCTGTAGCTGCATGAACGGGCTAAGGTGCTGCACCGGGCTGTCGGATGATCCGAGAATCATACCACCCGCATCCGCTATTGTCTTCAGCGGTATCTGGATACCGATGACAGTATCAGAAAGAAACTGGCTGTAGGATTTCTGATATTTAGCGTCAAACAATGCAAAGCCCGGCTGAGGAATCAGCAGCAACTTAATGGCGACCGCTCGTTCTACCTGATCACGGGATGGAAACTCAAAATGATCGATAGCATGGCGCATTGGGTTTCCGTTCATTATAGCGTTTTCAAATGAAGTCAGTATTCTCTCTATGGCTGCCGTACCGATTGCATGTACCGATACCTGGTAACCGGCGCTTTGAGCCCTCAATACCATCATATCCGTTTCTTCTTGGGAATAATAACACTCGCCTTTTGTTCCGGGCCGATCCCTGTAGTCATCGTAGAATGCAGCGGTGTGGGATGATACCGACCCATCAATTTCCCATGCACCACATCCGCCAATTCTTTTTCGTGCAAGATAATTTTCGTACTGTTTGCATCTGGCGGGGTCGAGATATTGCAGACTCATGCGCAGTTTAAGCGGCAATGCCGATGCTATGCGTGTCATAAACCAGGGAGTACGGTCCGCCGGGTCGTCATCGAATCCCTCAAGGCACTGCATGCCGGTTATGCCGTGAGATAGTGCCTCTTCTGTGATATCGACAAGACCTTTCAGCAGCAGACCGATCGACAGTTTCGACTGGATGAACGCATTGATTTTTCCCATGTTAAGATCGTGCGCTTCTCCGGTGAGGATGCCGTCACCCTTCACATCAACGAGTTGCATCTGCGTCAACGCTTCAGACGAATGGGAGCTGCTGTGGCCATCCATCGATATCACGGTCACCGTTCGCCCGGGAAACCATTCATCAAGTTCCTGCCTGAACGGCAAACGTTTTTCTTCTACTGCGGGGATGATATAGTTGTAGAACAGCAGCGGTTGTTTATTTGTCTTCTTAGCGGCAATTGACTCGAGCCGTATCCGAACTTCTGCCATGTCACGTGGTGCAATCTCATTTCCGTCAATGAAAGATACCCTGCTTCCCATGGTTTCAGCTACCACTGTCATCATGAAATGAACATGGCTGTCAATGAACCCCGGCAGTACTGCTTTGCCTTCGAGGTCAACTGTTTCATCCGCCTTCACATCAGGATACGCATCCGGAAACAGTTTGACTATTTTTCCCCCGCGAACAAGCATGCTACCGAACTTCTCACCCTCACGCTCGAGTGAATATATAATGCCATTGGTAAACAGAATATCCCCCATACCATCTCCTGTTATTTCGGCAGCACCGAGCCGATTGCCATGGCTATATATCCGATAACCACCAGGGCCTGGAAAGCCACAGTGCCGAGTGTTGTCAGTTTAAAATCGGGGTTGGTCACTCTGGCGCTTTTGCGTACAGCATTATATAAGGGCATTACCATGAACGCGACGATGAGCGCTATGGCGCCGCCCGCAAGCTCCATAAAATCGAGAAAACTTTTTGAAAGTACCAGCACCAGCGCAAGGCTCGGCAGCGTAGCAATGAGCCATGACGGGCGCGGTGCTATTTTAAGGCGTTCTTCAACTACGGTCGCAAGTGCATAGGCTACCGACCAGTAGCTCGTGAGCATGGCGAAGATGATGAATACCGATCCGGTAATTGATGCCCACCTGCCGAGGGAAGCACCGAGTGTTATGATGGCAACCTCATCGACTGCTTGGCTCACGCCGGTTGTCATAATAATTATTGCAAAAATAACGACAGCATTGATCGCTATGCCGAGTGTTATAGCGCGGGGGATGAGCTTTCTGTTATGGTCGAGCCCTTCAGCCACCTGCGGCACAGAGAATATGGCAAAAAAGCTGAACATGATCATGCCGAAAAGCTTGAGATAGTTGTTCGCACCGCCGAGTACTTCCATCTTTAAAGAAAACGGCACACTGAAACATCCTCCCATGAATACAAGCACAGCCGACAGTATGATGAACACGCCGTATTTCTCGCTCATGCCGAGCGCCTTGAGCCCGAAGAATACAACACCCGCGGCAACTGCGTAGAAAATGGACTGGCCTGCAATGAGTGGCAGCCCGAAAATATCAGCGATAATTTTACCACCACCGGCAATATATGCCGAAAGGCTTGCAAGAAAAGCAAAGGCTATAAGGATGAATATGATCCAGGTGAATATGGCAGGTCTGTTTTTAAGTATATATTTTTGAAACAGTTCGACCATTTGACTATTATCCCCATCGCGTATAATGATCTCCGCTATCATGAGGTGCATGATCCAGCTGATGAAAAAGCCGAGACCGAGTAACGTGAACATAACCGGCAGGCCGGTCTTAGTTGTTAAAAACGGAAGCGTCATGATGCCGCCGCCAATACCATACCCCGTTATGATCGCGGTTGCTTCAAGGAACGTAAGTTGTTTTTTCTGTGACATTGGCTCTCCCCTATTTCTACTATGACGGGTTTCAATGAAAGACATTCTTCATCTCTTGTTATCCCTAAAAATGTCTTGAAGAACAACGATAATAGCCATTATTGTTGGGCCACCAGTGCTCTTTCAAATAACCCATTTACACCATTAACATAATCTTTATTCTGACAGGGTTTTGACAGATGACCAATGGCGGTATCTTTTTGTTTTAATTCTTTTATGGATTCTAAAAATTCTATATTGCCTGAAATAAACAGGATCGGAATGGTTTTGTCTGATGATCTGATATGATGGTATATATCCATCCCGTTAATATCTCCTGGAAGCATATAGTCCAAGCTTACAAGATCATATTTGTTTCTTCCGAACAAATCCATTGCAACCTGACCGTTATTGGCAATATCCACTCTGTGGTTGCAG
>JAIFMF010000122.1 GCA_020048635.1 Desulfobacula sp. | reverse complement strand
CCTTCTGGGCATAGCTGTTACTGCCTGCTTCTGGATCATGAGCGATATCAGGCAAAACAAAAATCAGATCGCATATGAAACGGAGAGGGAAACTCTTTTTCAAAAACAAATCTTAAAGGAGCAGGTTTTGGAAGTCATTCAGTATATTGAATACATGAAGCCAAAAACTGAAAATCAGCTCAAAGCGTCTATCCGGCAGAAAATCCATGAGGCCCATAAAATAGCTGAAACCCTTTACCACAAAAACAAAGAAAAATTGACAGATGAGCAGATACAAAGTCTTATCCGAGAAACCTTACGGGCCGTCAGATTCAATGATGGCCGGGGATATTATTTTATCACCTCTCTTGAAGGCGTGGAAATCCTCTTTACCGACAGGCCTCAATTGGAGGGGAAAAATATATTGGACATGCAGGATATTAACGGGAAATATGTGATCCAAGACATGATCCAACTGGTTCGGGAAAAACAGGAGGGATTTTATGAATACCACTGGACCCAGCCCGGAAAAGGAGAAGACCGGGTTCACCGTAAAATAGCCTTTATCAAATTGTTTGAACCTTACAACTGGTTCATCGGCACAGGAGAGTATCTGAATGATGTGGAGGCGGAAATACAGGCAGAGGTTATTGATCGTATTGAGCATATTAAATTTTCAGAAACCGGGTATGTGTTTGCCGGTACTCTGGATGGCCTGAGCCTTTCAGGACCGGCAAAAGGCAAGAACATGATCGATATCAAAGATATCAACGGAGTGGCCATTGTGAAGGAATTAATTTCCCGGGCCAACGCCGGTGGAGGATTTGTGGAGTATGAACTGCCCGCCTTTGAAGGGTATGTTGCACATAAAAAAATCAGTTATTCCATGGCCATACCTGGATGGCAATGGTATGTCGGTGCGGGTCTGAATAAAGAAAATTTTGAGGGTCTGGCTCTGGAAAAGAAAAAAGAATTGAAAGAGAGAATCCAAAACAATATCCTGTATATTCTGCTCTTCTTTGCTGCTCTTCTCACCGTCATCAGTATTGCCTTTTCCGTTATATCCAGGCGAATACGATCGGCATTCAACGCCTTTGAGCTTTTTTTTCAGACCGCTGTCACTGAAAAGAAAAAAGTTGACACCGACAGTTTTCATTTTGCAGAATTTAAAACCCTATCTGCCTCAGCCAATGAAATGATAGAAAAAATAAATGCCTCTGAACAACAGATCAGGGAAAATCAGGCTTTGCTGATCCAGGCGGAAAAAATGTCATCCATAGGCGGACTTGCGGCTGGCATGGCCCATGAGATCAATAATCCTCTGGGCATAATTCTGGGAGCGGTACAAAATGCCCAGCGACGTCTTGAGCCAAAGATAAAAAAAAACAAGGATACATGTGCTGAATTTGGCCTTGATGGTGAATTATTATGGCGTTACCTCGAAAATAGATCCATCCCTCTTTATTTAAACAGCATTAAAACCGCCAGTGAAAGGGCGGCAGAAATAGTCAAGAAAATGCTAGGATTCAGCCGGAAAAGTGAATCCACAAAATCCCTGCACCAGGTTTCCACTCTAATGGACAATGCCATTGAAATGGCGGGAAGCGACTATGATCTCAAAAAAAAATATGATTTCAAAGCCATCCGTATCATACGGGAATATGATCCTGATCTTTCCCTTTTCTGCAATGGATCTGAAATCACTCAAGTTGTATTGAATATTCTGAAAAATGCAGCCCAAGCCATGGGCGACAGGGGTGGGCTCAAAGATACCCCCCCGGAAATCATTATCCGGTCAATAGATAAGGGAGAATCCTGCCTACTGGAAATTATCGACAATGGACCGGGTATGGACAGCGCACAGAAAGGAAAAATCTTTGAACCTTTTTTCACCACAAAAGCGCCGGGACAGGGAACCGGCCTTGGGCTTTCCGTCTCCTATTTTATCATCACCCAGAATCATAACGGTAGAATAGAAGTCGATTCAAAACCTGGTATGGGAACACGATTTATCATTCAATTACCCAAATCATCCTTTGGAATACCCAAGGCTCCGTAAATGGCTGGCCTTATCACCCGTTAGTTGTATTTACTGCGTGGAAAAGACTGCCAGGATGCCCTTATTGTCATCCTGGCTGGAGGAAAAATTCAGGCCCAGCTTATCTTTCTGCGCGCTGATCATCCCGCCCTTGCCCATGTCCATGAGCTGGGTCTGCCAGCCTTTCCCCTTCAGTTCGGCATCATATTCCTTCAGGACATCCCCCCGGATATCGGCAAAGAAGATATTAAATGACTGTGTACCCCCTTCCTGCGTTTTGGTCACATGCTCTATCCTGCCCGAGGTGAACTGTGGCACATCTTCGAACATGTCGGGTGGCCAGATGTTTGTTTCAGAGATCTCCACTTTGGAGTCCTGCCCTTCAATCTTAATATTCTTCCCCTTAATGTCTACATCCACATCTTTACCCATGACCCCTTTGAGCATTTGCTCCGTTATTTTCTCTGCTTTGCGCTCTTCGGGTTTCTTATCGCAACCGGCCAGCATCAGGGCGCTCATGGTCAGAATACACACCGTCATTTTCATCAAATACGTTGCAGGCATCATGCTTTCTCCTCTGTTGTCATTTTTTTCTGTTAAATTGAAATCACGGAACAATAGAACACCAGGAACTTCCTTTTTGTCAATCAAAATAAAGACGACATCAGAACTTATTTTCCAAATATGGCGAAGAGATCATAAGCCTAATTTATACTGCCACAGAGGATTTGAAAAACCAGGATCAAAGACCGGCAAAAGCACGTGGACAATTGCCGTCACTAACAAAGGAGAAAATACTGATGCAAAAATGATTGTTTTATAGATCAAATACCGGTATATCATGATCTATAAAATAAAGGGTTATAGATCATGACGTTAAAAAAATGGAATTGGCAGCAAGCAGATTGGCCCGATTTTTCCTATGACAAGATCAATATAGATCCCCTGGAAGCTGAATTTATCAAAGCATCAGGCATCTCTATTGGGGTTATGCGGCACCTTTCCAAAAAAGACCTGGATGAGTTCAGAATTGAAATGATCTGCAACGAAGCATTGAAAACTTCTGAGATCGAAGGTGCATTTTTAGACAGGGACAGCCTCCAATCCTCCATCTGTAAAGAATTCGGCCTGGGTGAAAAATATCTGCATGGCGCAGTAAAGCCGGAAGAAGCGGGGATAGCCATGATGATGAAAGATTTGTACACTGATTTTGATTCTCCCTTAACCCATGAAATCCTTTGGGCCTGGCATGACAAATTATTAAACGGAAGAACGGATTTGGAAAGGGGAAAATACCGGACAAGCAAAGAGGATATGCGCGTGGTGTCCGGACGGATTGATAAACCCAGAATTCATTTCATTGCTCCGCCTGCCTCTGAAATCCCAAGAGAAATGGATCTTTTTATCCGTTGGTTCAATAAAACAGCCCCAGGCGGAAAGGCACCATTGTCGCCACTGACCAGGGCGGGCACAGCACATTTATATTTTGTCACCCTTCACCCTTTTGAAGACGGTAACGGCCGGATCGGCAGGGCTTTAAGCGAAAAAGTCCTGTCTCAGAGCTTAGGGAAACCGACACTGATCGCTTTATCTTCAATACTCAGTGATAAGAAAAAAGATTATTATAAAAATTTAGAACTCCAAAACAAAACCAATCAGATCACGCCCTGGCTCTATTATTTTAGCAAAACAATTATTGAAGCCCAAAAACAGACCATAGGGATGGTTGACTTCCTGATCGCCAAAACAAAATTTTTTAATGTTTATGAGACTCTTCTGAATCCAAGACAGAAAAAAGCGGTATTACGTATTTTCAGAGAAGGCCCTAAGGGATTTTCCGGGGGTTTTAGCGCTAAAAACTATATGTCAATTGTCAAAATTCCATCAGCAACAGCAACAAGAGACTTAAAAGATCTGGTTGAGAAAAAAATCTTAACAAAAACCGGGCAACTCAAAAGCACCCGCTATCTGCTTAATCTTTCTCCTTTCTATCCGGCGTGTTCCCCCTATTTTTAACAAACAGGTCCTGTATAGTTTCTTTCAAAAGATTAAATTTTATTTGTTTGATTAAGTTATACATTCCTAACTTATATTTATGTCAATAATAAATTTTCAAGTGTCATAGAATATTTATTTGACGTGCACTTTTTTTCTTTGTAGATATTGGCTATAAAAATATAAAGGAGACCGCCATGATCCCGCACAATGGACTTTCGGAAAGCCTTGAAGATTATCTTGAAACCATTCTGGAACTTCAGACGACAAAAACCGTTGCAAGGTCAAAAGACATTGCGGATAAAATGGATATCAAGCGCGGGTCTGTGACCGGAATGCTGAAAAAACTCGCCGACAACAATCTCATCAACTACGAACCCTACGGGTATGTGACCCTGACTCCTGAAGGCCGGTCCATTGCAGAAGAAATTGAACAACGCCATATCTTTTTAAAAGATTTTTTTCAGAGAATTCTCGGTGTGGATGAAGAAACCGCCGAAAGGACAGGCTGTCAGATGGAGCATGCCATGGATAAGGCGACCTTTCAAAAATTCAGGGAGTTTATCAAGCGGGTGGATGCCTGCCCGGATTGTAAAACAGGATAGAAAAACAGGTTAGTAAAAAAGCCCTTTAATAGATTGCATTCACAGACCAGACCGCCGTGGCGGTCAAACCTTTGTGGGCTCTGATAATGCGGCCGTTTTCAGATATAGACTCAAGAAAGGGACGGATGACGGATTCAAGCTCTGCATCGGTTTTGTCGCTGACTTTTCTGAAAAAGGCAAGCTCGCTTTCAAGTTCTTCCTCCACAGTCACATTCTGATCCCATTCAACCGTATCAAAGGTGAGTTCCGGAAAAAGCCCCAGGGAAAACAAGAGATTGATCTTGAGCAAAATACTCTGGGGGGTGTCCTCAAGAACGGTTCCCATGATTTTTTCCCAGAGAACTGCCAGGATCGGGTGGTTTCGTTTGGCCGCCCACCCTCGGATGGCGCACCCGCTTTTTGAGGTGTCCATCATTTTATAAAACGCTTCAGGGCCTGCCACACCCGGCGACATAAATGCAATGACCAGGTCGAATTTTTTCTTCCACCCTTTCTTTTCAATATCAATGGCGTGCCAGTCTTCACAGAAGAGGGTGATATGGTCCCGGATGTCCGGGGTCATGGACTGCCGGAACTGATCCAGCATTTGCGTAGAGAAATCAAGGGCTGTGACCTTTGCTCCCTGACGCGCCAGTTCCATGGCAAGCGTACCGGGGCCGCAGCCGATATCAAGCACCTCCATCCCCTTGAACAGCAGGTGTTTGCGTTTAAACAGATCCAGGGTTTTGGAAAGGCGCCGGCTTTTTGTTTCTTCTTTGCTCCGGTCATAGGAAGAGGCCACCTTGTTCCAGTATTCAGGAGTGGAAAAGCCCCTGTGAACCGTGTAGGTATCGGTCTCTTTATCTTTTTCCCAGGCCTTAAGCCAGAACTCTTTAGAGAAGATTGGGTTCACTTTGCTCTTTTTTGCCTTTGGCTTTTTTGGGTGCGGGTGCTGCAGCAGGATCTGCCTTTTTCGTTTCCTGTTTTTTGGGATTGATACCTCTGAGAATCAGCATCAGTTTTTCCCTGTTTTCCGCCAGCAATAAGGAGATGGACTCAAGCTGGGTTTCATCCAGTTTGAGTTTTGAATCTTCCAGGAATCCATACACATTATCGGCAATATCAAGCATCTTGTCATAATCGTCTGCTTCTTTTTTTGTCGCAAATGTCATTTTTTCCTCTCCATTCCTGACAACGATAAATTTTACAATGACAGCCATTTTGTCTCCTTCGGATCAAACACGAATCATTAAATTTCCCATATTGCGTTTAGTCTTAATATAAAAAAGGATACAGGTAAAGGGGTTTTCCTTAAACCTGTATCCTTCAGTATTTTACAAACACCGCCTGTTAAACCTGGGGTCTTGGGTATAGTCCTGCTCTTTTTATGATTTCCGGGACTTTTTCTTCCCATTCAATGGCCATGATATGGAAGCCAGCCACGCCCTTCAACTCTTTCAATTCCTGGATATGTTCCACACAGATATTGATGCCTTCTTCAGCCTGTTTTTCTTTTGGGACACCGGCCAGGCGGGCAATGATCTCATCGGGAACATCCATACCCGGAACCCGGTTTTTCATATACTTGGCCATGCCCACAGATTTCATGGGGGTCATACCGGCCATGATAAAGGTTTTTTCATGGAGGCCACGCTCCACAGCCCGTCTTATCCATTCCTTGAATTTATCGATGTTGTAGATGCACTGGGTCTGGATGAATTCCGCACCGCAGGCAATTTTCTTGGCCAGACGCGGCACCCGGATTTCAAAGGGGTCGGCAAAAGGGTTGGCAGCAGCGCCCACAAACAGTTTTGGCGGATGCTTGATGGCGTCCCCGCCTAAGAATTTTCCTTCATCCCGCATATAGCGGACGGTCTGAACCAATTGCATGGAATCCAGATCGTGGACATTCTGGCCCTGTTTGCAGTCGCCAAAGCTCTGGTGATCGCCGGAAAGGCAGAGCATATTGGAAATGCCAAAGGAAGCAGCACCCAGGATATCGCTTTGAAGGGCAATCCGGTTTCTGTCCCGTGTGACCATCTGGAGAACGGGCTCGATCCCCAAGAGTTTCAAATGGATACAGGCGGCCAGAGATGACATCCGGGTCATGGCCGTCTGGTTGTCCGTGACATTGACCGCATCCACATAGTCTTTGATCAGCATGCCTTTCTTTTTGACTTCTTCGGCATCCGTGCCCCGCGGTGGACCGCATTCTGAGGTAACACCCAGATGTCCTGCCTTTAACACCTTTTCCAGTCTGCTGGTTGTATTTAATGTGCTCATATATTCACATCCTCCCGTGTCACCGTTCTTGGGCCACCAGCCCGGTCTGTGGACCAGTCCTTGATCGGCATCACTATCTCATAATCATCCATTTTATTCAATGCTTTCAGCCGGTCCACAATGAGCTGCCAGGCGCAGTCCACATCTTTGCTGATCTCGCATTTGCCCCTGGTTGAACCGCCACAGGGGCCGTTCATCAC
>JAIFMF010000149.1 GCA_020048635.1 Desulfobacula sp. | reverse complement strand
ACAGGGACCCCTTCTTTTTGAAGGACCTTATCTTCTTCTGCGGTTGTTGTACCTCTGATACTCCGGTATTCTTCAGCGCCATAGTGCATTTTCAGGGCTTGCTTTGAAAAATCGGGGCCCACATTTTCAAAATTTTTTTCCACATATTCCGCCACTTTTTCAGCCAATTCCGTCATGGCTTCCTGGCTTGCCTGCAACGCCTTCTGGGACGAGGTGCCGGAGGATGATTTTCGAATGGATATGGCATGAAGTTTTTGAACCACATCGGTTGTTTCACAGACAGGGCAGGATAAGATTCCTTTTTCCTGCTGCTGTTTCAAGTCTTCCTTGTCTTCGAACCAGCCTTCAAAGGTGTGCCCGTTCAGGCATTCAAGATCAAATACTATCATTTTATAAAATTCTGTCCACACCGGTTGCAATATTATAACAATAACCCCCCATTTTTTCATAATGGGAGACAAGAGAAATAAAAAAAACTCCCATATCCACCAAATCTCTTCTTGACAGGTATTTTGATGTTTTTTTAAGGTTCATCTGATAATTTTGAAAGCCTGGGAGAAAGAAGAAGGGTCAGCTTTATCAGTTGGGGGAGAAAGACTATGAAAATCACCGATTTGATCACATTAAAAAGTGTATGGGCGTTGGCCGTATCGAACCTTGTAAAAAACTGAATAAACCCGGGATCTGATTTGACGGGCGCAAGACTGTCTTTCATAAGTTCCATGCCATAAAACAGAAGCCGATAAAAAGCCCGAGCCCGCCAAGGGTTTGAATGATCATAACTGTTATATTCACGTCTTTGTCCTCTTCATAATGGTTATGTATGATACCACTATAATAAAACAAAAGTGTTATAGCGCAGTTCTATAAATTTTTCAATTGTGAAATGCGCTTCAGGTCAAGGTCTGATTTAACGCAAGGGAAAAGTGTATTGTTTGTAAACACAGGATGTTGATTGAGATCATACCTTGAATTTTGAACTGCTTTCTCCCATAAGGCAGTATGGGGGATCGGTGTATAATAAGCCAACACGGGCAATATTCCTGTTTTTTTAACAAATTTTATGGAGGCTTCAAGGGTATCGAGGTTCTGACCCGGCAGACCGCAAAGTAAATATGCCCCGATCTGTTTCTTATTAAACCCGGCAGCCTTAAGGTTCGTAACGGCCATCAAAAATTCGTTTTCAGCAACTTTTGAATCATAGCTTCTGTGTCCAGCGAACTCTGTTGTTTCAAGACCCATACGGATGGTTTTAAACCCGGCCCTGAACATCAGTTCTGCCGCTTTTTTTATGATAGCCCGGATATGAAGGGCGTTGGGTGTATGGAAATTTAAATCCATTCCGGAAGCAATTATTTTTTCAAATATAGGAAAAGCATGGTCTTCAGAATTAATCAGAAGGGCATCATCATAAAAGGCAAAATTTTTGATGTGATATGTTTTATGCCAATATGCGATTTCCTTGACTACATTTTCAGGCGACCGCCGCCGCATCACCGGCTCAAGATAAGAGGATGCGCAATATTCACATGAAAAAGGGCACCCCCTGGAGGTTAAGATCGGGATATAGGTCATTTTATGCTGACGATCAAGGGCAGGAAAGGGCAAGGCGTCCAAGTCTGCGGGTGATTTAAGGAGTCTTTCATCCTTAAGGTCAAACCCGGTAAAGTCCTTTAAAATATCCGTTAACCATGGCTCGCCGGGTCCTTTAATCACCCGGTCCGCCCCACTGTAGCAGATTGCATGGTCATGGCAGAGACTTGCGTAAATCCCGCCCAGAACGACCGGAACATCCGGATAAACCCCTTTGATCATTTCAATGGTCTCTTTTACACCCGAAGCCCAGTAGGTCATAAGGGAAGTAACAAAGATGAGATTGGGCCTTTCGAGCCGCTTTAAATCCGCTTCAAACCAGTCAGGAAGAATCCCGTAACGGGAAAATTTCCGGCCGATATGTTCAAGCCCGGCTGGAGTCGGGATCTGTGTTTTTCGAAAGGGACCCCGACCATCCCACATCACCTTCGGACTGTCAGGTTCATTCTTGTGAAACCGGTCAAGGCAGTCGATATAACTTATTTTAACTCCGTTATCTCTTAAGATGGCGGCAATGGACAAAAGACCCAGGGGTTTGGCCCAGAAATCAAAAGCTGCAAAATCGTGAATCCAGGGATTGATGCACAGGATATGGGGTGGATCAGTCTTCAAAATAATTCATGGATGTTTTCTTCAGCTCTTTTTTGCTGAACAGGATTTCATATTCATCCTCTTCCACGGCCTCTGAAATTTTTTTGACAAGGGCATGAATTGCCTCTTTACTACCGGCATGAACCATGGTGTAAAGATTATATTTCCATCCTGGAGCCGGGTTTCTACGGTAGCAATGGGTGATTTCCCGGAACGATGCCATGATGGTACCTGTCTTTTCCACACGGTCTTCGGCCACTTTCCAGGCCACCATGGCATTGGCTTTGAATCCTGTTTTCTGGTGTTTCAAGGTGGCGCCGAACCTCCGGATAATGCCCCGGTCATTGAGATCTTTCAGTACACGTAAAAATTCTTGTTCCGTAATACCGATCTTTTCCGCCATTTCAAGAAAAGGTTGTTTTACAACCGGGATATCGGTCTGCAAAAGCGCAATGATCTTTTTTTCAAGATCCGTAAACAGGGGCGGGGTCTTTTTTTCCGTTGTCATATGGGTATCAGAAATCCTATTCAATTTTATCATCGGTTTTTCATCTTTTTCTCATCAGGCACAGCCAGCAGCGAGCCGGCTTTTCCCGGCTGGAATCAAATTTGTCTGAAACAAGGGACAGGATTTCAAAAAAAGGTTCGCAAGCTAGGGCAATATCCAGGGCTGCGCGCATGGGAGGGCCTTCATCCCTCGGAGGGGCATCCGAGTTACCGAGAATGCTGAACCAGAGACCTCCTTGTTTCAAGTGCCGGGCAGCATTCCCGGCAAAGGTTTTCCGATCTTTTTTATCATCAAAGGAATGAAAGCAACCCCGGTCAAATATGAAATCAAATTCCGGCTCACCCTTTTTTTCTAAAAGAAAATCTTTGACCAGAAATTTGATATCCGCCTCCTCCTGCCTTGCTTTTTCCTTTGCCTTTTCAATGGCAAGGGGCGAGAAATCCATGGCCGTAACCTCAAACCCCCGGGTGTGGAGCCAGACGGCATTGCTGCCGGTTCCGCAACCGATATCAAGAGCCTTGCACGGCTTGATGCTTTCTTTTTCAATGATGCGGATAAGATGTGAATCCGGCCTGTTCAATTCCCAGGGTGTGGTTCCGGATTGATACCGATCTTCAAATTGTTCTTTTTTCGTCATTTTTTTTCTCCGGAAATAAGGACAGGATACTTTCCTCGGTTGCCCGGCATAGTCCTCTTTCTGTAATGAACCCCGTCACCAGCCGCGCCGGGGTGACATCAAAGGCATGGTTGGCCGCCGGGCTGTTTTGCGACGGAACCAGGACCTTTTCCGACTTACCGTTTAAAAACCCCTGAACATATCGTATTTCATCCGGACTTCGCTCCTCAATGGGAATATCGGTTATCCCGTCGATAATCTCCCAGTCAAAAGTGGAAGAGGGCAGCGCCACATAAAAAGGAATGCCGTTGTCTTTGGCCGCCAGAGCTTTTAAATAGGTTCCGATTTTATTGGCTACATCTCCGGCTCTGGTTGTTCTGTCGGTCCCCACAATGACCAGATCCACTTTTCCATGCTGCATGAGATGCCCCCCGGCATTGTCCGTGATAATGGTGTGGCTGACCCCGTGTTTTCCAAGTTCCCATGCCGTAAGCCGGGAACCCTGATTCAGCGGTCTTGTTTCATCCACCCAGACATGGACGGAAATGCCTTTGTCAAAAGCGGTATAGATGGGCGCTGTGGCGGTCCCGTATTCGATGCAGGCCAGCCACCCGGCGTTACAGTGGGTCAGGATGTTGACGGGCTCACCTTTTTTTTCCCGGCTGACGACTTCAATCAAGGGGAGGCCATACTCACCGATTTTACGGCAGTTCACCGCTTCTTCTTCGATAATGGAGAGGGCCTCATCCAAAGCAGCCTGAACCCTTTTTTCATACGTTTCATGCTTCAAAGCTGCCGACATCACCCGATCCACCCCCCAGGCCAGGTTCACGGCTGTGGGCCTGGCATCTTTAAGCCGCCTGCACTCGACCATGAGATAGTCATTCGTACCCTTATGACCCTCCTGCACCAGGCTGATATAAACCCCTAGTGCGCCTGTTACACCGATGAGCGGCGCTCCTCTCACCACCATTTCTTTGATGGTAAAAATGGTTTCATCCACTGTGGCCAGGGTGTTGATCACAAGCTCATGCGGCAAAAACCGCTGGTCTATCACCTGAACCGTTTGAGAGCGTTGATCAAACCAGATGGGCCTCATGTCTTTTCCATCTACTTTCATTTTTCAGATATCCTGATATCTCATTTAAAACCGGTTAATAAAAATTTCCGCTTCATCAACAGAGGCATTCATATCAAAAATGAGTTTTTCCACTTCCTGCTCAATGGTGGTGAGCTCACCGCCCAAAACACCGACGGATTTTGCATTCAGATTATGTTTGAGATACAGGACATTGTCCTTCAGCTTGGCCAGGACCGGATACATCCCCTTTGTTGAATTTTTCATGACTACCTGGAGTTTCTGATATTGCTCTTTTGAATCGGTATAGGACTGTTGGCTACTGCTTTTCATATCAGGATCCCCGATCTGGGCAATTTCAGCATCCCATTCCAGGAAAAGGTCCTTTGCCACCTCTTCAACTGTATTGATCCGTTTTTCAATCTGGTTGGCCCGGGATTCACAGTCTTCATAATTATCCTTAAGTCTGTTGTAAAACTGTTCAAGATCCCCTCCCTGGAAACCATAAAGTTCCTTGATCGTGGTCAAAGCATCCTTAAACTCCCTCTCGGCTTTTGTCTGGCTTTGACGGACATCCTTGACATCGTCTTTCAGGATATGACGTTTTTCTTTGCCGAATTGTTCCATGGTCTTATAATAGACGGTATTGCACCCTGACATAAAAAGGATGACTGACGTCACAAATACGAATCTTGCGATGGTTCCGATATATGATTTATTCATAGACTGTTTTCTCCTGTTAAATTGAATATTGTTTATTAAAACAGAACCACTCTTATATCAAATATTAAAAATTAAATTAATCATTTTCTTCATTGCGTTTGGTTTGGATTTTGTTTAAAAAAACAAAGATATTCCACTCAACCCATTACAGGAGGAATCATGAACCCTGTCATTCAATCCGCTGTTCCCGACTTTTTAAACATCCTTGGGATTATGGAAGAACCCATGGGCATGTGCTTTACAGATATTAAACCTGCCGAGGGTTTTTCACCCAAGCCCATGGATCTGCCGACCCGGGAAAAAGAAAAGAAAAACGAAATCAACTGGCAGGAGGTGTTTGGCCAGTTTTCTTGCGTCATCGGCAATATCTGGCTGGCAAGGAAAAAAAAGACTGTTGCCTATTTTTCGTCCTCTCAATTCGGATGCCCCGGCGGCGCCTTCTGGCTCGGCTTCAACAAACCCCAGTCGGAAACCATTATTCATTATGTGTCTTCAGGAATTCCAGGCCGGATGGAGGGAGAAAAGTATTGCGACTCAGCCGACAATTTAAGAAAAATATTTGAATATGTCGATCCGGTTCCTGCAGCCAAGGAATATTGCGTGTTCAAGCCCATCAGCCAGTTTGATGAAACCGAAACCCCTGTTCTGGTGTCTTTTTTCACCCGGCCTGAATCCCTGAACGGCCTTCACCAGCTCGCTGCCTTTGTCACCAATGATCCGGAAGTGGTGGCCTCGCCCTGGAGTGCTGCCTGCGGAAGCCTTGTGGTCTGGCCCCTGCATTATCTTAAAAAAGGAAAGGAAAAGGCCGTGATCGGAGGTTGGGACCCGTCTGCCAGAAAATTTTTCAAGACGGATGAGCTTTCGTTTACGGTTCCCTTCGGCATGTTTACCCGGATGATCGACCGGTATAAAACCTCATTTCTGACCACCAAGACCTGGGAAAATGTCCGGACAAAGATCAACAAGAGTAAAAAAGCATGGAATGAAGCATGATTTATCAAAGTGCTGACGCATGTATAAGTTTTCGACGGCATGATTATGGTTTTTTTTCTCAAGTATACATAGCGATTTAAACTCAATCATTACACTGGGAAAACCCTCTTCTTTCAATAGAATCATGAATTGCCAGTTGTTTTTACTGCAGATTTCTGCCAGAACATCGGGCGGGTCATCTCCCGGTTGGCTCTGTTCATAACGTGTCTTGTGATAAAATTTTCCGAAAATTATCCACAAGTGGATAAACAAAGATTTTTTTCGGGGTTGTTGTATAACTTTTACCTTGTCGAAGAAGTCCCGTCCCGCTGGTCATCCCAAGATATTTAAAATTTGCGGCCTGGTAACACGTCCCGGCAAAATATTGCGGGTCGACAAAGGTCTCCAGTAAAACCGGACGATAGCCCCAACGCTGATTCCAGTCATGCTCCAAAACCCTGATAACTTTGCCCAGTACATGGCTTGCCAGATACCTGACCTTGACCCATGGAAATATCAAAAACCGCCCGTTATTAACAACAAAACCCTGGTTTCTCAATCGCTCATCCGGGCTCCAACCGATCCATAGATCCCTGGTTTTAAGTGCCTTGGCTGCACCTGAAAACAACAGGCAACCCAATATTGTACCGGATCCCTCAACAAAATAGCGCAGAAAACATCCAAAAGGTCTTTTATATCCCAAATAGTGGTAACGACGCAAATATTCATTAAAAAGCACCGTCTCTTCCTTGTCCATTACAACCCTCAGGTGAACTGGCCCTATATCAGTCAGATTGCCTTCGACCGCCCCTTGAGCAAGGGCGTTATCTTTTACCTCCACTTGCTTATGCGGCTTGCAACTGATATCCCGCTTGGCAGGCAATCGTATAATCCCCCTGGCTTCCATCTCTTTGAGCAACTTCAGGCAGGCATCCACTTTGTTGCTCCCCGAAGCCGTATGCCAGCCTAAATGTTCACACACCGTATGCGCCAACTCAGTCTGAC
>JAIFMF010000002.1 GCA_020048635.1 Desulfobacula sp. | reverse complement strand
CTGGCCATCAATCCTTATCATGCCTATGTATTTTTTAAGGATGGCGGATTTCACATGGTCCTTGTTCTTGCCTCGGTTGTACTCTGCGTCACGGGTGCAGAGGCACTCTATGCCGATCTCGGGCATTTTGGTATTAAAGCCATCAGAATCTCCTGGCTCGGTGTTGCCTGCCCGGCGCTGATCCTGAACTACCTCGGTCAGGGCGCACTATTGATGCAGTCACCCGAGATGGCGGGAAATCCTTTTTATGGATTGGTGCCGCGGGTGCTTCTTTTGCCTATGGTGGGACTTTCCACCCTGGCTACGGTTATTGCTTCTCAGGCATTGATATCCGGGGTTTTCTCCCTTACCCAGCAGGCGATCCAGTTGGGATATTGGCCGCGTCTTAAGATCGTTCACACCTCCCCTGATGTCCGAGGGCAGATCTATATCCCCGGTGTCAACTATGCGCTTATGATCTCCTGTCTTGGATTAGTCCTGGCGTTCAAGAATTCCAGCGGGCTTGCCGGCGCCTATGGTATTGCTGTTACAGCCACCATGAGCGTCACCTCAATGATGTATTTTCTGGTTGCCACCCGGGTATGGGGATGGTCCATCTGGAAGGCCGGTTTTCTTGTCTCGATCTTTTTGTTTTTCGATCTTGCATTTTTCGGTGCCAATCTGTTTAAGGTCTTGGATGGCGGCTGGATTACCCTTCTTATCGCAGGAGTCGTCATGATTGCCATGAAGACCTGGAAAGACGGCCGACAAGAGATCAGTCAAAAAATGGTGGCTGCCCGGCTGCCCCTTCAAAGCCTTCTCAATGATCTTAAAAAACACCCCGTTAAGAGAGTTCAAGGCACTGCGGTTTTTATGTCGGTTTCAGCTCAGGGAACCCCTGTGGCACTCCTTCATCACATCAAGCACAATCATATGCTCCATGAAAAAATTATCATTCTTTCCATTCAGTCATTGATGGACACTCCCACCGTAGCACCTGCCGAGAGGCTGACCATTACCCATTTTGAGGACGGTTTTTTACGGGTGGTTGCATCCTACGGTTATATGGAAACACCCCAGATTCCTGAAATCATGGCGCTGGCGGATCGCATGGGGTTAAAATATGAACCCATGAGTACGACCTATTATCTCGGCCGGGAAACCATTCTTACAAGCGGACCTTCGAAAATGGCAACATGGCGCAAAGGATTTTTTGCATTCATGGCTAGAAATGCCCGAAACCCTGCCGGGTATTTTAAAATTCCTCCCAATCGGGTGATTGAGATCGGATCACAGATCGAACTTTGAAAACCTGACAGGGATAATACCATGACTTTTCGAAATAAAATTCTGAAACTTAATCCCGCAATGCTTATCCTGTTAAGCTTTCTCCTGGTGATTTTCTCAGGAACGGTCATGTTGAAAATACCGGCTTCCACCACAGCCGACGGTATCTCCTGGATGGATGCTTTGTTTACTTCCACGTCTGCTGTTTGTGTGACGGGTTTGACGGTTGTTGACACAGGAACCTGTTTTACCACCTTTGGTCAGTGTGTTGTCCTGGCCCTTATCCAGATAGGCGGATTGGGCATCATGACCATCTCTGTTGCATTATTCCACTGGCTGGGCAGAAGCATTTCCTTTCGTCAGCGAAGAGCCATGCAGGATCTGTTTTCCTCTAAACCCAGAGAAGATATTTTCAACCTGGTAAAAAGCATTATTCTTCTGACAGTGTGTGTGGAATTTTTTGGAGCTGTTTTTTTAACCATTCACTGGAGCGGGGAATTTACTTTCGGAAAAGCTGTTTTCCAGGCTGTTTTCCATTCTGTTTCAGCTTTCTGCAATGCTGGCTTTGCCCTTTTTCCGGACAATCTTATGAAGTATAGTGACAGTTACCTTTTAAACACGGTTATCTGCAGCCTGATCGTCATCGGTGGGATCGGTTTTCCTGTACTTTATGATCTGCAATGCTGGTTCAAGCAGCATAAAATAAAACGGTTCAGGTTCTCTGTTCAGACCAAAACGGTTCTTTTAACAACTTTGTTGTTAATCCTTTTTGGAGCCTTCTTCATTTGCATTATAGAACGACAAGGGTTTCAGGAGGGAAAACCAGTCAGTTTCAGAATATTGACCTCCATATTTCAATCCATCACCTGCAGGACGGCAGGGTTTAATACCGTAGATATAGGCTCTCTGAAAGATGCGACAGTGATCATCATGATTTTTTTGATGTTTTTCGGTGCATCCCCCGGATCTTGCGGCGGAGGGGTGAAAACCACGACTTTAGCATTGCTGGTAGGCTTTACCTTAAGCGGGATTACAAGAAAAACCCGTGTAAACATGTTCAAGAAAAGTATCCCGGCTGAAACGGTTGACCGAAGTATAACACTGGTTCTAGTATCCATCGGGATCATCGGTCTTATCATATTCATGATGCTGATGGGCGATTCAATATCCGGCCATGAGGTTCACCGGCCCCAGAATATTTTTCTTATGTATCTGTTTGAGACTGTCTCAGCTTTCGGTACTGTGGGGTTATCCATGGGGGTGACGCCGGACCTCAGTATATGGGGAAAATTCATGATCATTATGATGATGATCATCGGCAGGGTGGGCGTATTAACCTTCTCCTATATCATTGTCGGTACGGGTCCCACCAATGGAATCGAACGGTCTGAAGAGAATATGATGATCGGATGAAAGGAGTAGAATGAAAAAATTTGCAGTCATAGGGCTTGGTAATTTTGGTTTTTTTGCGGTAAAAGCCTTGTATGAAGATGGCAATGAGGTTATTGCAATTGACTTTGATAAAGGGCGGATTCAGGCAATTGATCCTTATTGTTCCGAAGCCATCGTACTTGAGGCGACAGATAAGGAAAAGTTAAAAGTGCTCGGGTTGGAAGCAATGGATGGGGTCATTGTCTCAACCGGCACTAAAATCGCCACCAGCATATTGATCTGTTATTATCTGCAGGAAATCGGAGTGAAAAAGATTCTGGTCAAAGCACAGGATGAGGATCATGGAAAAATTTTAAAAAAAGTTGGTGCAACCGAGATCATATACCCTGAACGGGATATGGCGGTGAGAATATCAAGAAGTCTTTCCCAACCTAACGTGATGGACTTTATCCCGTTAACGGATGATTATGATCTTGTTCAGGTAGATCCCCCAAGAGAATTCATTGGAAAAAGCTTGAAAGCGCTGAATCTGAGAGCGCTTTATAATGTCCATATCATCGCTATAAAGGAATTGGTACCGGAAAATTTTATCCTGGTTCCTCATGCAGATTTTGTTATCAAAGACAGTGACATACTGATGATTTTGGGAAAATCTGAAGACATCCGGAAAATAAAAGCCTTAAAAGCCTGAAAAGGATGAAATATTAACGATATACACTAAAAAAATTCTTGACTTTTACCGGCAAGATTATATTATGATCCGACTTGCGCTGGATTATGTAAAGTGCAAAGGTTCCTTTCTAAGGGCGTACTCCTCAAAAAAACACGGTATTACGCTTCAAGTCTGGAACAGTATTATTATTTATTTTTTATAGGAGATTGCGAGTATGGCTAAAGGTGTCGTAAAGTGGTTTAATGACTCAAAAGGTTTTGGATTTATTGAGCAGGAAAACGGAAAAGATTTGTTTGTGCATCACACAAGCATCAACTCATCAGGTTTTAAATCCCTGAAAGAAGGCGACCGGGTTACATTTGAAATTGAAGAAGGTAGTAAAGGTCCGGCCGCAAAAAATGTCACGGTTGAGTAGCTGAACACTTTATTCGACTGAACTAGTCATTTCATTGACTTTAAAAAAAAGCCCTTCACCATTCAGTTGGTCAAGGGTTTTTTGATTGGTGCACATAACCAAATATGGAAAAGGGATCAGTATGACAAACGGCAAAGAAACAAGCCCTATAGGATATATAAAAAAACAGACTCTGATTTATGCAGTTATTTTGTCGCTGTGCATCGGATTCTTCGGTGGAACCCTGTATTCTTCATTCAAGCTTGCTCCGGGAAATTCCGCTAAAGCGCAGGGCAAGTCATCCGCGCAGAAAGAAGATCCCCATGAGCATCAGGACCTTTCAATGGAATTGTCGGCCAAGATCGCAGAGCTTGAGCAATATCTTAAAAATAATCCTGATGATGCAGGGCAATGGACAAATCTCGGGAATCTGTTTTATGATTCGGATCAGGCTCAGAATGCCATTGATGCTTATGAAAAATCCCTGGTTATTGAACCTGGAAGAGCTGGCGTGATAACGGATCTTGGAACAATGTACCGTAAAAACAATGAGCCTAAAAAAGCCATTGAGGCCTTTGATAAAGCCATTGCCGTTGATCCGTCCTTTGAAACAGCCCGTTTCAACAAAGGGGTGGTGCTGCTGCATGATTTAAATGACCTCGAAGGCTGTATCAAGGAATGGGAAACCCTTGTTGAGATGAATCCCATGGCCATAGCGCCTAATGGGGATTCTGTCGATGCCATAGTCCAAAGAATGAAAAGCCGAAAACCGGCACCAGGTAAAGAAAATACGCCATAAATTGAAACCCTCATCCCTTGATTTCGGCAGTTTTAATGTTGAAATTGTTCAAAAGAGAATAAAAAATATCTATTTCAGGGTTTACCCTTTAAAAGAGACCATTATTGTTTCTGCCCCGGTTCACCTTGATCCTGAAACACTCAACCGCGCTATTCTGTCAAAAAGAGACTGGATTATCCGGCAGGTGAATAAAGGTCAGGCAAGGCATCCTTCCTTACAAAAAAGCTATACCACGGGCGAAGAATTCCTGTTCAAAGGAAAGTCTTATCTCCTTAAGGTGATTGAGCAGGACCAGGGGCAGAATGTGTATATTTCCAATGATGGTCATATCCACCTTATGGTAAATCCAGGGTCAGGGATCTTAGAACGAGAATCCCTTCTTGACGATTGGTGCCGGGAAGAAATCAAAAAGTCTATCCCGCCCATTCTTGAAAAATGGCAGCCCCTGACAGGGGTTAAAATTCGTCAGTTTGGAATACGGAAAATGAAAACCCGCTGGGGAAGCTGTAATATCAATGCTGCGCGGATATGGTTAAACCTGAGACTCATCCATCTTCCCCTTGAATTTCTTGAATATGTGACCGTCCATGAAATGGTTCATCTTCTGGAAAGGGGACACAATGCCCGGTTCAAAGGATTCATGGACAGGTTCATACCGGATTGGCGAAATCTCAAAAAAGAACTTGAAAAGTTCAGCCTGTAATCCTTATTTAACTGAGGAATACCAGATAACAACTGATCAGAAAGAAATCGTCAGAGTTAATGACCCTATGACCTGACCCTGTTTTTGACCGTCAAACTGTTCGGTCCTGAAAAGATGCCGGTAGGTGAGTTTGATTGTGTCAAAACTGAGGGCATATCCTGCTGAAAAGTCTGCCACCAGAGGTTTTTTATCAACGCTGTGACTGGATTCAAGCGTATTGCCGTCCAGGAATATATCCCGGCCCACGGCTTCAATTTGGGAACTCAAAAATATGTGCGAACCGAAGTTTTTCCAGTCTGATGTTGAGTTCTCAATGACCGGAGAACTGATACCGGCGCCTGCATGGATGATATCGGAACCAAAATCCAGAGGGATATTGTGACCTAACCGTATTTCTCCACCGGCAAATCCGGATATCCTCACATTCCCAAGCGTCAGGCCGGAATGGGAGATAAGGTCATATTCCAGGAAGTCGAAAAACTCAAATTTGTGCAGACGCCATTTTCGCTGCCAGGAAAAACTTAGGGCGGGTTCATTATGAAGCTGATTCACCCATCCTTTTGCCGTGGGGATATCCCGGAGCTCATGGACCTTATTCTGCGAGTATTCTGATTTGGCGGCAGGGCCGACCACTCCCATAATGATTTCAAGGGTATCCAGAACCGTTTTTGTTTTGCTGTGAAGGGCCAGACCTCCATAGAGGAATCCTGCATAAGGACGGTCGTTTTCAATCAGGGTCATTACCTGGATATCCGATGGCGTAAAAATTTGCTGACCGAGAATGATGCCGATATTATGGGTGCTGTCGGGGTCACCGGAAAAAGGGATGGCCTGGATAATGGGAAATGTCCACTCCGGAAGGCGCACATCATCTTTATAGCGTTTCAAGTCACTGGAAAGCCAGGTCAAATGGACGGCATTCGTATAATATTTGTCTGTGTCCCCGAAAAGGTCGTTTTCAAAAAACACCTGGAAGGTTTGAAGCTCGGAAGGGCTTTTTGCAAAGGCATTACCCTGAAAAAAATAAATAAGAATCAGAAAAAAAAGAACCATCTCTCGTTTCACTGTATTCACTGATCACCTCAATTATAGCGTTGATGCCAACACTGCAGCTCCGATGGCGCCGTTTTCCTGGGAAAGAGCCCCTATGATGAGGTTGAGCCCAAGCCGTTTTTCAAGGGCAGTCACCATGCCTTTGTTTTTTGCCACCCCTCCGGTCATCATGACTGGCCCTTTTATCCTGATTTTGGTTGCCAGGATAGCCACACGGGCGGCGGCTGATTCATGGATACCGGCGATAATATTCTCTCTTTTTTCCTGCCGGGCAATCATGGAGATGACCTCGGATTCTGCAAATACCGTGCAGATACTGCTGATTTTTGAAGGATGATCGGCCTTCATGCTGAATTCGCCCATCTGGTCCAAATTTACTTCAAGGGCGCGGGCCATGACTTCCAGAAATCTTCCCGTGCCTGCCGCACATTTGTCATTCATGGCAAAATTTTCCACCCGGCCCTGATCGTCAAGTAGGATGGCCTTGCTGTCCTGGCCACCCACATCAATGATGCCGCGGATGTCGGGATTTAAAAAATGAGCGCCCGTTCCGTGGCAGATGATTTCCGTCATGGCCTTGTCTGCAAAATCAATACTTGAACGGCCATAGCCCGTTGAAACGATAGCGGCAATGTCCGATCTTGAAATCCCCGATTTTTTTAAAAGGTCTTGAAAGACCCGGATACCGGCGTTCAGGTGATTGTAACCCGTGGGAATAACAAGGGTGTCTAAAAGAATACCGTCTTTAATCAGAGCAGCCTTGGCCGTAATGGACCCGATGTCGATGCCAGCGTGGATCATACGGCAGTGGA
>JAIFMF010000126.1 GCA_020048635.1 Desulfobacula sp. | reverse complement strand
AAAAAAATGGATTGATAAAGAATTTCAACCGTCTACATTGTCTAAAGAAGACCAGCTCAAGGAAATGGAATGGTTTATAAAAGCAGCCGCTCCATTTAAAGGAATGAAAATCAAAGTTGTTTCCGAAACAATTCCAACCCATGAGTATGAATCCAAAGTACTGGCAAAAGCGTTTAAGGAAATTACCGGAATTGATGTTACCCACGATCTGATTCAGGAAGGTGACGTTATTGAAAAACTGCAAATTCAGATGCAGTCCGGGAAAAATGTTTTTGACGCCTATGTGAATGACTCTGATCTTATCGGCACTCACTACCGGTATGGACATGTTGTAAACCTGACGGACTGGATGGCAGGCGAAGGAAAAGATGTGACACTGCCAACCCTGGACGTTGACGATTTCATTGGGAAATCCTTTACAACCGCTCCTGATGGAAAACTTTACCAGCTCCCGGATCAGCAGTTTGCAAACCTTTACTGGTTCCGCTATGACTGGTTCAACCGTCCTGATTTTAAAGAAAAGTTTAAAGCTCGCTATGGATATGAGTTAGGCGTTCCCGTAAACTGGTCTGCCTATGAAGATATTGCAAAATTCTTCAGTGAGGACGTTGGAGAAATTGATGGCGTAGCAATTTACGGTCACATGGATTATGGGAAAAAAGCACCGGATCTTGGCTGGCGTTTCACCGATGCCTGGCTTTCCATGGCAGGTGCGGGAGACAAAGGAATACCCAATGGGAAACCTGTTGATGAATGGGGTATCCGTGTTGATGAGAACAATCGTCCCGTAGGTTCTTCCGTCTCAAGAGGCGGAGATACCAATGGTCCTGCAGCAAAATATGCCTTGAATAAATACATGGAATGGTTAAGAAAATATGCACCTCCAGGAGCTTTGGGAATGGATTTTTATCAATCCCTTCCAAGCCTTGCAAAAGGTAATGTCGCACAACAGATTTTCTGGTATACGGCTTTTACTGCAGATATGGTAAAAGAGGGGACCCCGGTTGTTAATGCAGACGGTACTCCCAAATGGAGAATGGCACCCTCTCCCCACGGTCCATACTGGGAAGAAGGTCAGAAACTGGGTTATCAGGACTGCGGTTCCTGGACTCTCATGAAAAGCACACCTGTGGATCGAAGAAAAGCTGCCTGGTTATATGCCCAGTTCTGTGTTGCCAAAACCACCTCTCTAAAAAAAGCGCATGTGGGACTCACTCCCATTCGTGCCAGCGACTTGAGTGATAAGTCATTCACGGATCGTGCGCCAAAACTCGGTGGTCTTGTAGAATTCTATAGAAGTCCTGCCAAAGTTGCCTGGACACCCACTGGAACCAACGTGCCGGATTATCCGAAACTTGCTCAGTTATGGTGGCAGAATATTGGTGAGGCGGTTGCAGGAACAGTCACTGTTTCAGCCGCCATGGACAAACTTGCAGCAGAACAGGATAAAATTCTTGAACGTATCGAACGTTCCGGTATCCAGGGAGACAAAGGACCTAAACTGAATCCGGTTAAAGACGAATCCTACTGGCTGGACCAGCCGGGAGCACCGAAACCGAAACTTGCCAATGAAAAACCCCAGGGAGAAACAGTGGATTACGACAAACTCCTCCAGGCCTGGAAAGAAGGAAGAGTTAAATAATTTTATCAGGTTGTGAATAGAATAAACCAAAGGGTATTTGATATTTTTCCCCCATCAAATACCCTTTCTTATTTATCTGTGAATGCAAGGTCTCACAAGGGTTATCATGCAATGACCAGATTAATATTATTATTTTCAATGACTCCCATGAGTTGTTCCGGAGGCTTTTTGTCTGTAATCAAGGTATCAATCTCTGTGATATTGCCCAGTTTGACCATGGCGTTTCTGCCAAATTTTGAATGATCCGCAACAAGATAAACTTTTCGTGAATTCTCAATAATGGTCCTTGCAACATGAACCTCCCTGAAGTCAAATTCAAGCAATGTTCCATCAAGGTCAATGCCGCTGATCCCGATGATGCCGATATCCACCTTGAACTGACGGATAAAATTTACCGTGGCCTCACCGGTAATTCCACAGTCCTTGCCACGAACAATTCCACCGGTAACAATTACTTCAAAATCTTCCTGTTTGCTCATTATGGCGGCAATATTCAGATTATTGGTAATAATCCTCAATTTTTTTTTGTGATTGGCCAGTTCGTTTGCAACATGCTCAGTAGTGGTACCGATATTAATAAAAAGAGAGGTATTGTCCTCTATCATTGCTGCCACAGTTTTGGCAATTTTCTTTTTTTCATTGAGAAGAAGTTCTTTCCTATGCCGATATGCCACATTTTCCGTACTGACTGAAAAGCCTGCACCCCCATGATATCTGGAAACATATCCTTTACTGTCAAGGAAGTTGATATCCCTTCTGATGGTCTGCGGTGTCACATTGAACATGTTTGCCATTTCTTCGACCGTAACAAACCCGCTGTTTTTAATCAACGTGATGATTTCCTCATGCCTGTTGTTAATGCCTTTTTTTTTCATCATGGATGTTATCTGCCTGTCCCGTTTCTATATTTTTACGGGGTTTATTAAATAATGTTTAATTATTACAGGTGAATTCCTATTTCCAGCCAAAAGACTTTTCAATGGCCTTTAACCAGTTTGAATACAATTTTTCCCGATTTTCTTCTGCCATTGTCGGTTCCCATCTTTTATCCTGGGACCAATTTTTTTTCAAAGCTTTTGTACTGTTCCAGAAACCGGTTGCAAGTCCGGCAGCGTAGGCCGCTCCCAGTGCAGTCGTTTCTATCACGGTGGGTCTTATAATCGGTACATTCAGGATATCTGACTGGAACTGCATTAACAATTCGTTGAGAGCCATTCCGCCATCCACTTTCAGGTGTTTTAAATCCATGTCGGCATCTTTTTTCATGGCCGATATAATGTCGCGGGTCTGATAGGCACATGCTTCAAGGGCTGCCCTTGCCAGATGGCCTTTATTGGTAAATCTCGTCAGCCCTGCAATGATGCCGCGGGCATCGGAGCGCCAGTACGGCGCAAACAATCCTGAAAATGCAGGTACAAAATAGACATCCCCGTTATCTTCAACCGTTCTTGCCAGTGCTTCAATATCCGAGGCTGTCTTGATAATTCCCAGATTATCCCGCATCCATTGGACCAGCGCACCTGCAATGGCAACAGAACCTTCCAGGCAGTACACGGCTTTTTCTTCATTGATCTGGTACCCCACCGTTGTCAAGAGACCATGGCATGATCTGACCAAGGTGTTCCCCGTATTCAGCAATAAAAAACAGCCGGTTCCATAGGTGTTCTTGGCCTCACCTTCTGAAAAACAAGTCTGTCCGAACAGGGCCGACTGTTGATCCCCAAGGGCACCACACACGGGAATTTTACCCTTAAAGGGCCCATCTTTCAGTGTGGTTCCCCATGTCTTTGAATCAACCGATGGTTTTATTTCCGGCAGCATGGAGGCTGGTATGCCTATAGCCGTCAGCAACTCCTCGTCCCATTTCAAGGTTTTAATATTAAACAGCATGGTTCTGCTGGCATTGGACACATCGGTAATGTGTGAGCCCTTTCTGGGTCCCCCGGTGAGCCACCAGATGATCCAGCTTTCAATGGTTCCGAACAAAACATTCCCTGATTCGCATTCTTTTCCGGCATCCGGAATATTGTCCAGAATCCATTTGACCTTGGGCCCCGAGAAATAACTTGCCACAGGAAGGCCTGTTTTTTCATGGAAAAAATCTTTGCCGTATTCCTTGACAAGCTTTTTACACAATTCATCCGACCGGGTGCACTGCCAGACAATGGCATTGTAATAAGGTTTCCCTGTCTTCTTATTCCAGACCACGCTGGTCTCTCTTTGATTGGTAATTCCAATTGAATCGATTTGATCCGCTGAAACGCCGGATTTCAATAATACTTCTTCGATAACAAAGCAGGTGTTCTTCCAAATCTCAATGGGGTCGTGTTCAACCCATCCGGGTTGTGGAAATATCTGTTTATGTTCTTTGTGTGCGGATTCGAAAATATTCCCTTGTTTGTCAAATAGGATAAATCTATTGCCGGTGGTCCCGAGATCTATTGCTCCAACATAACTGGTCATGGCCTCATCTCCAGGTTTATAAATTGAAGAATATATAATACTGATTTTTACGTGGATCTTACCATATCAGCTAAATGTTAGATTTTAAACATAAAATATTAAAGATCTTCATTTTTTTTAAGGTATCCTCTATTATTGAGTGCCCTTTTAAAAAAATTTTCATTTAATATTCGTTTTCTTCACTTGCGGAAATTTACAATACATGTTATTTGCTTTTTCGAACATAGATTTTTTTTTGACCCGGCAGAAATTTAGACCTTGGCTTATGAAAAAAATCATAGAAACCCAAGTCCTCATTATCGGCGGCGGTGTTACAGGAACCGGAATCGCCAGAGACCTTTCCCTAAGAGGCCTTAATGTCATACTCATCGAAAAACAGGATTTGAACGCAGGTGCCTCGGGCGGAAATCATGGATTGCTGCACAGCGGTGCCAGATATATCTGTTCTGATCCTGAAGCCGCTGTTGAATGCAGCAATGAGCTGAACATCATCAAAAAAACAGCAGGGCATTGTGTTGAAGAAACCGGTGGTTTCTTTGTTGCAGTCAGCGGAGATGATGAAAAATATATCGCTGATTTTCCAGGCAAATGCAATACCGCCGGCATCCCTTTTAAAAAAATTGATGTGGCTGACGCAAGGCAGATGGAACCCTCACTGGCTGATGATATGATAGCCGTATATGAAGTCAATGATGCATCCATCAATCCTTTTAAACTCTCAATAGAAAATGTGAATGATGCCATCTCAATGGGGGGGCAGTATTTCAGCTATTGTATGCTTCAAGGCGTTGAAATAAAAAATAGAAAAATTTGCCGTGCCGAAATTCAAAATATGATCAGCAATGAAATTTTTTATATCAAGGCCGATACCTATGTCAACGCTTCCGGTGCCTGGGCCGGCCGGATTGCTTCATTGGCCGGGATTCCCATCAGCATGGTATTTTCCAAAGGCAGTCTCCTGGTTACAAGCAAACGCATTACAAAAAGAGTCATCAACCGGTTAAGAAAACCAACGGATGGAGATATTCTGGTCCCAGGCGGAGTGGTCTCCATTCTCGGAACAACATCGGTGAGGGTCGCCTCCCCTGACAATATTTTTCCGACCGTGGATGAGGTTGATCGTATTATCAGTGAGGGAGAAAGGATGGTTCCCTCTCTCAAAACCTGCCGTTATGTCAGAGCTTATTCCGGCGTGCGTCCCCTTGTGAGCGAGGGGAATAATGATGATAGAGACGTCAGCAGGGGATTTACCCTGATTAATCATGAAAAAGACGGTGTGGATAATTTTGTAACCATAACAGGAGGAAAACTGTCCACCTATCGATTAATGGCAGAAAAAACAAGTGATATCATATGTCGGATGCATGGGATTGTTTCGGAATGCCGGACAAAAACCATTGCCTTACCTTCAACTGAAAGTGGTGAATGGTCGGAACCCGGTGTGCATATCAGTGAATCCTTTGCGCCTAAAACCAGACATGATCCTGTCCTGTGTGAATGTGAAATGGTACCGGCAAGCGCTGTTGATACGATTATCAATTCCATCAAAAACAACAAGGGAAACCCGGATCTGATCTCCATTGCCCTCAGGAGCCGGGTTGGTAAGGGCCCCTGCCAGGGTTCCTTTTGCAGCATCAGGATATTATCTCACCTGTATAATACCCATGAGCTTACGCATGGAGCAGGGATTAATGATCTGAGAAAATTTTTAAACGAAAGATGGAAAGGTGAGCAGTCATTGTTATGGGATCAGGCTATTGTCCAGTCATCCTTAAAGGAAATGATCCATTGCGGTTTGTTCGGGCTTGAACTTGAAACGCATTAAATTTCAGACGGTTTTTAAAGATGAAAGATAAACAGGCCATAAATTGCGATTTATTAATCATCGGTGCCGGTTTTGCAGGCATGGTTGCTGCTGCCCGGGCCTCAAGTCTTGGATTGAAAACCGTCCAGGTTGGAAATTCTTCCAATCTGTTTTTGGTCAGTGGCTTGTTTGATCTCCTGGGCGTTTATCCAATGGCTTCCGGTCATATATTACATGATCCCAGGACAGGTTTTGAAACCCTTACGGCCGATTGTCCTCATCATCCCTATTCCAAGACAGGGTATAAAAAAGTCCTAGAAAGCTTTGATTTTCTGAAAAATTTTTTAGCATCTGCCGGGCTTGATTATCAGTCAAAAAATAATGAAAATTATTTTGTTCTGACTGCTGCGGGTACGTTTAAACCCAGTTTCATGGTACCGAAAACTTTTTTAAAAGGCTGCTCGATCAAACAAGGGCCTCCAAAAAGAGTTTTGTTTGTTGATTTTAAGGGGTTGAGGGAATTTTCTGCAAAACAGATTGCCAATGTTATCCAGGACACCTGTTCCATCGCATCAACACTGACGATTGAAATACCGGATGTATCAAGCACTCTTCATCCAACCCGGTTGGCCAATTTATTTGAAGATATTCAATTTTTGAATTTTCTTTCAAAAAAAATTATGCCTTTTTCAAAAGAAACAGATCTTGTGGGATTGCCTGCAGTGTGCGGTCTTAACAAAAGTCTGGAGACTATTGAGAAACTGGAAGCAATGACGGGCCTTGATTGTTTCGAAATCCCGGGCATGCCTCCTTCCCTTCCTGGTTTACGATTAAAAAATGCATTTGAAAAACAATTGTCACAAAACAATGTCATTTTTTTAAACAACTCGAAAATCCAATCCCATGAGTTTAAAAATCATCATTTCATTTTAACTGCCGCAACCGAGAATCTGATGGCAGAGATTACCACCAGAGGCGTTATCCTTGCAAGCGGCAGATTTCCGGGTGGCGGACTCCATGCAAAAAGAGAACGGATCACGGAAACCGTATTCAACCTTCCGGTCCGTCAACCCGAAAAAAGAAACCAGTGGTATCATTTAAACTTTTTTAACACCGGTATTTAACACTCTCTATGCTGTCGGATCTCTTCTGGCTCATAATGACTGGGTAAGACTTAAATCCGGTTCAGGGGTGTCCTGTGTGACAGCCTATACTGCTGTTAATGATTTTTATAACTCCTTATCTGCCGGGGGCCACTGATGTTTAAGGGAGCCCTGTATATTTCATTAATCATTTCAGTTTCAGGAGTGATTTTTCAACTCTATCGGTTTAGAAAAGACGGGCAATTTTTTAACAGGAGTAAAAACGAAAATCACATCAACTCTTTTTTTTACATCCAGGAATTTCTTTTAAATACATTTTTACAGACAAAACTGTTTAAAGCAGGAAAAATAAGATGGGGGTTTCACTTTCTTCTTTTCTTGAGCTTTTTATATCTTGTCATTGTACATGCCCTCCATGATGTGACATCCTCTGTTTTATTCAAGAGCTATGACCCCACTGTTGACCCCTATCAGTTTTTAAGAAACCTTACCGGCCTTCTGGTTTTAACCGGCTGTATTGCCTTTCTCTTCCGCAGGCGGTTTAACATCAGGAGCCTTCAGGATAAAAGCATTAAATATAAGGGTGTTTTTTCTATTATTCTGATCTTGCTGCTGGTTTGTTCCGGTTTTTTGCTTGAAGCCTCAAAGATCATATCAGAACCGGTTTTCATGGAAATGGTTGAAGAGTATTCAGATCTTGATGAAGAAACAGGACTTTCAGATCTGAAACTTTTTTGGAAGGATAATTATAATGTTGTTTTTACTGAAAATATAAAAACCACTCCCAATGGACTTGAGAAGGGCCGGCTTTTAAATGAAGAATATTGTCTTTCCTGTCATTCAAACATAAAATCCGCTTTTATATCCAACACCCTGGCAAAAACCATATCAAACGCAGGAAATATTTTAAACCAATACCGGATTGATACCAAATTTTATGTGATCCATTATATGCTTTGTCTGTTACTGCTGATATGCCTTCCCTTTTCAAGACTTTTTCATGTGCTGTTAATCCCCTTTGCAAGCAGCAGGCAGAATCTTACCTTGGATAGTTTTCTGGAAAATAAGGCTTTTATAAATATAGCTTCTTTATATGCATGCACAAATTGCGGTTATTGCTCCCGGGTTTGCAGTGTCTATCCTAATTTTCAAATCACAGGGAATCCGGATGTACTGCCCCATTGGAAAATCGAATCTGTTAAAACAATGATGCAGAACCCTGGTGCGGCAAACTGGTGGAACCTTCACGCAGGTAATGATGAATGCACCATGTGCCGTCATTGTACGGATATATGCCCATCCGGCATTGATCTGCAAAGTTTATGGTCTGTCCTGGATAAAAAACTGGTTACCATGGGGTATACTGATAATACCCGATTTATCCTGGACACATCCCTTAAAGAATGGGCAAAAAAAGAAGAAATATATACCGGGTTAATTCCGGGAGATGCATTGAGTTCAAATCTTGCAGACAGGACGGAAGCTTTTGAAAACTGCATCCAGTGCAGTATCTGCACTAATGTCTGTCCTATTGTGGATTATGATTCAAATCAGAATGACATCACTCCCCAGCAGGTAATGAACCTTCTAAGACTTGGTAAAAAACATCTGGCAACAGGAACCCGTATGGTATGGACCTGCCTGACCTGTTATTCCTGCCAGGAACACTGCCCCAAAGAAATAAGGGTGGCGGACATACTCCTGGAACTTCGCAACGCAGGCAGCAATCGTGCTGATATGATACAACAAAGACCCACAGGGCTGATAAACAGATGAAATTTGCTTATTTTCCAGGATGTAAAATTTCTTTTTATATGAAGGATTATGGTATCTCTTTTGAAGCCCTTATGGAAAACTTAGGGGTCAACCTTGTCAGGCTTCCTTTTAATTGCTGCGGATATCCTGCAAGAAGCAAGAATTTTGAGGTTTCGATTCTGTCTTCCATAAAAAATTATGCCCTTGCCCGAAAATATAATCTTGATATTATCACGCCATGTAAATGCTGTTTCGGACAGTTTAAACATTCAACTTACTGGTATGGTCAAAACAAAGAATTGAAAAAAAAGATAGATGATATTCTTGCACGGGAAAATCTGTTCTGGGATGGCAATAC
>JAIFMF010000081.1 GCA_020048635.1 Desulfobacula sp. | reverse complement strand
CTGATATATTCCAGTTCCATGTTGATACCGGCCTCTTTGAAAAAGCCTTTTTCAACACCGACATAAAGAGGCAGATCATCAATGCTGCGCCAATAGACGAGTTTCACTTTTGGAAGATCGGCTGTATCCGCCAGCAAAATCCCATGGCAGAGAGGGATCGAGAGCATGACCAGCATGAAGACGAGATAATGGGTTTTTTTAGCAGAAAAATGATACAGGGAATGCATGAATGACTCCTTATGTTTGGGTTTCATAATTTATTTTCCTCCAAGAGAGGTTTCAGTATGCCAGGATAAGAGTTTTGTCTGGATTAGCCGGGCCGCCCGGTCCACGGAAAATCCGAGAGCCGAGAGCACGATGATGCCGGCAAAGACCCGTTTGGTATCAAAGGTCCGCTGGGCATCAATGACCAGAAAGCCGAGACCGGAATCGCTGGACAGCATTTCAACGCCCACCAGGGACATCATGGCCATGGCCGTTGAAATCCTGAGCCCCGTGATGATCATGGGCAGGGCTGACGGAATCAGAACCCGTATCCACAATTGCTGTCCGTTGGCACCCAGGGACCGGGCAGCCATGATCAGTTTTTTGTCCACACCTTTGATTCCGGAAATGGTATTCAAAAGAATGGGAAAAAAGCAGGATTTAAAAATAATGATGATTTTTGAGGTATTGCCCACCCCGAACCATAAAAAAAGTATAGGGACCAGGGCAAAAGAAGAAAGAGGCCGGATCAGCTCGATGAGGGGATCACAAAAATCCTCAATAATAACGGACCATGCAATCAGAAGCCCAAGGCCGATTCCGATCACAGCCGCTGCAATATAGCCTGTGGCCGCACGGCCCATGCTCATGGCCGTATGATAAGGCACCTCGCCGGAAACCACCATTTCATACAAAGTCTGAAACACCAGGGACGGCGCCGGCAGAAACCAGCTATCGATCCAGCCGGCACGGGTCACGACTTCCCAGCACACGAGCAGCAGAAGGGGAGACATCCATTTTCGAAAGGTGCGGTTCATGTCAGATCAGGCGCTCCTTTTTTCTTCAACCGGATTTATTTCCCATGATCCGGTTTCTTCTTCTTCCCAGATGCTTTCCTTGAGCTGATGTTCATAATGGCGAAACCGTTCACTGGTAAACATTTTCCGGGTCCGGGGCCGTTCAAGGTCAATGGCCAGTGTTTTCTTTACATATCCCGGGCGGTTGCTCATCACCACCACCCGGTCGGCCAGAAAAACAGCTTCCGTGATGGAATGGGTGACAAAAAGAACGGTGCATTGAGCTTTCTGCCATATTTTCTGTAATTCGATCTGCATACTTTCCCGGGTCAGTGCATCCAGAGCCCCAAAGGGTTCATCCATGAGCAGGACCTTGGGCTTATTGGCCAGGGCCCGGGCAATGGCCACCCGCTGTTTCATGCCTCCGGAAAGCTCATGGGGAAAACGGTTTTCAAACCCTTCCAGCCCCACCAGACGGATCAGATCCCGGCTCTGGCTCTCATAGGCCTGTTTTTTTATCCGGTTGAGCCGAGGACCGAATTCAATATTGCCCTTGACGGTTTTCCAGGGAAAGAGCAAAAACTCCTGAAAGACAATGGCTCGCTGGTGATCCGGGCCGTTGATTGGTTTTCCTTCAATGGCCAGATCGCCGGTGGTGGGTTTTTCCAGGCCTGCCACCATGAGCAGAAAAGTGGATTTGCCGCAGCCGCTGGGGCCGATAATGGAAATGAATTCTTTTTCCCGGATGGTCAGGCTCATCTCGGCAATGGCCATTGTGGACGCCCCGTTGTTTTTACCGTTGAATGTTTTGGTGATGTTTTGTGCATGAATAAAGCTCATTTCTGTCTCCCTTCTTTGACCTGTTCCATGAAAGCTTCAATACGGACCCTCAACTGCCCGGTATCCGACTGGGAATAGTCTGTTACAACGTGAAGAAAGGGCAGGCCCAGCCGGTCCCTGACCAGTTCACCCACCCGGTAGGATTCGATTTCAAAGGGCTGACAGAATTGCCAGGAAAGGTCAATCACACCGTCCACCCGAAATTCTTTTGCCAGACGTTCCAGATCGGAAAAGCGTTGGGTATTGGGTGTCATGCAGGCACACGTCACCCGCAGATACCGCTCGGCAATGGCAACGATGGGGTCGTCACCGGTATGAACAGGGATCAGGTCTTCTGTCCGGGTGATGCCGCCGCACCCTTCCTGGCAGACCACCACCCCGCCGCAATCCTCCACAATTTCCAATACCTTGCTGCAGCCCAGGCTGCTGCCGAGCCCGGTCCATAAAATCCGGGGGCGTTTTGAAACCTGTTCACCCTGATCCGTGTCCAGATTTTGCTGCAATTCATTGTAAAAGGCTTCAAGGGTTTGAATATAGGCTTCAAAATCCACATAATAACGCAGCTTGCTGGTGATATTAACAAAATCAAAGCCGGTAATGGGTGGGGGATCATGCCGCATACAGCCAAAAATGGCTGTCATGAGACTGCGTTGCCGGTTGCATTTTTCAATGGCCTGCCACAGATCATCATCTGTAATGACGACATCCAGTTGTTTCTCCAGAAAGGCACGTGCATGACGGACTTCCGCTGTCCAATGCACCAGCGCGGCCAAAGAATCCGGCTTCTGGGGAAGATCCATCACCACCATGGGAATTTCCCGCGAAAGCAGCTCATACATTTTTTTACGACCGTCACAGGTGGTTTCCGCAATGATGCAGTCGGCCAGGGGAAAAAGGGGACAGGTTCCGGATATGGCCCGTCCATAGGTGGATTTCACCTTGGGACACTGGTCCCGGGAGAGAATTTCTTCTGCTTTTTCAATGGGTATCTGGGTGGTGCCGCAGAGCCCTACGGGGATGGCGCCAGCCGCCAGAATCAGTTCAACGGGAGAGTAGGAGCAGAGGCATCCTACTACTTTTTTGCCCGCATCTTTTGCCATTTCAAGATTCAGCGCCAGATGGGTATGCACATCCTGGATGGTTTCAGTAATTTTAAATTTCATCATCGATTTCTCAGGGTCAATTCATTACAGTCAAAACCCTATATACCGGTTTGAAGCATTGTTCAAATTGTTAATTTAATTGGTAATTCCGATTTGGATAGAGAAAAACTATGCTATGAATTATTTAATCGGGGAGGGGGGGGATTCTAATCATCACTTTCTGCTTTGCCTATATATTCTGCAAAAAAAGGATTGGCTGGGCTGATGAGGCTGACTTCAACTCTGTAGGCGACATGAAACGCAGAGCTTTTAACCCGGCGCGGGGTCCATTTGATTTCAAAGGCTTTCAGACCATACTCGGATTTTACCACCAGATCCACTTCTGCCTGGGAGCGAGACCGCCAGAAGAACAGCTCACAGGGGGATCCGGCAAGAAGGTTCGTTTTGGCCATTTCAGCCACCACCCAGTTTTCCCATAGGGAGCCGATGTCGGGCCGAAGCTCATCCGGCGCAAATGTATTCAGAAGTGCGTTGCGGATTCCGGTGTCCCAGAAATATACCTTTTGGCTCTTTGAGATTTCCTTTCTCGGATTGGTGCTGAAGGCAGGAAGCCGGAAAATGACAAAGGTCTGTTCCAGCAGCGCCAGATACCGTTCCACCGTGGGCCGGGCCATTGAGAGCTGAGTTGCCAGCTCGTGGATGGATACCTCGTTTCCGGTCTGGTGAGCCAGGAGCGTGAGTAGACGGCGGATCAGGTCCGGGGTTTTGACGAGGCCTGCCTGAAGAACATCCTTCCATAAATAGTCTGAACTGAGTTCCCGCAAAAGGCGCTTCGGGTCCGGGGAAAGCACCACTTCAGGATAGCTGCCAAAAGCCATGCGCTGCAGCAAAAAAGCTTTCAGTGCTGCGGTAAAATGCTCGCGCAGGGTTGACGGGTTAAGCCCGGTTCCGGCCCAGTCCTGGCTGCTCAAGGCTTCGGAAAAAGTCAGAGGCGGCAATACGATTTTCCAATTTCGACCGGTCAGGCTCTCCACGCTTTGATTGAGCAGATCAAGAGAAGATGATCCCAAAAGAAGGATGCGGGCCGGAATTTGCGCATCATGCCAGCCTTTTACAATTCTTGCAGTTTCAGGCAGGCGCTGGGCCTCATCCAGGACCAGAATGGCAGGATTGCCCAGTGTCCGAAGGCCTTCTGCCGGGCTCAGGGAAGCGGCGGCAAGAAAGCGGGCTTTATCGATTTCAATATCAAAATTGAGAAATTTGACGTTTTCATTTTTTAGGACTTCCCGGACAAGGGTGGTTTTTCCCACTTGCCGGGCGCCCAGGACAAGGACCACTTTGCCGGAATTAAGAGCTGCCTTAAGATCATTTTCACCTGTTCTTTTGATATACATAGTATACCAAATAACAGATCAAATTGTATAGTTCAAGAAATATTTCCGGTTTATCTTGCGAGCTTTGCAGATTCTATGAATTTGGCGGCAACAGGAGACAGGTATCTTCTGGCCGATGTGGTGAGATAAAAAAACCGGCCAAGGTTCAACTCTTCTACGGATAATGCTTTCAGGCGGCCGTTGTCGATTTCGTCCTGCACGGCAATGGTGGACAGAATGGAAACCCCGACACGGTGGAGAATCCCCTGGATCACGGACACGGTATTGCCCATGGTCACCGGGGCTTTCAGATCATTTGTATCGAACCCGGCGGTTTCCATGCTGTTTTGAATGGTCTGCCATGTTCCCGATCCTTTTTCCCGTTTGATAAAGGGTTCTGAAAAAAGCTCCCGGCAGCCGATAAAGGGTTTTTGTGCCCACCTATGGTCTGAAGGAACGATCAGGCGCATCTCATCCGCTATATATTCTTCCTGAAGGATAAAGGGATCATCGGTTTTTGCACCGACCATACCGATATCGATTTTTCCTTTTTTGATCTCCTCGATAATGTCTGTGGTATCGCCGGAAATCATTTCCACATGGATATCCGGGAACTGTCTTGAAAAAGACCCGATAATCTTTGGGAAAATATAACCGGACGGGATAGTGCTACCGCCCACAAAAAGAGATCCTTTCAGGCTTCCCAGAAAATCCCGGATGGAATCCTCGGACTGTTTGCTCAGGGCCAGGATCTCTTTGGCATGTTCATATAATATTTCGCCGGCCCGGGTCGGTTCCGTAGTTTTTCCCAGACGGTCCAGAAGGGGGCATTGGAAATACTCTTCAAGTTCTTTGATATGGCTGCTCACCGTGGGCTGGGACAGGTTGATGGCTTCGGAAGCTTTTGAAAATCCTTTATGCTCGATAACTGCAACAAATATTTTAAGCTGCCATAAATTCATTGAAGGCTGTTTTTAGACGACAGGGAAAGACCCCGGATTGAGATGGCGGCAATATCATCATGGGGTTTGAATCTGGGATACCGGCTGCATTGGGGATCAAGGTCCTCCATCTCCCGGATTCTGTTTTTCAGGCCGCCGAGTCCAAGGGTCTGATAAAGGTCCACAAGAGGGGAAAAATTTTTTTTCTTTTCAGGTAATTCCGACGGGATTGAAAGACCGTCTGTAAACAGGAGAATGTCTTTAACCTGATCCAGGGGTTCATAGCCGTGATGTAAAAAATCAATGGCCTTGTCTTCACCGTTTAATACCCCGTAGGTCAGGTTCATTTCACATCGCTTTTTTCTGATTTGATCCGCCAGCGCCTTTTCCATCCCCGGATTCCCGGCCTCTTTTCTTGCAGGCCACAGGCAGAGGGTTTCATAATCATGATCGTCCTGTTCGATAAGGACCTTATGGCTGCCGTCATGGAATATCAGAATGATATAAGCATCGCCGGTCTGCACCCATTCCAGCGTGTTGTCTTTAAGCCGGATGACAGCCGCACTGGTGCTCCAGAGGTTTTCTTTGCGGCTCAGATCCACGCCGTGGGCCATCATCCGGTGACAGATGGCCTTGTTGGCTCCCCTGGCCAGGTCAATCAGGGGAAAATGATTTTTTCTAAAAACTGATTCTGCTTCGGACGATGCCAGAAATCCGCCGGTTTTCCCATTTTCAAAGGTTTTTCTCTCAAGGCTGGTGGCCCCGTCAAACACGCCGAAAAGATTCTTCTCGATGACCACGGCATCTTCGTTCAGATTACCCGAGCCTTTTTCAAGTATGTGCTCAATTTTCATAGGCTGTATTATAGATATAGGGCGGCTGATGTCAAAAAGATAGTATGAATGATCTTTTGAATCCGTATCAGGATTTTCTATATCACTTTGCGGGGTCTTATGAAAATTCTTCTTTCACTCCCTGAAACCGCAAGCTTCAGAAATGGTTTTTCAGCTGGTCTCCGGCAGGGCAGCAGGGTTGCCCCGAATATGTCTATGGGGGTTCTTTGCGGCATATCCAGTTTCAGGAAAATGGGATTTTTTGACACACGTGACGGAACCGTGTCCATCCATCGGACATCAATGGAAAAACCGTGATCCACCCGTTCGATTGTGGACAGAATTTTATGGCAGTACTGGGTGAAACAGGCTCCGGAATCCCGGGCCAAAAGAATCCCGTTCTCTTCACAGCCCTGGTGGATATAATCTGCCCATTGCTCTATGATCTGATGGTTTTTACCGGGATCAGGATGGAGAAGATTGGCCCAGTGAAGGGCCATCACCGGCCGGTCAAACCGGAATTCAGGGCTGGCCGCCACACGGTTCCAGGGAATTTCCGCTTCTCCCCGGTTCACCAGCAGCACATCGTTTTCCCAGGCAATGGTTTCTGTCTGGGGCGAAGAATACAGCTTTGCCCTGCTGAACAAAAGGGTGACGGATTCGATCCCGAATTCGCCCAGTATTTTCTGGATTCCCTTTTCCGGGTCTCCAAAACTGTGTTTCAGGGCCGGGGGGATAAAGGTCCCGGGTCTGGTGGAAAATCCATACTGATCCATGATGGCTAAAAAACAGGACAAATGTTTTCTGATCTCATCCGGGTCCCGCATATTGCAGTCCGCGTCGTGGAATTCGGAGCGCTGCATCACGCCCTTATCCCAGAATTCGTGGCCTATGCCGTGAAGGCCTAATTCCAGGTAGGGTTCAGACTGTTTGATAATCTCTGCGGCTTTTATTTTCTGCTCCGGATCTGTATCCGGCCCGGCCTCATTTTTCCCTGCCCAGGTGGCGGAGGGCAGGTGTCTCAG
>JAIFMF010000198.1 GCA_020048635.1 Desulfobacula sp. | reverse complement strand
CCGTAATCGGTGCATACCATTTCCAGGCCCAGTATAAAAGGAGCGGGACAATAATGATCTTCAGGATATATCCTATTTCATCCGGAATTCTGTCCTTTCCCAGTGCGGCAATTCCCACATATGCAAAATAGGGGACCCCATAGGGAAGCAGCAGATTGCGGTTGACTACTTTTCCAGTTTCCATACCTCTTTTTCAACTCAGGTTCATCTACAGATTCTAAACCATTTCCCGATATCTCATAACAGAAATTGAACTGAAATCTCAACAGAAATTAATTTACTTCAGTTGGATTCATGGTATACTTTTATTAAATAACAGTGATCGGAAGGTAAAGCAAAACGCCCGCCATTTCAGTCTTTTTTGGCATTATCATAAGGATGTATTACTATGAAATTAATGAAGACTGGAAATTGGCGCAAAAGGGTGAACAAATCAAAAAGATACCCCCATTGGAATGAGGTGAATCATGTGGGAATTTAATGAAGTGATAGATATCAAATATCTTGGCAAATATGTCTATTGCATTAAATTTGATGACGGTGTCGAGGGAAACATCGATTTTTCAGAATATTTGTCGCGAGGCCCTGTCTTTCAATCCATCAAAGACGACAGCGTCTTTTCAAAAGCCACAGTGGAAGGGGGAACCATCTCCTGGCCAACCGGAGCAGACATAGCACCGGAAACCTTGTATGAAAAATTATTATCTATTGGCAATTCGACACGTTAGACACAAAAAAAATTGCATGGCGGTACTGCTCCTTTCCAGATGGTGAGAGTGACAATATCTTCATGCCCTTCAGGAGCTTCATGGTAAAAATACCTATACATAATGGATGAACGGAAAATTATCTGAACTGTGAGATTGGCTGGTGATCGCCATGATGATGATATCCGGTCGATTTTGATTGTAGGCGGTTGAACTGATAATCACAGCCGGACGCTTTTTAGCGCTGCTTTGATCGGTGAAAGGGAACTTGACCAGTATAATGTCCCCGAATTTATAACCGATCATAGACATCATCCTCGCAATTGTCCCAGACCTTATTAAACGAATTCTCCGACATCCTGGCCGCAGACTGAAGCAGTTGGCTGTCCCTGCCTTTCCGGCTTATGAAATCAATAAAATCGCCCACTTCATCGATTTTATCCGGCGGCAGCATTCTGATTTTTTCAAGGATAATTCTTTCTATTTCACTGGGTGAAAATATATTTTGATGCATGGCACACACCCCCCCCCTTTATTATTGCCAGCTGCTGCCTAACTTTGTTGTCTCTGTATTGCAACAGACACATTAAATCAATGCCGGAAGCCTGCCTCTCCTGTAATTATTGTATACATGAAATGAGTATTTGAATTCAATAGCAAATCAATTCTTTCCGGTTTTTTACTCCGCCTGTGTTTCATGGAAAAAAACTCTTGACAATAGGAAGCATACCTTTTAGGGTGTCCGTTAGCTGAATACAAAGGCGTATTCGCAGAATTAAAAGAAAACAAAGGCGTTTTCCCAAACATTACCGGGCAAACGCCCTTTTTATTTTAATTTTGGGAAAGAAAAATGAAACTCGAAACGACACCAAAGCTGACCCTGTTCCATTGTTTGAATTCCTTTGAAGAAACATCATCACAGATTGACGGATGTGAAATGAAAACCGTCCGGATGGCATGTTCTTCCATGACAAAAGACATCCACCTTTTAAAGGCCTTTGAAGCCGGCGCCGATGCAGTCCTCGTACTCGTCTGTCCGGGTAAAAACTGCCGCCATGCCGAAGGCGGTCTTCGGGCCAGAAAACGGGTTGACTATGTAAAGACCATCCTGGATGCCATCGGGCTGGACGGCAGACGGCTCAACATATTCAACACCACTGCAAAAGACAAAGGCTCCATCACTGAAATCATCCGGAACACGATTCAGGATCTTCAGACCATGGGCCCGAATCCTGCTTTGAATCGCTTGAATTAATTCAAAAGATCAAGTTTAAAGCAAGGCAATGGGTTTCAGAATTTTCCGGTTTTATTGAACCTTCACTCCCCGGTTCAATAAAACTTGAGAAGGATGAAAATCCATTGTCTTGCTTTGACCTTGGCATGTTTCCAATTTTGCCCAAGATATGGAGTAATACAACTAATGATAACTGCGAGTCAGAAACCCATAAATGAAATCATCGGCCTTGTGGAGCCTTATAAAAAGGTATTGATCCTGGGCTGCGGCACCTGTGTCAAAACCTGCTTTGCAGGCGGAGAAGATGAAGTGGCTGTCCTGGCATCGGCTTTGCGGCTGAGCTTTAAAAAAATGGCAAGGTCCGTTCAGATCGAAGAGATGACCATTGAACGCCAGTGTGAAAATGAATTTATCCAGGAAGCATCCGAAAGTATAAAGAGAAATGATGCAATCCTTTCCCTGGCCTGCGGCGCTGGAGTCCAGGCCCTTGCCAAACGATTTGTCAAAGATGTGGTGCTTCCGGGGGTGAATACCACCTTTATCGGTATCCAGGAACGGCCGGGAATTTTCACAGAAGAATGTTCCGGGTGCGGCAACTGCGGACTGGCCACTTTTGGCGGCGTCTGCCCGGTGACCCGGTGTGCCAAAAAACTCTTGAACGGCCCCTGCGGCGGATCACAGAAAGGCGTCTGCGAGATCCATCCGGACACCCCCTGTGCCTGGCATTTGATCATTGAACGGCTGACCACCTTAGGACAGCTTGACAGCCTCAGAACCTATATCCCCCCGAAAAACTGGAATACCAGTCTTTCCGGCGGGCCGAGAAAACTTGTCAGGGAGGACCATATTCTATGAAAACCTTCAGCCGACTCCATGAGAAACTCAGCCAGGGTCAATTTGCCGTCACTAGTGAATGTGGCCCGCCAAGGGGCGCCAATAAAGAAGTTATCGATAAAAAAATCAATCTCTTGAACGGATATGTGGATGCCGTCAATGTGACGGACAACCAGACCGCCATTGTCCGGATGTCCAGCATTGCCGCCTCGGTCCACCTGGTGGCGGCCGGGCTTGAACCGGTCATGCAGATGGTGGTACGGGACAGAAACCGGATTGCCATTCAGTCGGACATCATGGGCGCCTATTCTCTCGGTATCAGAAACATCCTCTGCCTTTCAGGTGATCATCAGAAATTCGGCAGCCAGCCCGATGCCATGAATGTATTTGATATCGACTCCATGAACCTCATCCGCACGGTAAGGGACATGCGGGAAACAGGCAAGGACATGAGCGGGTTTGATCTGGATGTGGCCCCTCAGATGTTTATCGGCGCCGCTGCCAACCCCTTTGCCGATCCCTTTGAATACCGGGTGATCCGCCTTGCCAAAAAAATTGATGCCGGAGCCGATTTTATCCAGACCCAGTGTATTTACAATATGGACCGGTTCAAAGAATGGATCAGGCTTTCAAGGGAACAGGGCCTGACGGAAAAAGTGTATATCCTCGGTGGGGTAACGCCTTTAAGATCTGCCGGTATGGCGCGGTATATGAAAAACAAGGTGGCCGGTATGGATATCCCGGACGACATCATCAAAAGGATGGACGGGGTGGACAAAAAAAGCCAGGCCGATGAAGGCATCCGGATCTGTCTTGAAACCATTGAAGAACTGAAGGAGCTCAAGGGTGTCAGCGGAGTTCACATCATGGCCATTGAATGGGAAGAAGCCGTCGGGAAAATTGTCAAACAGGCCGGGTTGAAATAAAAGGAAAGGGTATGCCTAAAAAATATACGATTCACACAAAACCTGCTCCGCCGAAATTTTATCCCGTGGGTAAATATGCCACCATAGAATTCAGGGAAAACTGTGCCGGAAGCTGCAAAGAGTGTGTAAAGAAAAAATGTGTGTATGATATTTTCAAGAACAATTATCTTCACATGAGCAACATGGAAGAGCCTGAATATCTTTACACCTGCAATTCCTGTTTCAGATGCATCCAGGAATGCACCAAGGGAATCTTTTCACGGGTCATCAACCCTGAATACCGGGAAATCGGTGATGAATACTATACGCCCGATGTCATCAACCGGACCTGGTACCAGGCCCATACCGGGAGCATTCCCGTGTCCGGGGCCGGATACCGGGGGCCCTTTGCAGGCAAAGGCTTTGACTCCATGTGGACGGATATGTCGGAAATCGTCCGGCCCACCCGTGATGGCATCCATGGAAGGGAATATATCAATACCTGTATCGAGCTGTCCAGGAGGCCCGAAAGACTTGCCTTTCATGAAGACGGGTCCCTGGCCGTGACGGTCAAACCCATCCTTGAAATCCCTTTGCCCATCCTTTTTCAAAAGCCCAAATTCGGGGTGTTGAGCAAAAAAGTTCTGGTTTCCATGCTCAAGGCCGCACAGACCATCGGAACAAAAATGTTCATGGATGCGGCTGATATAGATGAAACCCTTGAGCCTTTTGGAACAGTGATCATCCCTGTAGTGAAAAAAGAAAATTTTCATGAGTTTACCGATCTTTTAAAGCGTTCGGACATGGTGGAAATCGACTATGAACCCGGCATTGAAACCGTTCTGGATGCATTAAAGACTGTCAATGAAAACCTGGTCATCAGTGTGGGGCTGCCCTTGAGTGCAAATCTGGATTATGCCGGGATCGGGGTTGATCTTTCAAAAACCGCCATGGATACCCTCCATGTGTATGCCGATTACAACGGCCGGGAATTCAATTCCCAAAACCCGCGGTTTATCAAGGATATGCTGAGAGACATCCATGTGGCCCTGGTAAAGGCCGGAACCCGGCGGCAGATCAATATCCTGGCCTCGGGCGGGGTGAGCATGGCCGAACATGTGAATAAAACCATCATCTGCGGCGCCGACGGTGTGGTCATTGACCGGCCCCTGCTGCTTGCCATGGAATGCCGCCTCTGCAACCGTTGCCGGAACGGCCTGTCCTGTCCGGTCAACCTGGAAACCATTGACCCGGAATATGGCAGCAACCGGATCATCAATCTCATGGGCGCCTGGCGAAACCAGATGCTGGAGATGCTGGGGGCCATGGGAATGAGGGAGGCAAGACGCCTCCGAGGCGAAGTCGGCCGTTCCATGTGGTTTGAGGATCTTGAAAAAGAAAGCTTTGCACCGATTTTCGGTGAACGAAAAGTATCTCTGGATGTAGGATAAATCATGAATCAAAAAATAAATGCATTGCCTGAAACTAAACCGGCCCCTTCGCGGTTTCGAAATACCATCGGCAAATATATTATAAAGCGAAATTCAAGCTGCATCGCCTGCGGGAAATGCGCAGAACTCTGCCCTTATGGGGTCCACATCAAACCGGAGAACCATATCGCCCCCTTCAGACCGGTGGAGCACAACTGCATCGGGTTTGACTGCAAAGACACAGACCATTACTGCATTGAGCACTGCCCGGAAGATGCCATGACCCTGAAGGCAAATCCCCTGCTTGAAACCATGGGAGATTACCGCTGGACCCCGGAGATGCTGCTGGGTCATTTTGCCATGGCCGAAACCGGCTGTGCCCCCCATGTGGATTTGGAATACAATCTGGGTAATTCCGGTGGCGGGTTTGACAAGATGCGGTTTAAAAAACCTGATTCTACGCTTGCCGTCAATCTCAGTGATGAAGAGATGGATACCAGCATTGAGCTCAACAAGACCGGGGACGGTAGACCCTTGAAAACCATTTCCATTCCCTGCTACGGTGGGGGCATGTCTTACGGGTCCACGGCTCTCTCCGTGATCGTGGGCCGGGCAAGGGCGGCCAAACGGCTGAATTCTTTGACCTGTACCGGTGAAGGGGGATATCCGCCGGAGTTCCTGCCTTACAAAGACCATGTCATCACCCAGGTGGCGACCGGCCTTTTTGGCGTGCGGGAAGAAACCATCCAGAACTGCCCGGTCATGGAATTCAAATATGCCCAGGGCGCAAAACCGGGACTCGGCGGCCATCTTCTCGGGGAAAAAGTCACCGAGGCCGTGGCAAAAATGCGGGAAACCGTTGTGGGCAGACCTCTTTTCTCGCCCTTTCCCTTTCATTCGGTCTATTCTGTGGAAGACCACAAAAAGCATGTGGACTGGATGAAAGAGATTAACCACCAGGTGCTTTGCTCGGTAAAAGTCTCCACGCCCACGGATGTGGACATGGTTGCCGTGGGCGCCTATTACGCCGGAGCCCATATCATCCATATCGACGGCAGTTATGGCGGTACGGGTGCAGCCCCGGACATTGCCAAGAAAAACATTGCCATGCCCATTGAATATGCCATCCCCAAAGTCCACCGGTTCCTGGTGGAAGAAGGGGCCAGGGACAAAATCACCCTCATCGCCAGCGGCGGCATACGAAATGCCATGGATGTGGCCAAAGCCATTGCCCTGGGTGCCGACGGCTGCGTCATCGGAACGGCTGATCTGGTGGCCGTGGAATGTGTGAGGTGCGGAAACTGTGAAAGCGGCCGCGGCTGCGCGAGAGGCATCGCCACCACAGACCCGGAGCTGGGGTACATGATCGATGAGGCCTATGTGGAACAGCGGCTGGTGAACATGTACATGGCCTGGAGAAAACAGTGGTGCTCGCTTTTGCGATCCTTTGGCCTGAAAAGCATCAAAGACCTCCGGGGCCGGTCAGATCTTCTCATTCATCTCGATTATCTGGATGAGGAAGAAAGAAAACAATACCAGCCCGCACCCGGCTATAAAATGGTTTTATAATAAGGATTTTTATCATGATGAAGAGGCAGACAGATTCCCTCATAAAACATATATTGGCTTCACGGGGACGGATTCCCCATATCGAAACACCGGTGAACAAATGCGACGAAGAAGGCGGCTGCGGCGTCACCGGCTTCATGGCCTCCATCCCCATTGCCGGACGCCATATCTATGAACCCTCGGTCCAGATGCACAACCGGGGCAACGGCAAGGGCGGCGGTATTGCCGCCGTGGGCCTTAGCGCCCGCGATCTGAACGTTCCCCAGGATGTGCTGGAAGACCATTATCTTCTCCAGGTGGCCTATATTGACGAGGCCGCCATCGGAGCGGTGGAGTCCTCCAATATCACTCCCCATTTTGATATTTACAAATCGGAAAAAACCCCGACCATCGCGGATTACCGCTCTATCGGGCTTGAAGTGAAACCACCCGATGTCTGGCGGTATTTTGTAAGGGTTAAACCGGGGGTTCTGAATAAATTCATTCAAAACAACAATCTTTATGCAATGGACATCA
>JAIFMF010000011.1 GCA_020048635.1 Desulfobacula sp. | reverse complement strand
AGTATTCAAATAGCGGGAACTGTAATACAAGTGCTGGAAGCCAGAAGCGTTCCAGCTTCATTATATACCTGTATATTAAAGGTTTCTGATGAGCTTGATTGATTATTTATAGCCAATCCAGTCCAGTATCCTGAAACTGCATTGATACTGCTATACGGAATAATAATTCTTTGTGCGGTCCACGCGGCCGAGGCTGAGGTTGAAAATACAAGCATCAACATTACTGTGAAAAACGAAAGGGATAGTGTTTTTTTAACATCCATGGATTTTCTCCTTTTTTAAGTTAATAAGTCTATTTCGCTATTTGAATACTGTGTACACTAAAGGATATGGTAAAGCCATACCCCGACATTCTTTTTTTGTCAAGACATCAACCGAGAATTATTGTCCTTGCGGTTCTGTCCTTGTTTTCGGCTGATATTTGTGTTAAGAAGACCCATGCTCACAGGACTCACATACAGCGCCGACTCGTTCCTATCGCGGCTTATTTTTAATATAAAAGAAACCTCATGACAATACTTTACAGGATGAAAAACCAGTTTGGCAAGATCTCGTTGGTATTATTTTTTACCGTTATAATAGCCCTAAAAACCGCCGGTGCTGCTCCATCTGAAATCCAGGAAGACGATAAAACCAGTGGCATGCCCTTCAGCCATGCCGTTATTTTAGGGATTGTCGAGGGTGTGACGGAATATCTGCCCATCAGTTCAACCGGCCATCTGTTATTGGCCGGGCGTATCCTGGGGATTGAAAAATCATCCATTACTTCCAGAGAAGATGAGAAAGCAAAGGAGGCTGCCGATGCCTATACCATCTGTATTCAAATCGGTGCTATTCTGGCAATCATCGGATTATACAGAAGGCATATCAAACAGATGATATTGGGGTTAATGGGTAAAGACAAGCAAGGCTTGAAGCTGCTCATCAATATCATTCTTGGCTTTATGCCGGCTGCCGTTATCGGTCTTTTACTGAATCGGTCGATCAAGGCGTATTTGTTCGGAATATGGCCGGTCATTGCGGCGTGGTTTGTCGGCGGGGTGGTCATCCTGATCATTTCCTCCAAAAACAGGAAGTCGGGCCAAACGTTAACCAACAGCATTTCCTTACATGACCTTTCATGGAAGAGCGCCTTGATCATCGGCACAGCGCAATGCATTGCCATGTGGCCCGGTATCAGTAGAAGTCTGACGACCATTGCCGGCGGATTGCTCACCGGCCTGACCATGGCGTCAGCCGTAGAATTCAGTTTTTTACTGGGTGTGGTCACCCTGAGTGCGGCAACAGCCTTTGATATTCTGAAACATGGCCAGGTTATGTTACAGATTTTCCATCCCCTGCCACTTGCAACAGGTGTTGGAGTTGCCTTTGTTTCAGCCATCATATCGGTTAAATGGATGGTGACCTATTTGAATAAGCATGGGTTAGAAGTTTTTGGATATTATAGAATCGCCATATCCATCCTGGCAGGATCACTGATGATGCTGAATGTATTATAAATTTTAATTTCTTAAGGAGGCTCCTGTGTTCAACGAAAACCTGACCTATTCAGCAGCCCTTGTTGCAGGGCTTCTCTCGTTTTTTTCTCCCTGCGTTCTGCCCCTGATACCGGCCTATTTCTCCTTTATCACCGGCCTGTCCCTGGATGAACTCACGGAAAACAAAGCAGAAACCCGACGAAAAGTCATCCTGTCCACGCTTTTCTATGTGGCCGGGTTTTCCTTTATCTTTATTCTCTTTGGGGCTTCAGCTTCATTTCTGGGCGGCATTGCCTCCCAATACTCCTGGATTGTAAGGTATCTTGGCGGTGGTATTGTCATTGTATTCGGACTTCATCTTCTTGGGATCATCAACATCAAGGGATTCCATTTTGAAAAGAGATTACATGTTAAGGAAAAACCATTGCATCTCATGGGCACATTTGTCATCGGTATGGCCTTTGGCGCAGGATGGAGCCCCTGTATCGGCCCCCTGCTGGGGTCCATCCTGATTGTGGCCGGAAACCAGGACACGGTGTTAAAAGGCGTCCTGCTCCTGGCGGTTTATTCTGCCGGTCTTGCCCTTCCGTTTCTGGTTCTTTCGTTTTTCATCCAATCCCTTCTCAGCATCATGAAACGGGCTACAAAACTTATCGGTATCATCAACAAGGTCTCCGGCGTCCTCTTGATCATCATCGGGCTTCTCCTGATTTTTGACAAATTTAAACTTCTTGCGACCTTATAGTCCTTTATCAACCGGATTCCCATGACAATCGATCCTGAAAAATTTGCCGGGTTCATCACCATCACCACCTTTACCAAGTTTTTGTTCAATGTTACCCGGCGCCTTGTTTATCCCTTTGCCCCTGAATTTGCGCGGGGTCTTCATGTCGAACTTTCCGCCATCACATCGGTCATTGCCGTGAACCAGGCCACGTCAATCCTGGGGCCTCTTGGGGCAAGCTTTGCCGATCAATACGGATATCGGTTTGTAATGCTCCTGTCCCTTTTACTTCTGACCATCGGGACCTTTTCCCTGGGCTTCATCCCCCTTTACCCGGTGCTGGTTATCTGCCTTTTTCTGGCAGGGCTTGCCAAAAGCATATTCGATCCCAGTCTCCAGGCCTTTATCGGAAATTTTGTACCCTATGAAAAACGGGGGAAAATTATCGGGATTACCGAGCTTGCCTGGGCAGGCTCCACCCTCATCGGCATTCCTGTGGCCGGAATGGTGATTGAGCGTTTTTCATGGCAGACCCCCTTTTTCATCATCGGTGGCCTGAGCCTTGTGTGTTTTTTCATCATACTAAAAGTCATGCCCAAGGCAGCGGGCAGGAAAACCGTCCCGGCTTCAAAACCCCGATCACCCTTCCTGTCTAACTGGAAGACCATCCTGAAAAACCGTCAGGTTTCAGGGATGCTGGGCTTTTCCTTTTTCATGGCCCTTGCCAATGACAATCTTTTTGTGATTTACGGGGCCTGGCTCGAAAAATCCTATCACCTTTCTTTGGCCGCCATTGGCTTTGGAACTATTTTCATCGGGCTTTCCGAAGTTCTGGGAGAAGGATTCACCGTCTTTTTCTCGGACAGGATCGGGTTAAAAAAGACCACTCTTATCGGAACAACCCTATGCACCCTTGCATATTTTCTTCTGCCGCTTCTGGATATCGGTCTATATTATGTCCTCTCAGGCCTTTTTCTTGTATTCTTCACCTTTGAATTCACTATTGTGACCTCCATGGGCCTTTCTACCGAGCTTGTTCCTGAGCTGAGGGCTTCCACCATGTCGGCCTTTTTTGCCGTTGCAGGGATGGGACGAGTTTCAGGAGCCTTTCTTGGCGGTATTATCTGGTCAAACTACGGGCTTCTGCCCGTCTGTCTTTTATCCGGAAGTTGTACCCTTGCTGCCCTGACCCTTCTTCTTCGAGGCTTTTATCGTCATCATGTTCGATAATTGGACAACCGATAATTATTGACATATTTTTCTGTTTCGATTACGATTTTTTATTTATATGATATGAATGTCCACGTTTTATAGATAAAATCATTAATTTTATAAGAGAGAATCCCATGAGCGAACTTTTAAGAACCGTATTTTATCAGAAACACCTGGATCTGGCTGCCCAGATAGTTGAATTCGGGGGCTGGGAAATGCCCATTCAATATCCGGCAGGTATTATTAATGAACATATGGCCACTCGAAAAACTGCCGGGATTTTTGATATCTCGCACATGGGCCGACTCTATTTCAAAGGCAAAGATGCCCTGCCATTTCTCCAGCATGTCCTGACCAACACTGCAGCCGCCTTGAATGTGGGTGAAAGCCAGTACACCCTGATCCAGAATGAAACCGGCGGCGCTGTGGATGATGCCTATCTCTACAGGTTCAAACCGGATGAATATCTCCTGGTGGTCAATGCCTCCAACAGGGAAAAAGACGTGGCTCATTTTAAGGCCCATCTTAAAAATTACCCGGATATCGAAATGCTGGACAAGACCTTTGAAATCGCCATGATTTCCCTCCAGGGCCCCCTTTCAAAATCCATTATCGAACAGATCGTTACCCGCGGCAAACTGCCGGAACCGGCCCGAAACTACCTTTCCATAGTGGAAATCAACGGCGTTGAGACCTCTCTGGCCAGAACCGGGTATACTGGCGAACCATTGGGGTTTGAACTTTTTATCGAGAACAGACATGCCGTTTCCATGTGGACGCTTCTCATGGAAAAAGGGGCCATGCCCATCGGCCTTGGCGCACGGGACACCTTAAGGCTTGAGGCCTGTCTTCCCCTTTACGGCCATGAACTTGGCACTGACCATGATGGAAAACAGATCCCCTTGTTTGCCTCCAAATTATCCAGATTTGCCGTGAGCTTTTCTCCCCTGAAAGGCGATTTCATCGGAAAGGCGGCACTGTATCGCCAGCACCGGGCCCTAAAAAATATCATGAACCGCCGATTTGAAGACATATCCGATCTGCCCAGGATGGTCATGGCCATTGCCGTCACCGGAAAAGGTATTGCACGGGAAGGATACCCGGTATTTGCCGGAGATCGACATGTGGGGGTTATCACTTCAGGCACTATGATCCCTTTTCAGGAACCCCTGGGAACAGGTCTGGATTCAGCCTTTAAGGACGACCCCCAGAAAAGAGCCGTTGCCATGGCCCTGATCGACAGCACCATCTGTGAAGGAGAAACCCTTGACATCGAAATCCGGAAAAAGCGCTGCAAAGGGGTTGTGGTTCCCTATCATATGAGTTCCGAAGCACCGCCCTTTGTCCGATCCATTCCCGAGGATCAGCTACGGATCAAAAAGGCTTCCGACGAAGAAGGGAACTATCCCGGCCTTGCGCGGCAGCTCCTGTCAAAGGCAGTCCATAACCATGAATGGCGGCAGAAACAATGCATCAACCTGATCCCGTCCGAGATGAGCCAGTCTTATCTGTCACGGCTTTTGTCCATCAGCGACCCGGTCAACCGGTATGCTGAACACAAAGAGATCAAGGCCTTTTCAGGGGAAGATGTTTTTTATTACCAGGGAACCGGCTTCATCAACGAGGTGGAGCGCCTTTTAAACCGGGAATTCCAAACCTATTTCAATTGCCGGAACATTGAATCGCGAGTCATCTCCGGCCAGATGGCCAATGCCGCCTTCTTCAGCGCTCTTGTTGATTTTTTGAACCGGACAGACAGAAAAAGCGAACAAAAACGAATCCGGAAAATCATGAACAACCATATTATCAAAGGTGGCCATTTGAGTGCCCAGCCCATGGGAGCCCTTCGGGACTTTGTGGCACGGGACCCCAAAACCGAAAAAGCTGCGGTCGTTAATTTCCCCGTAGAAAAGGACAATCCCTATAAAATCGACATAAAAGCCTGCGAAGCCCTGATCAAAGAGCATCAGCCGGAACTTGTCATTCTCGGCAAAAGTATGATCATTCATAAAGAACCGGTAACGGAAATCCGGAAACTGGTGGACGAATTTGCCCCGGATTGTATCGTTATGTACGATATGGCCCATGTCCTCGGGCTTTACGGACCCCATTTCCAGGAGCCGTTAAAGGAAGGTGCCCACATTGTCACAGGGTCCACCCACAAAACCTATTTCGGGACCCAGCGCGGGGTCATCGCTTCCGATTTCAATGAAGAAGAACTTGAATATGGTCTCTGGGAAGCGGTCCAGCGAAGGACCTTCCCCGGAAGCGTGAGCAACCATCATCTGGGCACCTTGACCGGACTCTTATTTTCCGCCTATGAAATGAATCATTTCAAGGAAGACTATCAGAAATCCATTATTTCAAATGCCAAGATTTTTGCCGCTGCTCTGAAGGAAAACGGCCTGGAGGTAGCCGGTGATCCTTCCATCTCTTTTACCGAAACTCACCAGGTGATCTTAACTGTAGGATACGGCAAAGGAGCAAGAATCGCCCGTGCGCTTGAAGAAAACAATATCATTGTCAATTACCAGGCCACCCCGGTTGAAGAAGGATTTACCGCTTCCGGCGCCCTTCGGATGGGTGTATCGGAAATGACGCGGTTCGGCATGAAGGGAAATGATTTCAAGGCCCTGGCGGCTTTAATGGGAGATCTCATCAAACACGGGACTGCCATCAAGGATGAAATTGTTAAGTTCAGGCAAAATTTCCTGGATATGCAGTTCTGTTTCAATGAAAAGGAATTCGCAGATGTGGCGAAATCTTTGCTCAATGCCGTGAAATAAACGGTTTAGACCTGAACCGACACTGAATGGCAGACCTCTACAGCCAGGGCAAAGATGATATCGAGCGGCAGATGCTGCTCGATTGTCCTGTCAAACAAGAGCTTAGTCTCACAGGGAAAATCCTCATCCCCCTGCCAGTACAATACCGCAACCGGAAGGGATGGGGTGATCTGAAATGAAAAAGCTGCATCGGCAAGGGCCAAGGGAAACCCGCCCAGTTTTTCGCAGGCCTGCCTGAAGGCCTTGATATCATCTCCGAACCGTTTGCTGATCCAATCCGTCGGCAGGGTGTGGGGGCCCCTGAAAAAGCCTGCCCCTCCTTTTATGTCTTTTTCAGACACCCATTTTTCTTCCGGGGGAATCGATTTTGATTTCATCAGAAAATACAGGATAAACAAGTGCAGATAATCATGATAGGAGTCAAGACCGGGCCCTTCAGAACGCACTTCATAGGCTTTCAGATCCACACAATACACATGCCCCCAGATGTTTATGCGATATTGACGGGCATCCGGATCAAACTCGCAGCCTGTCCGGGCCATCACATCTGCGGGATCACAGGATTCAAGGTCCGCAAAATTGGTTTTATCTATTTTCTCACTCATAATCATCACCCCAAACAATAATTTTTTATATTCCTACCTGCCCACATTCTAATATCTTATAGACAAACGCATCTTAATAAACCAGTATTATTTCATCATTTTTATCTCTGCTGACCACCATCCCTTTCTTCAGTATCAATAATTTGGTTGACATAATGACTGAATTTTATATAATACGGTCATTATCATGACGGAGATTTGAAAATGTATATTCCCCAGTTTCAATTAAAAAATCTGAAGCAGTTTATCATGCCTGGTAAAATAATTGTAATTTATGGAGCCAGACGGACAGGCAAAACGACTTTACTTAAAGAATTCTTAAAAAATGAAAGTGAGCCCTACAGTCTGGTCAGCGGTGAAGATATCACCATTCAGTCTTATTTATCCAGCCAGTCAATAGAAAAACTCAAGGCATTTGTAGGCACGACCCGCCTGCTTGCTATTGATGAAGCACAAAAAATTCCCCATATCGGCATTAACCTCAAGCTTATCGTCGACCATATCCCAAACGTTTGCGTGATAGCCACCGGCTCTTCGGCATTTGATCTGGCGCGCACTACAGGAGAGCCTCTCACAGGACGCAAATTCACGCTGAAGCTATTCCCTCTTGCACAACTGGAAATCGGACAAATAGAAAAAATTCACCAGACAGAGGCGAATTTAGAAAACCGTCTGATCTTTGGTTCATATCCTGAAATAGTTTTAATGCCGGATAATCGCTCCCGGGAGCAATATCTTAAAGACATTGTGTCATCTTATTTATATAAAGATATTCTGGAACTGGATGGCGTGCGGAATTCAGCCAAAATCGGACGCCTGTTGCAGCTTATTGCTTTTCAAATCGGTAAGGAAGTTTCTTTAAGTGAACTGGGGACATCCCTCGGCATGAGCAAAAACACAGTGGAACGGTATCTGGATTTACTGGAGAAAGCATTTGTGCTCCAGCGATTAAACGGTTTCAGCCGAAACCTGCGCAATGAAATTACTAAAAACTGCCGTTACTATTTTCTTGACAACGGCATCCGCAATGCCCTGATCAATAATTTTAACTTGCTGGTACAACGAAATGATGCAGGGGAATTATGGGAAAATTACATCATTATTGAGCGGTTAAAACGTCAGGAATATTTGACCGATACAGCCAATAATTATTTCTGGCGGACTTATACAAAACATGAACTGGATTTCGTAGAAGAACGGGAAGGTCGTTTATTCGGTTATGAGATAAAATGGGGAAAAGCAAAACCGCGGCCGCCGAAAGAGTGGCTGTCTGCTTATCCTGAAGCCTCATTTGATTTGATTAACCCAAACAATTATCTTAAGTTTATAAGTTAATCAGAATTCAGATGTTATTCAGGTCGCGAGGCCTGGTTGATATCGACAATCTTGCTTTTCAGATAGGGCTTGGACTGATAGCTGGTGATACCCATAATTTTTCGGGTCAGATCACCGATACGGCTGATCTGGTCGCATAGGCGCTTGAGCAGTGCATGTTTTGGGTCATTGATGTCCATATCCATCAGAAGAATTTCAGAAAGGCCGGAAACCACCTGCAGGGGCTGATTCAGTTCATGGCAGACGGCTCCGGCCATCTCCAGAACCCCCTGGAGTTTTTCGCGCTCCCGCATCTGGTTTTGCAGCGTGATCATGCGGCATCCCACCTGGACCCGGGCCTGCAATTCGGCATTGTTATAGGGCTTGGCAATATAGTCGTCGGCACCGGCTTCCAGTCCCCGGACAATATTTTCAGTATCCCTTCTGGCAGTGAGCAGGATCAGGTACAAAGGATCTTTGCGATCCTGTCCCCGCAGGTTTTGGCACAGATCAGGCCCTTTCAGGCCGGGCATTTCCCAATCCAGTATGGCAAGTTGAGGCGCAGGGGAGGTTTGCATGATATCCCATGCCGCATTTCCGTCTTCCGCAAGAATCGGATCATGGCCCCATTTTTTCAATATGCCCGCCAGGATTTGGCGGGAGGTGATGTCATCTTCAGCAATGAGGATCTGCATCGGATATTTTCTCCATGGCTGTTTTCAATTCAATGAATCGTTTTTCCAGTTGCGGCATCAAAGCGGTCAATGGCATTAAATCACCGGAATTGCCCGCTTTCTCCATGGCATGGGCAATGGCCTGAAGGGCCTTGCCCGTGACATTTGCCGCTGCTCCTTTGATCTTGTGGGCCTGGGCACCTGCCTCGTCCGTCATACCCTGTTCCACTAAGGCATTCAAGGCCTTTATCTGGACGGGCATGTCTTCGAGAAAAGCTGCAATGATGGTTTTGGCAAAGGCCTCATCATCCATCATCAGCTCCATAAATTCCTTGTAATTAAACCGGTCCGATGTCGAGATCATTTCCGGCACAGGGTCGGCAGATCCTCCTGACGCAGCACCAGGCTCCGGGCCTTGAGTCAGCCATTTTCCCAGCTCATCGGCCAGTGCCAGCCGATCCACCGGTTTGGAAACATACCCGTTCATCCCCGCGGCCAGACACATTTCCCGGTCGTCGGCCATGGCATGGGCCGTCATGGCGATGACAGGGATAGCGGGATTGCGGACCTGGGATTTCAGACTCCGGATCCGGCGGGTCGCTTCGAGGCCATCCATTTGTGGCATCTGCACGTCCATGAGCACCAGGTCATAGGGGAGAGTTTCCAGTGCCTTGAGTGCCTCTTTCCCATTGGCAACGGCATCGGCCGTTAACCCCATTTTCTTCAAGATGCCCAGTGCCACCTGCTGATTGGTGATATTGTCCTCGGCCAGCAGAATACGGGCGGTGCTGCCACTGAACCGGTTCACTGTCTCTCGCGCGGTGTGGCGTGTGGCAATGGCCTGGGAAAGGGCCTTGCCGTCCAGGGTGGACATGATATGGGAAAGAACGGTTTTCAGCTCCAGGGTTCTGGCCGGTTTGGTCAAATAAGCGTCAAACCCGATACTTGCAAAATGGCGGGTGTCCCCCCGGACACCCAGAGAGGTCAATATCACCATCCGGGTTTGAGCCAGCCGGGGGTCGGATTTAATGGCCCGGCCCAGGGCTTCGCCGTCCATGCCCGGCATCTGCATATCAATGACCGCTATCTTAAAGGGGCTGTTTTCATCCAGGGCCCGGAAAAGGGCTTCCAGGGCTTTGGAACCGTCAACAGCTTCCGAAGTACACATACCCCATGCGGTCAGTAAAGTGGACAGGATTTCCCGATTTGTGGCATTGTCATCCACAATCAATACCTTTACACCGGACAGATCGGCAAATGAAGGGGAAAGGGCGACCGTCCCTCTGGATTGTTTTTTCAACCGGGCAGTGAACCAGAATTCCGAGCCTTCTCCCATTTTACTGGTTACGCCGATGTCACCGCCCATCATCTCGGCCAGTTGCTTGGAAATGGCCAGCCCCAGACCGGTTCCACCGAATCGCCGTGTGGTGGATGCGTCCACCTGGCTGAATTTGTCAAAAACCAATCCGATTTTATTCTTTGGGATGCCGATCCCGGTATCGCTGACGGAAAACCGCAGCAGGACATCTTCCGGGGTCTGGGCTTGCAGGGTCACACGGATAGCCACTTCACCGGCCAGGGTAAATTTGATGGCATTGCCGACCAGATTGGTCAGAATCTGCCGCAGGCGTCCCGGATCACCTTGCAGCAGGACCGGAACTTCGGAGGACATGCCGCAGACCAATTCCAGCCCCTTTCCATGGGCCTGAACCGCCAGTGCAGCAACAAAATCTTCCAGCAGGATCTGCAGGTCAAAATTCAGAATCTCCAGATCCAGCTTGCCAGCTTCAATTTTGGAAAAATCCAGAATATCGTTGATGAGGCCAAGAAGGGATTCTCCGCTTGCACGAACCGTCTCGGCATAATGCCGCTGCTCATCAGTCAATGCCGTGTCTAAAAGAAGCCCGGTCATACCGATGACCCCGTTCATGGGAGTACGGATTTCATGACTCATATTGGCCAGAAACTCGCTCTTGGCAATATTTGCCACCTCTGCCTCAACCGCCATCAGATTTGCCTGGGCATTGGCCGCTTCAAGCAGCCGGTTGTTTTCCAGGAGGTCTTCTTCGGCTTTCTTTCGGTCTGTGATATCCACAAAGCTTTCCAGTAAAAAGTCATCATTGTTCAGCCGGATAGGGGTAACGGTTTTCAGGATCGGAATCAATCGGCCTTCCCGATGGATGAGTGATCGCTCGGCATTCTCCACAGTGTTGTCAAGATCCAGAACCGGGCACTTCCCGGCTTCAGCCGGACAAAGGAACTGGTTGCAGACCTTGCCGATGAGATCCCTGGGTTCAAAATCCACCATTTTTGCCGCAGCCGGATTGGCAGCAATAATGATCCGGTCTTTTTTCCGGATGATAAGAATGCCCGCCTGAATCGAATCCAGGATGTTTTGCAACCTGGATTCGCTTTGCTTCAATTCCTGATTCCGGGCCAGCAGAACCCTTTGCCTGGCGTGCCTGTACCGGATCAGGGTGATGAACAGATAAAAAAAGCCGATGATCAAAAAAACCCCTGCCAGGGATACTATCAATACAGCCGGATTCATCCATCGAAAAGAAGAAAAACGGTATAGATGCCAGTCACCCCGCATGGCTGGCTTATGGGAAATTCTAAAGGATTGCCCGTCTGTGACGGCCTTATTCCCCTGAAAATTGATCCCCAGAGATTGCAGGGATTCCCCGGCAAATTGCTGGGAGTCTGAAATTCGCTTTTTCTGTGCTTCATTGAGTGGAAAAGCGGCTTTGTATAACCAGTCCCGGCGATTGGCGGAAAAAATAATCCCGTCACTGCTGACCAGGGCACAGGGATGAGGTTCCCCGGCCAGAGCCCTATTGATCCGTTCAAGCCCTGTCTTTGCCACAATGACTCCCAGTAACGCCGTCCCGTTTGTCTCAAATACCGGTGTGCTGATATAAAATCCAGGGTCGCCGGTCGTAACGCCGATGGCCCCATAGATGACTGGTTTTCCCGTCGTTACAGCCTGGGTAAAATAAGGCCGGAAACCATAATTTTGACCGGTCAGGGATTTTCCCTTGTCCTGCCCATAGGGGGTGCAGGCAACCGTCAGGCCGTTCGGGGTCAACAGATACACAATATCGGCTTCACACACGGCTCGAAGGGTTTCAAGAAGAACCAGGACATCCGGATTATCCGGTCCGGCCGCACCGGAAAGCGTGTCCTGAACAGCCGCTAAAATAAAATCCCGCTGGAGGTTGTGAATGGTATTTTCAAAATCAGGTTCAATGGCAAGAGACAAGTGATCAATAGCCTCAATGCCCATTTTTATATCCTGTTTTGCGGTTATGGGGATTGACAATATCATTGCCGACAGAACAGCACCTGCAACAACAAAGAGCGCAATATACCATCTGGTTTTTCTTTTTGAGAAAGAGTGTGTTTCTTCCACGGGCGACCCTGTTTTTTTTTAAATGATAAATACTTATCAGCCTATAGAATGCAAGTAAAGAAAATTGTATGCTCAATTTTTCAGCATGTAAATTTTTTTATGCTTTCTTTGCCGACTTCATTTTGCCCTTTAAAAAGGGAACATAGGCCATGTCTGTTTTCATGATATGGCTTTTGAGCCAGTCCACAAGAAAGTCCATCAGATCCATGGTTACGGTGGCCTTTCCGTTTCCAAAATCCGTCTGAAATGCTTTGACCTTTGCCACCAGACCGATATGGATCTGTTTGTGGGCTTCATATTCAGGGTAGCCGTGTTTTCTAAACAGATCTTCTTCAAACCCGAAATGAAACACGGTATAATTGACAAGATCGGTTAAAATTCCACCGGCCTCCTTTGACCCCTTCTGCTGTTTCATGGCCTTATGTAAAAGATTGATCAGGCGAACAAGTTCTTTGTGATGGGTGTCAATTTCCTCGATACGGGTCTCCAGGGCCGATCGCCAAGGCATCAGATCAGGGGTATGGGATTGCATCGCTCCGGAATCCGGCCCTGCCTTGTCCATGGATACCCTGAAAATGGAAATCATCTGTCTCAGGTTCAAGGAGAGCTGATCCAGATCCTTTGCGCCGCTGGTCAGTCCTGCGGCTCTGTCGGACATTTCCGATGCAATGCCGTCCACCTGTGCAATATCCCTTGCAATCTCGGATGCCACCTGGGAGCTCTGGGCCACATTTTCGTTTACCTCGGAAATACCGATGGACGCCTGTTCAATATTGCCCGCCACTTCCGTGGCGGTCCGGGATTGTTCCTCAATGGCCTTTGCAATCTCATTGACAATATTATCCACACTGGAAATGACCTCGGAAATAGTACCGACCTCGTGAACGGTCTCGCGGGTTGAATTCTGTATCCCTTCTATTTTTTCCCGAATGCTTTCCGTTGCCTGGGCCGTCTGGGCCGCCAGATTCTTGATTTCTCCGGCAACCACGGCAAAGCCTTTTCCGGCTTCACCGGCCCTGGCCGCTTCAATGGTGGCATTCAACGCCAGAAGATTGGTTTGTTCCGCAATATCCGTGATGACTGCGGTGACTTTACTGATTTCCTTTGCTGCACCGCCCAGGCGGCCCACTTTTTCTGTGGCGGTATCCACCTGTTTTTTTGCATTGCTGGAAATCTGCCTGGCTTCAGCACAATTGTGTGCAATTCCGGTAATATTGGACTGCATCAGACCCGCGGCATTGGCAACAATGGAAATATTGGTGGACGCTTCTTCACTGGCTGCCGCAACCGTATGCATGCTGGAATTCATTTCTTCGGCAGCCGCGGCCACAGAATTGGATCGGGAAGACAGATCAGAGGCTTCCTCGTGCATCCGCTCAGAAGCCATAAAGACTTCGGATGAGGACGCAGCAACGGTTTCAGTTTTTCTCCCAATATTCATGATGATGTCATCCAGGTTTGAAATAAACTGATCAAAACAGTCGGCAAGAATACCGATCTCATCCTGACGGTTCAGGGAAAGTCGGACAGTAAGATCCCGGTCTTTTCCCTTGATCGATTTTTCAAGGCCCTGTGTCAGCATTTTCAGAGGTTTGAAAAAAAGAATGTGAAAAATGAATCCCATGGCAGCCATGATGAACACGAGACAAATCCCCCCGATACCCATCATGCGGCCCAGGGGGACGTCCGGCAAAAACATCATAAAAATAAAAAATGCCGCACAGAGAACCAAAAATAAAAATCCAGCCAGTTTTAAATCCAGTCTTTTCTGAAACATGTTCATCATTGTCAGATTTCTCCTTCATTATAGTCATCTCTTATCATCATTTTCCCGGCAGACTCACGGTAAAGGGTATCGCCTGTTAAACCCTGATCAGGATTTTTTGCCTGTCATCGTCTCTATCTCAATTTTGATGACAATTGTTTTTTCAAGCATTTCGTCTGAATATTCAAATTCCCGGTCGGAATACTGTGCCATGATGATATGGAAGGCCTGCTGCTTTTCATCAAGGGGATAAAGAAAAATCGCTTTACCAGACCCGATCACGCTTTTGTATTCCACACCCCAGTCACAGGCCAGTTTTGCTTTTCTAAAGTGGACAATCTCGTCCACTTCAAAACAGACATTGGGATTTTTCTTGATCAGATCTATTTTTCTTCCTTCCGGCGCACTGTGCAGATAAAGCGCCCCATCCCTGTATCCAAAATTCATGGGAATGATATAGGGTTTATTATCGTCCACCATGGCGAGACGCAGGATACTTGCGGCCTTTAAAATCTGTTCAATATCTTTTTTGTCTTTGATTTCTCTTTCTTTTCTTCTCATGTCAATGCCGCCTTAAATATTTCGTATTCTGATTCAGATAACCCTTCTACCCCTGTTGGGCGCTCTTTGTCGTCATGGCAGTCCGATCCTCCGGTGATGAGAAGATGATGCCGGGCTGCCAGTGATTTTAAAAATTCCTGGTGCTCTTTTGTATGGCCGGGGTAATACACTTCCAGGCCATGAATACCCGCTTCAAGAAACTCCGGCAGAATCTGAAGCACTGTTTCAAGGGGAGGCAAGACTTCCTTATAATGTCCTTTGCCTGGAAATGATCCTGCCGCAGGATGTGCAAGGACGCAAAGAATTCCTTTTTTTTGGATCAGCCCCCGGACGTCTTCCAGTTCCACTCCCGAAGGAAGATAGGCAGGACTGTTATTTCCAATGATCGCGTGAACCGCTTCCTTGTCTTTGATACCAAAAGTTTCCATCAATGCCAGGGCAAAATGGCGCCGTGTGGCATGATGGCTTCGGTTTGCGATGTCCTCAAATTCCATAACTCTTGGTAATACAGGAGTGACCCCGTTGGGGCCGAAAAATTGATTGATTTCATTGACTCTTGCCCGGACAAGGGCTTCCCCCCTTCCCCTGGCAAGGATAAGCGTCATCTCTGTCATCAATTTGTCATTGTAAAATGTATCAACAGAAAAATAACACAACAGGTGAAGGGTCCCGGTAAAAAAGGATCTCTTAAAACGAATGGAAATTTCCACCCCTGGAATCACTTCGATCCCTAATTTTTCCCCTTCGGTCATTGCGGTTTTCAACCCGTTTAATGTGTCGTGGTCTGTGACGGCGATGGCCTTTAATCCCAAGGATCTTGCTTTTTCAATCAACTCTTTTGGGCTGAATTCGCCATCCGATAGCGTGGAATGATTGTGTAAATCCGCAACTATTTTTCGTTTCATATCTTTCTTCTTTTAAAATATCCTCTTACCGCTTTTCCCATCCACCTGTTTTTTATACTGGTTATCACAAAAATACAATCAAACTTTATTCTATTGAAAAAAGAAGCGAATAATTATATGAAACTAATTTAATATTAAAAAAAGCCTTAACCTTTATGATATTGGAGAGATTACCCAAAATGCAGATTACAGAAAAAGATATGGATATCATTACCGAACTGGGGAAAGTAGATTCTGAAAACAGCGCCTCCGACATATTCAAAAAATATATGGACAAAGAACATTTGAGCCGGATTCTTCGGATCAAACATCCTGAAGTACTGAAAAGAATTGCCAATGCCATTGTGCTGTGTAACCCAAAAGCAGTCTTTGTGAATACCGGGTCCATAGACGACAAACGCTTCATCAAAACCCTTGCCCTTGAAAAAAAAGAAGAAAGCGCTCTTAGCATGGAAGGCCACACCATCCATTTCGACCTTGCCAAGGAACAGGGAAGGATTGTTGACCGGACCTTTTATATTGCAAACCCTGAAGATGAAATTTCTTCCCTGGCCAACCGGATGGACAGACCCACTGCCCTTGAGCAAGTCAGATCCAACCTGGTGGACATCATGAAAGACAAAACCATGATCATTGGGTTTTATATGAGGGGTCCTGTCGGATCTCCCGCCTCAAACCCGGCACTTGAAATCACCAGCTCCGCCTATGTCGCCCACAGCGCAGAACTTCTCTACAGAAATGCCTATGCTGCTTTTGAGAAAGAAGCAAAAACACTGGGCCATTTTTTCACCAATGTTCACAGCGAAGGCCTGAACCGCACTGAAGATCTCCCCGATGCAAGGGTTTTCATGGATCGTAAATTCAGGACCACCTATGCCTGGAAATGCACCTATGCCGGCAATACCCTGCTCCTGAAAAAAGGAAACCACAGGTTTGCCGTGGATAAAGCGGTTTATGACAATCCTGGCAATGAATTGTCCGAACATATGTTTATCACCGGGATTTATGGCCCCAAAGGCCGTATCACCTGGATCGCAGGTGCTGCCCCCAGCGGATGCGGGAAAACCACCACCGCCATGGCAGGCAATGTGTTCATCGGCGATGACCTTGCCCAGATGTGGATTGCAAAGGACGGCTCCATCCGGAGTATCAACCCGGAATGCGGGATTTTCGGTATTGTGGAAGACGTCAATCAAACCGGTGATCCTTTGCTCATGAACGTCCTTCGCCAGCCCGGCCATGAAGTCATCTGGTCCAATGTCCTCATTGATGAAAACAACGTGCCCCATTGGGTCGGCAACAATGAACCCCCTCCTGAAAAAGGCTTAAATTTCCAGGGCGAATGGCACGAAGGCAAAACCGATGCCAACGGGAAGCTCATTCCCCTGTCACATCCCAATTCCAGGTGCACTCTGCGCTCGACTTCTCTTGAAAACTATTCCAACGAAGACGCGGAAAACCCGGAAGGGGTTGTTACCCGGGTCTTTACCTACAGTGGAAGAGATGCGGATACCATGCCGCCGGTCTGGGTGGCCAAAACCTCAGATGCCGGTGTTGTCATCGGCGCCTGTATCGTTTCTGCTGCCACAGCCACGGAAGTGGGTGCGACCGGTATAAAAAGAGCTCCCTGGGCCAATGGCCAGTTTATTCCCGGCGCTCTGGCCGATTATATGGCGGCCCAGTTTAAATTCTTCGGCAGCAGCAAGATCAAACCGGAATTTAAACCCGTAATGGCAGGCCTGAACTATTTTCTAACGGACCAGGCAAGAGGCGGAGATTCACCCAGACTTCTCGGCGAAAAAAGAGACGTAAAGGTCTGGCTTTCCTGGCTTGAAAGATATGCCCACGCTGAAATCGGATATCTGTCAACCCCCATCGGTAACCTCCCAAAATATGAAGACTTGAAATCATTATTTAAAGATATTATCAACAAAGAATATCCAAAAGACCTTTATGTGAAACAGTTCTCCCTTTATCTCGACAATATTATCAAACGGATTGAATTTCAGGAAGCTGCCTATGCCAAGGAAAAAAGACTGCCTGAAACCCTGCCGAAAATTCTTGCTGAACAGAAAAAAGAGCTTCAGGCATTAAAAACAGCTCACGGCAGCATTGTGGCACCGGATATTTTTTCCGGATAGGTTTTGGCTGTTATAACCCCTGATAAACGGAAGGAGATCCCAACTTGAGCAAAATAGCCCGTATTGAACTCTACCATGTCCGAATTCCACTGGATAAGCCTTTTTATCCAAGCTGGATTCCAGGGTATCCGGCCACGGACAACCGGTTTGACCTTGTCCGGATCACAACCGAAAATGGGGTTGAAGGCTATTCTGCGGGTCCGGCCATTTCTACGGAACGCTCAGGGTTGGGCAATTTGATCGCCCCCTATCTTCTGGGCCATGACGCAACAAATATCCCCCTCATGCTCCAGCGACTCCGGGAAGTCGGGTATCTCGGAGTCCGGGCCAACTGGATGGAACCGGCCTTCTGGGATATCAAGGGGAAGATTGAAAATAAGCCTGTCTATGCGCTTTTCGGGGCAAAACCGGAGCCGGTTGAACTCTATGCCTCCACCGGGGAAATTAAAAATGAGGCTGCCCGCGTTGAAGAAGCCCTGAAACGATATGAAGAAGGGTTTAAAACCATCAAAATCCGGGTCCATGACTTTGACGTCAATAAAGACATCCGCCATGTCAAGGCCGTTGCCGATGCCGTGGGCGACAAGATGGCCATTGGTGTGGATGCCAACCAGGGATGGCGGGTTACCATTATCAATGATGCCCCGCTGTGGGATCTGACCCGGGCCCGTTATTTTGCCGATGCCTGTGCCGACATGAACATTGCCTGGCTTGAAGAGCCTCTCCCCATGGATGATTATGAAAACCTTGCCGAGCTCACCCAATACAGCAGGATTCCCATTACCGGCGGCGAAATCCACACCAATGGAAAGAGTGAACTCAAAACCATGATCGAAAAAAAGTGCTATGCTGTTTTCCAGCCCGATGCCATTATGACGGGCGGTATCCAGCACGCCCTTGATGTGGCGGATCATTGCAGAAAACACGGGTTGTATTTCACCCCGCACACCTGGACCAACGGGATCGGTTTTGCCGTCAATCTACAGGTTCTCCTGGCCAGCGGCTTTAACGGCACAAAACCCCTGGAATATCCCATCAATCCGCCTTCATGGACCGTCGGAAAACGGGATGGAATCTTGAAAAAGCCCTTTATGCATGATAAAGGCATTCTTCACCCTACTGATGCGCCCGGACTTGGATTTGAGATTGACCCGAAAAAGCTTGCAAAATATGGTAAGAAATTTTTCAGCATGAACAAACGAAAACTGATATTTTACACCATTAAGGACAAAGGCCTGCTGACAGCCTTAAAACTGAATTCCAATAAAAAAAAATACGGTGTGGATGCCGTAAAAAAAGCTTAAAGCCCATTAACCAGGCGTTTTATATCTTCATGAACCGTGGGGTGCTTTTCCATCTCCCCTTTTTCATCCATCCCCCTGTAGCAGAGATCGGTCGCATAGCGAATATCAGCCGCATCAAAAAAATACCGGGCCGTCAGTTTCAACCCGTCAAAGAGATCTTTTCCCTGCGTTGCCCCAACCGCCAGAAGCACGCCTTTGCGGCTTCGCCCCTTGAATTCATCCAACTTCAGTCGGTATTTTCTCGACCATAAAACCTGAATGCGGTCGATGAGGGCTTTTAACGCTGCAGGAAAGGCATAGAAATAAACAGGGGAAGAAAGAACAATCACATCTGCTTTAATAACGGCCGGAAGAAAAACCTGAGTAAAATCATCATCGAAAATGCAGACCCCTTTTGTTTCACAATGACCGCACCCGATGCAGGGGTTGATCTTAAGCCGGACCGCACTCAACACCTCTGTGTCATGGCCTTTCTTTTTCATTTCTTCCATGAAAAGCGACATGAGAAAGTTTGAATTGCCATGATGCCGGGGGCTCCCGTTTATTCCCAGAACAAACATGAAATTTTTAATCCATAATTCTCAGCAATTCGATCTTGAAAACCAAAGTCGTTCCCGGTTTTATCACATCTCCGGCTCCTCTGTCGCCATAGGCCAGATCCGTTGGAACATAGAGCATCCAGATGGAACCTGTCTTCATGATCTCCAAGGCTTCAACCCAGCCCTGGATCACCTGGTTGACCTGGAATTTGGCAGGTTCTCCCCTGTCATAGGAAGAATCAAAAACCGTCTCGTCGATCAGAGTGCCCTTGTAGTGACACTCCACCGTATCCGTGGGTTTGGGATGAGGGCCTTTCCCATCCACCAGAATCTTATACTGAAGCCCACTCGAAAGGGTAATAACCCCTTCCTTCTGCCTGTTGACTTCCAGGAAAGCAGTTCCGTTTTTCCTGTTATTCTCTGATTCCAGTTTCATTTTTTCGATCTGTTTTTCAATCTCCGCTTTTTCAAGAGGTAGCGGTGCCTTCTCATCTGCAAAACTTATAAAACAGGCACAAAAAATAATAATCAAAATGAAAATACTTATTTTTTTAAACGGCATTTCGTCTTCTCTCCACTGAAAAACATTATCAACCACTTCTGGGCGTAACCGTACCAGAACAGATCAAAGTTTTCAATCTTAATAAAATCGGATCAGGCGCCTTATTATTTTTTTCATGCAATCTTTATTGATTGACATTAAAAAAGCATGTAGATAAAAAACTAACTATAGTTTTTTATCAAAGGAGAGGAATCATGAAAACGGCATTTGTTGATGGCCGGGTATTTATAGGGGATGGCCGGGTATTGGAACATGCCACCGTGCTGGTGGAAGAGGATAAGATCGTCAGTATCAGGGAAACAGATTCAGGGCTTGATCAAGATACGCGCACGATCCCTATCAAAGGCGCCGTTCTTTTCCCGGGATTTATTGACTGTCATGTCCATCTGGTCATGGATGCAAGCCCTGATCCCATGAAAAGCGTAGCCGGGGAGTCTTTAGCCCTTACAACCCTAAAAAGTGTAAGGCATGCCGAAAAGACCCTGTCTGCGGGCGTTACCACGGTTCGGGATCTGGGGGGGAAGGAAGGCATTGATCTCGTACTGAAACAAGCCATTGCCTCCGGCCTGATCAAAGGTCCCAGGGTGCTGGCTTCCGGCCGCCCCATCTGCATGACCGGCGGCCATGGGTGGCCCATGGGCCGTGAGGCGGATGGACCCGACGATGTCAGACGCGCTGCCAGGGAACAGATCAAAGCCGGAGCCGACATTATCAAACTCATGGCCACCGGCGGAGTTCTGACGCCATCTGTGGAACCGGGTTGTGCACAACTCACCTATGAAGAAATGAAGGCCGGTATTGAAGTAGCCCATAGGGCAGGTAAAAAAACCGCTACCCACGCCATGGGGAGCCAGGGCATTATGGATGCACTCCGCGCCGGTATCGATTCCATTGAGCACGGCATTTACCTCACCGATGAAATTATTTCTTTTATGATTGAAAACAAAGTATTTTTTATCCCCACCATTGCTGCCTTGCATCACATTGAAAAAATGGGTGTGGCAGGCGGCATCCCGGCCTGGGCTGTGAAAAAAAGCGCTGTTGTCGCCCCCCATCATCGGGCAAGCATTCAAAAAGCCCATCAGGCCGGTGTTGCCATTGCCATGGGAACCGATGCCGGGACCCCGTTTAATTATCATGGGAAAAACCTGATGGAAATCCCCCTCCTGGTCCGGCATGGGCTTTCTCCCCTGGAAGCCCTCATGGCGGCCACCGGTATTGCATCAAAGGTGCTTGGGATGGAAAACCAAATCGGCACCATTGAACAGGGGAAAATGGCCGACCTTGTCCTTGTCAGACAAAATCCCCTGGACGATATCGACATCTTGAATGAATCCGATGCCATTGTCCGGGTTATGAAGAGCGGTAAATTCATGGAAGATGAATCATAAATAAACTGTTTTAAAAAAAGGAGATGTGATGATGGAAAAAAAAAGAAGAATGAAGCAGTTCAGACAGATTTTTACCCGCCTGATCCTTATGGCTGTGGTCGTTCTCTGGCTCTCACCCATTGCGGGTGCGGCCCAGATCAAAGAACTGAAAATCGGAATCGGTGTGGATGCCGACACCCTGAACCCCCAGGAACAGACCACCACCCTGTTCCAGAATATCTGCGACCTGATTTATGACAATATGTATTACCAGGACCCGAAAGGCAATGTCCACCCAAGACTTCTTGCCAAACACAAGGTATCGGATGACGGGCTGACCTGGACCCTGTCCCTTCAAAAAGGGGTTCAGTTCAGCGACGGCACCCCTTTCAATGCCGATGTGGTCAAGCAGACCTGGGACAGGATTTTGAACGGACCGCGGGTGCCGTTGCGATCCTCCGTGTCCATGGTAAAAGACTGTGTGAAAATTGACGATCTCACTGTTCAATTGAATCTGAAATACGCCTTTGCCCCCCTGGATGCCACCATGTCCCTGGCCCTTGTATCCCCCATCAGCCCGGCCGCCATTGAAAAATATGGGGAAGAGGTCCGCCAGAACCCGGTGGGTGCAGGTCCCTATGTCCTTGCCGAATGGGTTAAAGGGGATCGGATCGTGCTGAAAAGAAATGAAAAATACTGGGGAAAAGCGCCCACGGTTGACCAGCTCACCTTTAAAATCATCCCTGAAACCACTACCCGTGAAGCCATGCTCAGAACCGGTGAAATCGATATCTGCTACAAACCCTCTCCATCCAATGTGGCTGCTTTAAAAACCATGCCCAATGTCACTGTGGACATGCCCCTGGATACCCGAACCATCTTCATGGGGCTCAACTGCCAGAAGGGTGTGACCATGGATAAAAAAGTCCGCCAGGCATTCAATTATGCAGTGGATAAAAAAGCCATTGTGGACCGGATTCTGTTCAATACGGCCCAACCCATGGACGGCCCGGTCTCCCCGGAAGTCTTCGGCTATGCAAAAATGAGCAAGCAGTATGATTATAACCCGGACAAAGCAAAACAACTCTTAAAAGAAGCCAATTTCGATTTTTCCAAAACCATCAATATGAGAACCCCCAATGGCCGTTACCTTTTTGACAAACAGGTTTCCGAAGTGGT
>JAIFMF010000097.1 GCA_020048635.1 Desulfobacula sp. | reverse complement strand
GATAATGGCGGGCATCTTTTTGTCCGACATGGATGCCTTGAAACCGACGACCCAGAGGGCCGGGATATGGGCGCCGTGTTTTTTGATGGGAGCGGCCACGGCGCAGACACCGGACAGATATTCTTCATCATCCGTGGCAATGCCCGACTGTCTCACCTTTTCAAGTTCTTTTGCATACTGGTCGGAATCAATAATGGTGTTGGCGGTGTATCTTACCAGGGGATTGGCATGCAGGTATTTTGCAATATCGTGGGATTCCATCTGAGACAGGAACAATTTACCCACAGCCCCTGCCATCAGCGGCAGGGTGGTGCCGATGGGGGAGGTGATTTTAAAATCCTTTCTGGATTCAATAATATCGATCACGGTGACGCTCTCCCCGTTTCTGACCCCTAGAAAAACCGATTCCTGGCACTGCTCCATCAGATCTTCCATGACGGGGCGCGCAATGTCCTTAATATCGATCCGTTCATAGGCGGCTTTGCCCAGCGTCATCAGGGTCAGACCGATGGTGTATCTTTTGGTTACCGAGTCCCGGACGAGAGCACCCGCATCTTCCAGGGCGGCCGTAATGCCGTGAACCGTACTTTTGCTGATGTCAAGACTTGCGGAAATCTCACTGATCCGCAGTCCCTGGGTGTTTTTGGATATGATATCCAGGATGACAAATGCCTTTTTAATAATTGGGGCCTGATATTTTGTTACCATTTTTCACCAAATACGTTATCTAAAGGATACCGAAGGATAAAGGCCCCATTAAATCGAATCAACCTAATGGGGCCCCTCGTTTTTCAACCGCTCTTAAAAAAATCTGATTTGGAGCCGGTCCTTAAGCAGTGTGCTGTTCAAGAACTGTTGCCTGTTTCTTTACCGTTGACAGGCGAAGCGCAGCCGCTCTTTTTTTCTCAATGCTGACATCACCGCCATCCGTGTACTCAATGGCCTTTATATCACAGAATCTGGCACACTGGGGGTCTCCGTCACAAAGATCGCATTTGGCGACTTGTCCGTCGATGGCATTGTAGTGCATTGCGCCGAAAGGACAAACCGAAACGCAGGTCCGGCAGCCGATGCAGACGTCGTAATTCACCTCGACCCGGTTCAGCTCTTCGTTGCGGGAAATGGCGCCGACAGGGCAGCCGTTCAGACAGGGCGCGTCCTGGCATTGTTGACAGGAGACAGGTACGTAAAGACCCTCCATCTCCCATTTCATCACGCGAATACGGCTTCGGGCCGGGTTGGATGAACCGTGGTGCCTTACCGCACAAACCTGTTCACAAAGCCTGCATCCGGTGCATTTTTCATGATTGATCAATAAAACCTTGCTATTTGATTGCATTGTGTTCTCCTTTTCTATACCAACTGCCCGTTACAGCAGATGTGAGGGTTCGTTTTCCAGGCCAAGTTCTTTCAGGGTACTCTTTTTGGGAATACCGTTTTTGTCCAGCCCTTTGTGTTCATAGAATTCATCGACCATTTTATCGAATTTCTCTTTGATAATGTATCTTCCGATAACGTCGATGGCTCCCCTCTTACAAGGTTCATCATGATAGCGATGATTCAGCACATCACCTTTTTCCGGATCATTACGGGTTGCTCCCTCCCTGAGATTGAACATCCGCTCGATCATGTTGTTTCTTCTTGCGACCTGCCAGATCTCCTCGGGTGTCATCTCAATTCCGGTGTTCAGGTAAAGCACCTTGGGCCAGTTTTCGAAATTGGGCAGGGTGGCGCCAAGGAAAGTGGTGTGGTATTTGCAGATACCCAGACTGTCCACGGCCATATAGCAGTTTTCCTGCCAGAAGACCTGCCAGGGTTTGCCTATATATTCGGTATGTTCAGAGCTTAAGGGGCCATCATAGGGAACCGGTGTGCTGTAGATTTTGCGCAGTACCTTTTCCGGCAGATGGTAGAGGTCGATGGCTGGCCGGCTTCTCAGATGGTCGGACCCTCTGGATGAGGTTGCAATATTAAGGGCGAGTGCGGGGGTGGCCCTTTCGTCAGAGTGAAGGTTGTTCATACCCTTTACCTGGATGAGATAATCAAAGGAGTTTTTCCCTATATCCTTAGAGGCCGGGATACCGCCTTTTGCCAGAACGTCGCCCAGCCATCCCTTGCGGTAGCAGATGCGCTCGATCATTTCCAGGACAGCTTCATCGTTGCCAAAGCGCAGATCAATGCCGTCTGTCTGATCTTTGGTGATAAGGCCTTCTTCAAAACATTCCATGGCCCATGAAATAATGCTGCCGGTTTCAAGGTTGTCCATACCGAGCTGATCCACAAGATGGTTGCCCGCGAGAACCGTTTCCGCGCTCCGGCACCCGACTTCTGCGCCGAAAGCACCCTGGGAGGTGTATTCCGGACCTTCGTCGTATTTTCCTTTGTATTTTCCGGACGGGATTTTATACTGGGCCCGGCAGTGAACCTGGCAGCCGAAGCAACCGGCCATATGGTAGGGTCCCATGGTTTCAGTGGCAATTTCATCAATTCGTTCCGGCTCAATGTCATCGGCATATTCCAGCTGGTTGTACCTGAAATTTTCCGTCCTGACACCGCCCCAGGAATTGGTGGCGCCCCAGATAAAGGGTGTGCCCAAAGTTCCCTGGGTCTGGCTTACTTTTGCACCGGTGATCTGCTCGATGAATTTTTTATTGTATTCCAGCGCTTCCACGGGATGGGTGATTTTGACGTCCATGGTGCCGCGGCAGGAGACAGCCTTCAAATTCTTGGATCCCATGACAGCACCCATACCGGTTCTGCCGCCGGCATTTTTGACACCGGTCATCACATTGGCAAAGGCCACCAGATTTTCACCGGCAGGTCCGATAACAAGGCTTTTCACTTCTTTGTCGTTCAATTCATCATGGATGGCCCACTGTGCGTCGGTAACGGTTTTTCCCCAGATGTTGGCCGCATCCCTGATTTCGATTTTACCATTGTTGATATAAATGTAGCTTGGCTTTTTCGCTTTGCCTTTTATCACCAGGTGGTGGAATCCGGCCCAGGCCATTTCAGGTGAAAAAAAACCACCCATGTTGCAGCTTCCTAAGAGCCCGGTAAGTGGTGATTTTGCCATTACATGGGTTCTGGCGGTGGCGGATGCCAAAGTGGCACACAGAATCCCGCCGCTGATGATCAGCGCGTTGTCAGGTCCAAGCGGATCACATCCCTTTTTTGTATGGTTGTAAAGCAGGTAGGCATCAAGGCCCCTGCCGCCCAGAAATTTTTTCCTAACTTCCATTGGTATGGGCTTTATCTCGATGTCGCCAGTGGTCAGATTGATATAGGCGATCTTTCTGTCTAATGCCATGTTATTTGCCCCCCTTTTTTTTGGCCTCTAATTTAGCCTCAGTCACTTCTTTGAAACGATCCTGTGCGATCTTTCTGTTCACGTCCCAGACCGGTCCTCTGATTCTCGGAAGTTTGGGATTGACCCAGAAAATACGAAACTCCATGCCGCAGGTTGCGCATTTAGCATGGTCTGTGCCTGGTTCAGGAACGATGCGCTCCATACAACTTGGGTTGTGGCACCTGACTTTGCCGAATGTCCTGGTTTGCTGCAGACTTTCCTGGCCGGTTAATTGATTCTCTTCCCTTGCCATTGTTACCCATCTCCTTTTTTAAGTTTTCGAAAAAGTTCACTATGGTGTTTTTTATTTCTTGGAGTTGTTCGCTATAGTGAATCTTTTTCCGGTTTTAGACCCTGTTATTTTTATCTAAAAAATCAAATAATTAAACCCTTCCAGCCAATTATTGATGTTTTTTGCTTGACATCTCTGGCGGCTATTTGATATTTTGCCATTCAATATAGCGAACAGAATTCAACTTTGTCAAGTTTAAAAATTCAGATAGCTTGACAGATAATTTAAAAAGGCTTTCCGTGATAAATGAGGAGGAAAGGATATGACGACGGACCGAAGAATTGCACTGGTGGACCTTGGCCGGTGTGAGGCGGAAACGTTTCCGGTATCAATGGATCTTGAACAAAGATTCCTTGGCGGCAGTGGTGTTGCCACCTACCTTTTTTGCAAGCATGCGCCCAAAATGGTCGACCCGGGTTCCGCCGATAACATCTGCATCATCAGTGCGGGATATCTGAGCGGTACGTTGAGTGCGCCCCTTGGGACGGCTGTGTTGACAAGCAAGTCCTTTGCCACGGGGCTTATGGCCAGAGTGTGCGTGGACGGTCCTTTTGCTGCGCAAATGCGCCGGGCTGGCTTTGACCACCTGGTGTTGAAAGGACGGGCTAAAAATGAAACCTGCCTGCTGATCCGGGACGGCCGCATTGAATTTAAAGAGGTACACGGCTTAAAGGATAACAGTTTATTTGACCCGTGTGCCGTACTCCGCAAAGACTTCCTGGCGGCAAAAAATGTCGTGGCCATGGCCTGCAGCGGCACAGTCGCATTGGAAGTGAAAGATCCCGAAGGCATTATTGCCTATGAGAAAAAATTTCTTGAAAGCATTGATGAACCGTTGACTCAAAACGGTCAGGATTCACAAATCATGGGAGGTCCGGCAGGATCTGTTGATCTGGCAGAAATAAAACAGACCCTTGTGCAGATTCTCGGGGTACAGTGCCTCGGGCTGCCGTCAGGAACAAAGAGGGGTGTGGGCGGCAGTGAGCTCAACTTTCAAACTGCTGCCGACAGAATTGTGCTCAATACCGGACTTGCCCTTAATGAAGATGAATTAAAACAGATTGCCTACCGATGTATCGCCATGGAACGTATCTATAATGTAAGGGAGGGGATTGCCACAAGCCAGGGGCAGCAGGCCGACGATTACCGGAAAAACGGATGGACCCGGGAGACGTTGTTAAAAAAAGCAAAAGTGTTTGATCCGCTTCGGATTGATGATCTGTGGAGCCGGTTTAAGTAGGAATCCTTACAAATTAATATATATATAATGATGAGAGCCTAGACCCATGAAAATACTGATATCAGATCCAAATAAATGCAACGGTTGCAGGATGTGTGAGACTGCCTGTGCCATCCGGAAAGCCGGGGTCTGCAACCCTGAAAAATCCCGCATTCGCGTGATTCAGATGGATGAATGCAGCCGGTATCTGCCCCTGGTCTGCCAGAACTGCGAAGACGCTCCCTGCATTGCGGCATGCCCCAAAGAGGCCATCAGCAGAATTGATGACCCGGTGGTGCGGACCGTCATTGATTACAACAAATGTGTGGGCTGTAAAATGTGTCTTAATGCCTGCAATTTTGGCACCATCGGGTTTGATGAGGACCGGGGGCGGCCGTTTAAATGTGATCTTTGCGGGGGAGATCCCTTGTGCGTTCATTTTTGTGAGCCAGGGGCATTGACATTAAAGGATTCCACCATGATTCAATACGACCAGGCCAGGGTCTCCGCGTTAAGACGCACCGCTGGTATGAAAAGATGAACCAGGAAGAAATAACAACAGAACAGACGGAGTCAAACGTCATGCGCTATTTTCAAGTAAACGATCAGTGTAACGGTTGCCTGGCTTGTGTCCAGAACTGTCCAGCAAATGCATTGCGCGCGGAGGATTCAACTGCAAACCGTGTGCTTTCCCATAATATGGCACGCTGCGCGCGCTGCGGCAACTGCTATCGTATCTGTCCCCAGAAAGCCATAGAATTTCAATTTATGCTCGAGAACGGCTGGGATGAGGTAAAAACGCTTGAAATGGTCTATTGCAGCGTTTGCGGCGACCCCGTATATACAGTGGATTACAGGCGGACATTATCTGAGAAACTGGGCACACAAAGTGAGCCTACCTGTTCCAAACATCGGGATGAGGTGACCCGGGCGGCAAAGGCCCATTTTCTGAAAGGGCGTTCCCCGAATATGAGAGGTGGTGCAATATGATTGTCGGCAATCTTAAACCATTGGAAGAAATTATCGAAAGCCTTGGGGAGTATAAGAATATTTTTGTCCTGGGCTGCGGCGGCTGCGTTTCCGTCTGCCTCACCGGAGGAGACAGACAGGCCCATCAGTTGGCAACGGAGCTGGATCATATCCGGCATTACAAAACCGGGAAACCCAAATTCACCGTACATACCATTGAGCGCCAATGTGAACCGGACTGGCTGAAAGACTACTTAAAAATCCCCGAAAACACGGATGCAGTGCTGACCCTGGCCTGCGGAGCCGGTGTACAGACCATGGCCTTCTTCTTCGAATCCCTGCCCGTTATTCCGGCCGTCAATACCACGTTCATGGGATCGAATGTGGAGCCGGGTGTCTGGCAGGAGATGTGCCAGGGCTGCGGGGACTGTCTGCTGGGATATACAGGAGGGGTATGTCCCATCGCAAGATGTGCGAAAACCCTTTTTAACGGACCCTGCGGCGGTTCCAGTGACGGATGCTGCGAGGTTAATAAGAAGACCCCTTGTGCCTGGGCCATGATTTACTTCAAGCTTAAAAAGATGGGTCAGCTCGACCGTCTGATGAAAGTCAGGGAACCGAAAAACTGGCAGCCGGCCGGAGGCGCAGGTCCCAGAAAACTGGTGCGGCCATTTAATAAACCCCTTTAAGGATGTGCCCATGGAAATTAATGAGATTGAACTGCTTAGTGTCGGGATTGATGTGGGATCATCCACAAGCCATCTGGCTTTTTCAAACCTGCTGCTCAGAAGAGACGAAACATCGCCTACCCGGCGGTTTCATGTTGTTGAGCGCAAGGTCGTGTATGAGGGAGAGATTATTGATACTCCCTTAAAGGACCACCAGACTATAGATATCGAGCAATTGACCCAGTTTTTCAAAGAGGAGTACATCCGTGCCGGAATCCAACAGAATGATGTAAAAACCGGGGCTGTGATCATCACCGGGGAAACAGCCAAAAAGCAGAATGCGGAAGCGATCGCGGCCGCCCTGTCCAGCGAAGCAGGTAAATTTGTCGCCGCAACCGCAGGACCCAATTTTGAGAGCCTGATTGCGGCGATGGGGTCAGGTGCTGTCGACCGCTCAAAGCAAACCGCTAAAACCATACTTTCCTGTGATATTGGCGGCGGTACATCCAATATGGCCATCTCCTGCAACGGACAGGTCGTATCCACCAGCAGCATTGCTGTGGGCGGCCGTCTGCTGGCCTTGGATGCCAAAAAAAAAATTCTGCGGACCAGTGACGCTGCCAAAAAAGTGATGACCCATCTGGGAGTGCACTATGATGTGGGAGATGTGATCCCTGAAGAATGGCTGAAAAAAATAACCGCCTTACTGGCCCAAACCCTTATAGAGGTCATAACTGGTCCGG
>JAIFMF010000060.1 GCA_020048635.1 Desulfobacula sp. | reverse complement strand
CTCCAGATCATCCCAAACCGCACGCAACAAGTACTGGAGCCTTTCGTCTTGGAGAATGTACAACCAGGAACAGAGGTGCGAACGGACGGTTTTGGCCATTAGTAGCTTTCGATAGTGTACTAAAAATTGCTGCACAGGTCGCAAAAATTCGTATCAGTATTCATGGTGATTGTAAATATATTTCAGAGCGGAAAGGCAGGAAAAACCGAGCCCCGGAAAAGTTTTCCGGGGCCAGGCTGGAGGGGTGTGTTATTTATATTTATCTTTAATAAAAGCCAAAGACTCATCAATGGCTTTCAGGGTCAGGTCGAGGTCTTTCTGGGTGTGGCGATAACTGATATAGCCGTGGTGGAAGGGCGTGAAGAAAAAGCCCTTGCGGATCAACTCGGTGTAGAAATCCGTGCGTTTGGCTTTATAAGCGCCGGTGTCGTCGGCCTTGAAGGTGATGTAGAACATGGGCGGGATGCCGGACAGTTCGGCCCCCACATCGTGCTTGTCGATGAGGGCCTGGATGCCGTTCATGAAGCCTTTTCCCTTTTCCCAGATGTTTTCCAGGACCTTGTCCCGCTCCAGGATCTCGATGGTCTTGAGTGCGGCCACAAAGGATTCGCTGTTGGGGAAAAAGGTGGACGAGATGAAGAGTTTACTGGCCGCAGCCATCATGATCTCTTTTTTGCCGGTGACCACGGATATGGGGTAGCCGTTGGCAATGGCTTTTCCGAGAACGGTCAGGTCCGGGGTCACGCCGTAATATTTCTGGGCGCCGCCCATGGAGACCCGGAACCCGGTACGGATTTCGTCATAGACCAGAACCGCGCCGTATTTGTGGGCCAGGGCTTTTACGCTTTCCAGAAAGCCCGGCAGCGGCTCCTGCATTTTCTGGTGGTTGGGATGGCCGAAGGGTGTCATGATGATGGCGGCGGTGTCGCTGCCGTGGGTGGACATGAGTTCTTCCAACTGGGTCAGGTTGTTGTACTGGAATTCATACACATCTTCGAAGAATTTTTTCGGGATGCCGCCCTTCATTTCCACGCACCAGTCATGCCAGCCGTGGTAACCGCAGCGCATGACCTTGAGCTTTCCCGTGTGAGCGCGGGCGATGCGGATGGCGGCGCTGGTGGCGTCGGAACCGGTTTTTAGAAAGATGCTCATTTCCGATGAGGGCACCAGTTCTTTCAGCTTCTTGGCCAGAAGATTCTGAAATTTCTGGGTCAGGGTAAAGCAGAATCCTTTGTCTCTGATTTGGCTGTAAACCGCTTCATCCACTTCCGATTCACGGTAGCCCAGGATGACCGGCCCGTAGCCGCAGAGAAAATCGATAAATTCATTGCCGTCCACATCGGTCAGGCGGCAGCCTTTGCCGCTTTCAAGGAAGATGGGGTATTCGCCGTTGATGAAGTCTGTGGGTTTTCTGGCCCCGAGGACTCCGCCGGGTACAAGGCCCAGCGCCTCTTCATACATCGCCAGGCTTTTGGATAGATTGAGTTTGGGTGTTTCTTTCATCGGTATCTCCTTATTTCCCTGTTTCAAACATGGAATCGATTTTATGTGTCTGGTGGATCCTGGCGCCACGTTTCAAAAATTCGCCCAGGAAAATGTCCGCGTCAATGCAGCCTTCGGGCGCAACCACGCCTTTGACCTTGACAAGGCCGTCGGCCATCATCATGGCGGCGATGGCGGCAGGAAGACCTGTGCCCGGCGCCATACGGCCGACCATATCCGCGGTATAGGTGACTTTTTTGCCATCTTTTTCGCCTTTGACAATGACCTTCAGGCCCGATGACTGGGGTCCGTTGTCTCTACCCTCGGGGATCTTCTGCCAGAGTTTCAGGGCAACGTCATAGGGAACGATCTTGTTGCCTTTGACTTCGATGGGTTCGGTGGACAAAAGCCCGGTGTCTTTCTGCTCCTTGATGAGTTCATCCACCCACAGCGGGATGAGAGCGCCTTTGATGATGACGTTTTTCACGCCTTTGATGTATTTGGGGAGGGTCAATGGCTGGGGATGGCCCACATAACGGACATGGCAGGTGCCAAGGGGTTCCAGGAACTGCTCGGCCACCACATCGGTGCCGCCTTCCACAGTCACCAGCTCGCCGTTGATGAACTGGGGAATTTTGCCGAGGGTCATGTGAAGGCTGTGGTCCCAGGCTGCTCCGGCAAGTTCTGCAATGCTGACCACCCAGTAAAGATAGATATCATCCACTTTGTCCAGGCGGTCGGCATACCATTTGACCAGCACATTGTTGGTGCCAGGGTCTGATCCCATGCCGGTGAGAACCGTGATGCCCGCTTCCTTGGCCATTTTGTCGATGTCGGAATTAAAGAGGATTTGCGTACCTTCATAGTCGTCGCAGATATCGATATAATTGACTTTGGCCTCCACTGCAGCTTTCGCGACCGGCACGGCGGTTTTGTAAAACGGGCCTGCCGTGTTGATGACCACATCGACTTCCTTGAATGCCTTGACCATGGCGCTATGATCCATGACATCCATTTTGATCAGGGACGTTTTTTCGCTTTCCTTCAGTTTTTTGGATACCCTTTCCGGGTCCGGATAAAGGTCTGCCAGGATGACCTGGGTGATTCTTTCCTGTTTGATCAGATCCCTTGCCACTCCCTGTCCCATTCCGCCGACGCCGCCGATAATTAATACGCGCATGTGTTTTCCTCCTGTATGGTGATTTAAATTAAATATATTGTATTTTTATTATCCGATTTTAATAATAAGGGCCGCACCGGTATCCCCGGCTGCACACCCGGTAAAGAGCATATACCCGCCGCCCTTGCCCGCCAGTTCCTCGATCCCTTCGATGATGAGCCGCCCGGCTGTCGGGGCCTGGGGATGGCCAAAAACCAGGGATGACCCGAAATTGTTAAAGGTGTTCACGTCAATGCCCATCTGGTCAGCCAGATAAATGTCATTGGCGGCAAAGGGGTTGTGGGTCTTGATGACCTTGACATCCTTGATGCTGATCCCGGCATTGGCAAGCGCCATCTGAGCAGCCGGAACCACAGCCATGGCCATGAATCCTTTTTTAGCCCTGGAGAACCCGTAAGACACGATCCTGGCGTCTTTTGAGGCATCCCGGCTCAGTTCTTTTGCCTTTTCTTTTGTGGTGACGATGAGGCCGCAGTTCCCGTCCGCCGGGTGGGTCTGGGCACCAAAGGTGTGAACCCCGCCGGGCAGAACCGGTTTTAATCCGTCAAGCCCTTCCCTTGTGGTGGGCAGGATGCCTTCATCTTTTTCCAGGGTAAGGGTTTTCTTTTTGGAAATATCCACAGTCACCGGGAACATATACTGTTTTTGAAAGGCCCGGTCATTGGCCAGGGCGTCCAGGTACTGCTCATAGCGCCGGAGCGCCACGTCATCACAGGCTTCACGGGTTACTCCGGCTTCTTTGGCCACATTTTCCGCGGTCTGGATCATGGCGTTCCTGGCCCAGGGATCGTTGTTGAACTGATCCATGACCCAATTTTCGCTGATGACCTGGCCGCCGGGGCCGTTGGGATTGGGCCAGATGGTGTGAGGGCCGTTGGAGCACCGGTCCGTCATCAGGGTAAAGACGTTTTTGTAAAGCCCGGTTTCAATGCCCTGGGCTGCCTGGTAGAGGACCGTAGTGGAGGTGGAACAGGCCTGGCTGATCAGGTACCCTGCAATGTCCTGGGCACCGATGAGGGCCGAGGCCCAGGGGCCGCCATAAAACACATGGGGCTGGCCCACGGTGATGCCGAGGATGAGGTAATCAAAACTCTCCGGGCTGATGTTTCTGGCCGCAAGCCAGGCCCTGGCCGTTTTTGCGCCGAGAACAATGGAATGTTCATTGGCAAGACTTCCCTGCCATTTGGCAAAGGGTGAAGAATAATAGCCTTTGTAAGGAATATATGCTTTTGTCAACATTGAGGTTGTCTCCCTTTATGAATTATAATGTCTTAAAATGGCTTCCAGCACACTGCCGCCAATAGCCCTTGCTTTTTCCGAAATCGTGGTGCAATAGTCTATGTTGCCCCTGGGGTCTACATCTCCGATCTTAAGGCCTTCGGTCACCCGGGTATGGGGCCGGATGAGCCCCCGGATGACCCCGTCAATCAGGGTCAGGACCAGTTTGTTGTCCACATGGCCGACGACATCGCCTTTTTGGACCAGGGCACCTATGTCGAGGTGGGAGGTAAAAACACCGGCACACGGAGCCCGGAGCACACGTTCACCGGCAATGCCTGCAATGGTGCCGGGAATGCCGGTATTGGGCTCGGGGCTGCCGTCCAGGATAACCCTGCCAAGATCATGTCCCCGATTGGTTTCGATGGCCATGTGCACATCTTTCCCTGCCGTGAATCCGGGCCCGAGACCAATGACCAGGGGGGCTTCCGATTTGGTGGTGCCAAGATTCCGCTTGGCAATGACAGCGTCGATGACCACATGGGGCCTGATTTCCCGGATGGTTTGCCATTCCGGATCCACCAGGATGGGGACGGTTTTATTCGCCCAGGCGGTCTGGAATTGATCCGAAGCCGAGGTCTTTACCGCCCGGACACCTTCGACCAGGGCTGTTCCGTCGTGAATGGCTTCTGAAAAGCTGACCCTGCGCCGTACCGTCATTGGAGCGCTGATGTCTATCATGAAAATCTGCCTGAAACCCGCATTGAACAACCGGACAGCAATACCGGTGGCCATTTCTCCGGCTCCTTTAACGGCTATGATAAGTTCGTTAAGTTTTTGAGATGCCATTTTTATATTAATGTCCGTATTCACAAAAGGTTTTAAGTTTCAGGATTTTTGCAGGGGCGCTGATGCTGACCCCGTAGAAAACAGAGGGTTTTCCGGAATTGATAAATGTTGAAGCGGTATTGTTGACAATGGTTGATCCGGTAGCAAAAATGATATCACACCATTTTATGGCATCCTGGGTGTTTTCTTCCGGTTCAATGCAGATATTGAAAAAATTTTTTCCAATATTGCCGGGATCAAGGTCTATGGCCCTGACCCTGCCGTAAGCGGCAAGCACTTCCAGAAATCTTGGCTGGTGGCCGATCAGGAGAATGTTCGAATGTATGGGCAGGTGGTCGGGCAGTTTTTTTGAACACAGAACCGGTTCATTGTCTCGGCAGTGGACGGTTCTGTCTGTCAGACCCAGATGGCGGTACACGGCATTCAGACCGGCAATGAAAGAAGCTCTTTTCTGGTTTGTGGAAAGGTCCATGGATAGAAGGTCTTTGATGAGATAGGCCCGGTTTTCAAATTCGTCTGTAAACGCCTGCCCCCTGGCCTGAAAAAATGTCGCCTCAATCATGACTTCTTTCCCTTTAATAATCGGGTAATCATCCTGGTCGGGCTTCCCAATGGCCTCTTCGACAGATAAGGCTTTGCAGGTGACCTGGATGGGTTCATTCATCAGCCCGTGAGACACGGCTTTTTCCATAAAATCGGTTTTCAGTATGTCATAAAGATCGTTTACAGTCATCTCAGTTCCCTTTTTGTCTGATGGATTGATTGGTGATGATGGCGACCGATGGGGGATTTTTGGGAATTTTCAGAAAAAATATTCTTCTCCATATCAGTCTCTTCCAGCGGGTTATCGTCCAAACGAGCACACAGGATAATGGCAGACCTCACAGTTCATGCAGAGCCCGCCGTGGCCCATGGCGGCAATGTCGTCACCGGTGATGGTTTCTCCGGCCAGAACCCGCGGGAAAATCAGGTCAAACACGGTGCGTTTGTAATAAAACACGCAGGCCGGAAGGCTGATGACCGGGATACCGTCAAGATCCGAGATCATGAGCATGGCGCCGGGCAGAACCGGGCTGCCGTAAAAGGTGACCTTGGCGCCCGCACCCATGACGCCGACGCGGGTCACGTCATCCGGGTCCACGGACAGCCCGCCCGTGGTGATGATCAGCTCACAGCCCAAGTCTTTCAGCTCCAGCACGGCAGTCGAGATCTTTTTTTCATCATCCGGCACCACAATCTTTTTCAAAATGCTGCAACCGGCATCCTGGATTTTCTTGCCGATGGACGGACCGAAATCATCGGTGATCAGACCGCTGAAGACTTCGGAACCTGTGACCACTGCTCCGACTTTCAGGGACCGGTAGGGTTTTACCGAAAGGATGGGAAAGGATTTTTGGGCCACCGTCTCCAGGGCTACAATATTTTTTATCGGGATGGTTAAAGGGATAATACGGGTCCCGGCAATAATGGTTCCTTTTTCACAGGGAAAATTGGTCTTCAGGGTGGCCACGATAATAGAGTCCATCCGGTTGACGGCCAACAGAGCATCCACATTAATTTTTAAAAGACCGGCATGTCTGGCGACAATACTGATCTTACCCTCTCTCGGGTCTGTGAACTCAAGGTCCGGGTCTGAAATGGCTGTGGCAATACGCCTGGCTGCATCATCTTCATGAAGCTGGTCAGACCCCAGATCCAGGACATAGAGATACTGTTTCCCGATCTTCAGGAGTTCGGGGATGTCTTCAGGTTTGACAATATGGCCTTTCCTGAAGGCAGCCCCTTTGAACTCTCCCCTTTTGATCCGGGTCATGTCATGAGCCAGGACCGTACCCACTGCATCTTCTATCCTTATCTTCTTCATATTTTTTTTTCACCATGAAATTTTTTTTCACCATGAAGAGCATGAAGGACATGAAGGTTAAAAGATTTTACTGATTTGATCATAAAATAAAGCTTTTCAGCCCCCGCTTTAAAAGTTTGACGTTAAAATTGATTAAGAAGCCATAGCGGATATCAGCCAGCTTCATATAGGTTAAGAGCTGCGCTTCATGAATCGCTTGAAGGGACTCTACACTTTTCAGTTCAACGATGATCTCGTTTCCCACCAATAGATCGACGCGATAGGCGCAATCTATCAGTGTTCCTTTGTATTGAACCGGCAAAGGGTGCTCCAGCTTAAAGCTGATGTCGTTCAGTGTCAGCTCGTGTGCCAGGCATTGCTGATAGGTGGATTCCAACAGTCCGGGGCCGAGTGCCTTATGAACCTCGATGGCACATCCGATCACCTGATTGGATAACTCCGTAAAACCCCTCTTCATGTCCTTCATGTCCTTCATGGTTAATTATTCTTTTTCCGGATAGCAGCCAATATCTTGTCCGGAGTCACCGGGTAAGAATCCATATACACCCCAATGGCATTGCTCACCGCACCGGCATAAGCCTGGGCCGCGCTCATGGCGATGGACATGGCCGCTTCCTTGGCGCCGTAGGGGCCTTTGGGCTCAATGGATTCCACGATGATATT
>JAIFMF010000168.1 GCA_020048635.1 Desulfobacula sp. | reverse complement strand
GTTCCGCCAATCACAATGTCGAAATGTTTCAATGCAGCAGCAACGTTTTTTTTGTTGAAATACAGACGCCCTTTCAGAAAATTGGCCTGCTCATGTTGTTCGTTTGCTTTCAAAATAGCATCAACAGCCTTTTCAGCGTCCTCATATTTCTTTTCTTCAAAGGAAAGTGTGGCAATGGAAGCCTGAATATCCGGGTTTTTTTTATCTAAATTCAAGGCCCGTAAAAAGACTTCCAGGGCCCTGGCGTTTTTTTTCTGCCGGGCATAGAAAGAGGCCAGGTTCACAAGGGCATTGGAATTTTCAGGGGCATTGAGGGAGGCTTCAAGATAGGTTTTTTCTGCCTGTTCAAAATTCCCTCGACTTTCCTGAAAACGGGCCAGGTCATGGCTTTTCTGGACCGGGTCACCGGGAACCGCCACCCATTGATGGATCAGGGGTTCTATTTTATCCATTTCGCCCTTTTGATTGTAAAGACTGACCAGCTCCATGTAGGGGGCCCTCAGGGTTTTATCCAGGGCAATGGTGTTAAGATAATAGGGTTCGGCTTCATCCAGGCGGTTCATGGCATAGAGCAGATGGGCCAGGAAAAGATAGGTTCGAGGGTCTGAAGGCGCCATGGTAATCGCTTTTTCCAGGGTTTTGACGGCCAGGGGCAGATTTCTTTCCTGGATCTGGATGCTGGATAAAAGATGCATGGCCTCCACATTGTCCGGCTGTTTTTCCAGAATTTCGTTGGCCGCATCTCTGGCCTGTTTTGTTTCCTTTGCCAGCAATAGAATCTGACCCAGCCGCAATTTCGCCTTGATATTGTCGGGATTGACCATAACCGCCTGGGAAAAGGAGTTTACCGCTTTTACAGGGTCCTGAAGATGGACATAGGTTTCGCCCAGTTCAAAATGAGCCGCGTCATTTTTCGAGTCCAGTTGAATCACATTTTGAAATTCGATTTTGGCATTTTCAAATTCTTTGGCTGCAAAATATTTCCTGGCAGTTTCCAAGCGTCTGGAAATGTCATCCTGGGGGGATGAGCAAGAAGAAATCAGACAGAAAAGGCAAAAAAAAGATAAACAAAACAAAGTGTTTGAGGTGAGGCATTTCATTTTCATGTGGCATCCATTTCTATTCGATTTATAAAATCCGAGATCAATGACGTATCATTTATGATTAACAATATTTATATAAGTCTGTTTTTTTAACATAAATAAATTTTCGAAGCAAATGCAAAACCGATTTGGTCCTGCATCACTCTAAAAACCCTATTATTAAGGAGTTTGGTTGATTTTTGGGTTGACAAAAAAACATTATTGTTGAAGAATAACACGTTCTGGTATCATAAAAGGATTATATTAACCTTAACCTTAACCTAAAGCTGGGGAATACCATGGCCGATCAGTTTCAATCTCAGATGCCGATTAAGCCTGATCAGATCCTGGAAATTATTATCAGGAGAAGATGGTTTATTCTTATACCGTTTTGTATCACACTGACCCTGGGGCTTTTTCATACCCTTACCGCCGGGAAAACCTACGAAGCTTCTACGCTTATCCTTGTACAACCCCAGAGGGTGCCGACCAATTATGTCAGGTCCGTTGTCACATCCACCATCAATGAAAGAATCAGTACCATATCTCAGCAGATCCTAAGCCGGAGCAATCTTGAAAAAATCATTGACCAGTTCGGTCTGTTTCAAGATTCAAAGGGCATATATCTTGAAGACAAAGTGAACAGTTTGAGAAAACAGGTTCAGGTCAAGATTGAAAGAACAAGAGCCGATGCCGAAGCCTTTTCCATTGTATTTCAAGGGAATGAACCCCAGACCGTCATGAGAGTTGCCAATACCCTGGCCAGCTTTTTCATGGATGAAAACCTAAAGGTCAGAGAAGCCCAGGCCGTCGGAACCAGCGAATTCCTTGATTCCGAGCTGGAAAAAACCCGAAAAAACCTTGAGGAAAGAGAAAAACAGCTTGCTGATTACAGGTCACAATATATGGGCGGACTTCCGGATGAGGTTGAATCTAATTTAAGAACACTTGACAGGCTCCAGTTGCAGATGACAGCCAAAAATGAAAGTCTGAGACAGGCAAGAAATGCATTGGCCATGCTTGAATCACAGATTACACAATCCAGGGAGATGGCTTCACAGAGCAGCAATGATCCGTTTTCATCCATGGATTTTGAAGAAAATTCTGGGACATCAGATGATGAACAAAAACTTGCCTCAGCACAAAAAGAATATGAAGCCCTTTTATTAAAATATACGGACAAACATCCGGATGCACGAAAGATCAAGAAAATCATTGATAAGCTTGAAAAATCCATAGAAGAGAGCAAAGCCAAAGCTGCAGAAGCCGAACCTGAAATCGATGATAAAGCAGCCAAATCGGGCTCCGATGATATCACCACGCAGATGCCTAATTTTGCCGGTATGCAGCAGGGGGCCCAACTGAAACAAATCAAAACTGAAATTCAAAAAATTGAATCGGATGTATCGAATATAGAACAGCAGATGAAACTGTATCAGGTAAAAGTTGCAGATACGCCGAAACGGCAGCTTGAACTTCAATCCTTACAAAGAGATTATACGAATATTCAGACGGTTTTTAATTCTCTTCTGGACAGAAAACTTGAAGCAGAGCTCTCCGTCAATATGGAGAAAAAACAGAAAGGGGAGCAGTTCAGAATCCTGGATCATGCAAGGCTCCCTGAAAGACCCATATCTCCCAATGTAAAATTGCTGTTTTTGCTCTCCATTGCTTCAGGCCTCGGTATCGGAGTCGGTATCATCTTTTTATTAGAGATTTTTGACTCCTCTATCCGAAGGGAAGAGCAGATTGAAAAGGACCTTGGTCTGAAGATCCTTGCTGCTATTCCACCGATGAAATGGCCACAGGACAGGATGAAAATAAAGATTCAAAGAATTACCTTTGCCTGTTTCAGTGCCTATGCTATTGTTTTTCTCACTTTTTTTGCTATTTTGAATTACAAGGGTCTGGATCGGACCATCAATTTTATCAAATCAACTTTTAATATTTAATCCGGGGGCAATAAAATTGGGTAAGATTTTTGAAGCACTGGAAAAATCAAAACATATTGCTGCTGACAGCGTCGACCACACACAAACGGATTTTTCTGAAGAGCCCATGATAACGATGGAGAAAAGCAGTCCTATTTCGATCGCAGATTCTGAACCTGAACCTGAACCTAAACCTGACCCTGATTTTTTGCAGCATCTGGATGCGTCTCTGGTCACGCTTACAAAACCGAATTCCATTGAAGCAGAACAATTCAGGCTTTTGAAGAATAATATTCTTTTTCCTGAAAAGGGAACGCCTCCCAGAAGCATCATGATCACGAGCGCTTCACCTGGGGAAGGAAAATCCTTTGTGGCCTCCAATCTTGCCATCAGTATCGCCCAGAATATCGACGAGCACGTCCTTTTAATGGACTGCGATCTTCGGGCGCCGAAAATTCATTCCATTTTTAAATTGCCCCCGGGGCTGCCGGGGCTAACCGAATATTTATCCAAAGCAAAACCATTGTCTTCTCTGCTGGTCAAAACCTTTATCAGCAAACTCACCATTCTGCCGGCTGGCGCCATACCCAAAAACCCGTCAGAACTCTTATCTTCCGAGCAGATGAGAAGACTTATCCATGAAGTGAGATTAAGATACAGTGACCGGTATATTATTATTGATACCCCGCCGCCCTATATCACGTCTGAAGCAAATGCCATTGTCCGGCAGGTGGATGGGGTCATTATGGTGGTTCGCCATGGAAAAACCCGGAAAAAAGATGTCCAGGATATTATTAATATTTACGGCAAAGATAAAATCCTGGGTGTGGTTCAGAATTTTGCAGAAAAGAGAGCAGGTTACGGTTACGGATATTATAAATACGGATACGGGTATGGTAAATAATTAGGGGTCTCTTTTAACACATGCTAAGGCTTTTAAAACAGTATTTTCCCATCAGAAATATTGTCTTTTTTATATTTGAAGGATTGATTATCTTTGGGTCCGTCCTTCTGGCCACAGTACTCCTCACCTTTTCCGATTCATATCTGTATGATTCCCTGCTGGTCTTAAGGATTTTTTTAATTACCCTGATCTGCCAGACCTGCCTTTATTATAATGATTTGTATGATTTTGATGTATCCTCGACGTTCACGGAAACCGGTATCCGGCTCCTCCAGGCCCTGGGGATCACCTCAATCTTTCTTGCCTTTGTCTATTTTATATTTCCCCTGGCCATCATCGATCAGAAGATTTTTATTTTAAGCATTGCTTTTCTTCTGGTTTTTATCATCGGCTGGAGACTTCTTTACATCCAGATCCTGAATAAGGGAATGTTTAACGAACATATCATTATTCTGGGTTCCAGCAGCCTGGCCTCAGATATATATAAAGAAATTGCCAGCACTATAGATTGTGGATATACAATTTCCGTCATGATTCCGGACGCAGCGGATGAAAAATATCCCATGGATCTGCCGGATCATGTGATTGTGCAGAAAGAAAAAAAAGACCTCTGCCACATTGCCGCTGAAATGGGAATAAAAAAGGTGGTGGTGGCATTTAATGAAAGAAGGGGAACGTTCCCAACGGATGAGTTGATTCGATGCAGAACCGCCGGGATTGAAGTGATCGAAGGTAGTTCATTTTATGAAATGCTCACAGGTAAAGTCCTTGTGACCAAAATCAACCCGTCCTGGCTGATTTTTTCCCAGGGATTCAGAAAATCCAGAACAAAAGCCTTTTTTAAAAGAATTGAAGATATCCTTCTTTCATGCATCATGCTGATTCTTCTATCTCCTTTACTGATTATTGTCAGTATCCTCATTAAAATCGATTCAAAGGGTCCTGTTTTTTTCTCCCAGGACAGGGTAGGGCTCAATCAAAAAGAATATATGATGCACAAATTCAGGTCCATGGTGGTCGATGCTGAAAAATTGACAGGCCCGGTCTGGGCTCAGAATAATGATGCGCGGATTACAAGGGTCGGGAAGATCATCAGGAAATTCAGGATTGATGAGCTTCCCCAGCTATGGGAAGTATTCCTCGGGAAAATGAGCCTCGTCGGTCCGAGACCGGAGCGCAAACATTTTACCGATGAACTTGAACAGCAGATCCCCTTTTATTCCCAGCGGTTTAATGCTAAACCGGGACTGACAGGCTGGGCCCAGGTATCCTATGATTATGGAGCCACCCTTGAAGATGCCATAGAAAAATTAAATTACGAGCTCTTTTATATCAAAAATATGTCCCTGGCCATGGATGTGATTATTCTTCTGCGTACGGTTAAAACCGTTCTCTTTGGCCGGGGAGCAAGATAAATAAGTAGAATAGGGCTATAAAAACAATTTGTTAAACCATATATTCGATGTAATCGAAAAGGCGGAGCCATGTTTAAAACCAAGTTTAAATCTATCCTTTTTATTGTTATTCTTTTCTTGTCCTCAGTTTCTTTAAGTATTGCCGAAGATTATCTGATCGGCATCGGCGATGTTTTAAAAGTCAGCACCTGGAAAGAGCCGGATCTTTCCTTTGAAGCACTCCAGGTCAGAGGTGACGGTAAAATTACATTCCCGCTTCTGGGGGACCTCCAGGCAGAAGGGATATCAACCATTGCATTGAAAGAGGTCATTGAAAAAAAACTGGCTGATTTTGTGGAGGCCCCCAATGTTACGGTAACCCTTGTGGGACCGGTCAGCCAGAAATACTATATCCTCGGCGAAGTCCAGGCAGTCGGAGAATATCCCCTTGTGAAAAAACTGACCGCTGTTCAAGCCTTTGCCCTGGCCAAGGGATTTACGGAATGGGCCTCGAAAAGCGAGATCATTCTTTTCAGACGGGAAGCCGGAAAGGAACAGGTCATTAAAATCAATTATGATGATATTGTAAAAGGCAAGCTGGAAAAAGATATTCTCCTTAAGGCCGATGACATCATCATTGTGCCTTAGTGAACCGAATAGATAACAACAGGGAGGCTGGAATGGAAAAAAGGTTACACCTAAAAAAACACGGCTCAATACTGATATCAGCCCTTTTAATGATATTTCTGTCCCACTCGATTGCATTTTCAAAAATGGTTACCCAGGTAATACCCACGTTGACCATATCCGAAGAATACAGTGATAATTATCTGAAGACATCCACCAACAAACAGGAAGAATACATTACAACCTATGGGTTAGGGTTTTCCATAGGGTTTCTGGATAAGATGAGTGAAATTTATTTTGCCTACAATCCGCAATACAGGGATTATAAAAATCTGGAGGACAGGGATGGACTCGTACATAACGCCTCGCTTGATGGGAAATTCAACCCCACCCAATTTACAAATATCAATGCGAACCTGGCCTATACCAGCAATACAGATAACAATGCAGGTGAAACCTGGCAGAATATAGCATCCATCTCCGGCAGTACCCAGATTTCAAAAAACACCGCTCTTAATTACTCTGAATCCTATTCCAGAAATTTCAATCAGCAGGAAAGAACCGGAGCCTATCGGGAACATGATGTCAACCAGACATCCGCCGGAATCACCCATCAATTTGGAGAAAACGACAGAATAGGGACCAATTTTTTATATTCTTTTGATAAGTCACCAACCTCGGATGCGGATGAGCATAAGAAATACAGTCCTTCTGCATTTGTAACCTATTGGTTGACGCCGTTAAATGGGTTGGATTCAAATCTGGCCTATGAAAATACGGATTTTGATACTTCTACCAATGACATTCAGACCTATTCAGGACATCTCAGATACCTTAGAAAATTTTCAAAACAGTTCGACGGATATTTAAAATACAGACATTCCTATTCAGAAAGAGACACGGGAAATCACACGATTTACCACCCCTCCGTGGGCTTTGACTGGGAAGTGACCAGAGATTCCGGGATTTCCCTGGGTATCGGCGCTCTGTTTCAAGAATGGGATAACACCAACGAGGATTCAATCGATCCTTTTCTGGATATGGATGCCTATAAGATTTTTAATTTCAGCAGGCGGGGCTCGTTGTCCATTACCGCCTCCAGCGGATACAGCGAATCCGGTGGATCATCCGAATCCATTGCCAACACCGGATCAACAGGGACCTCTCTGTCCTCCACAGAGGCCGCCAGCCTTGGGTTCAGAACCTATTACCAGGCCGGTGCCCAGTTAAATTATCAACTTCAGAAACAATTGTCCTCCAATGTTTTCGGATCATACCGGTTAAATGATTACCAGGAGGCAGCCGTTGATCGAAAGGACACGACAA
>JAIFMF010000113.1 GCA_020048635.1 Desulfobacula sp. | reverse complement strand
CTTTCCAAGGCGATAAACCCGCTCAATCCGTATCCTGTGAGCCTGGACCGGTCCATTCCCAGGATCATGACGGAAGCCAGATTACAATGCGTAATAATCCCTTTTGCATTCAAAGAGATGTATCCGCAGGGCGCAAATTCGTATAAATCCTCATATTCCTTATGTAAAAGACTGATCTCTGTCTGGGCCCGTTTCAATTCCTCATTCTGGATTTCAAGCTCCACCTGATGGATATGGAGTTCATGGATCAGTTCCATGATATCGGACTGCGGGGTCACCGGGAGACCTTCCGACCTCTGCTGGATAAGGACTTCAGCCTGTTCCCGCAGCCGGCTGAAGATGCTGTCTGTTCTTTCACTTTTTGGCATTGTTGCCTCCTTGGACAAGGGTCCGGGCCTGTTCCATTTGAGAATTGGCTGTTTTTAAAACTTCTTCTGATTTTTTCAAGGTGTCAATGGATGAAAATGTGAGAACGGCCCCGTCGATTCTGTTATCCGTCGTGCGATAGGGGATGATCCGCATGTTATACCATTCATTGTCTTTGGATCGAATCTCCACTTCCTTTGGAATGAGTTTTTTCAGCACAGATTCCAGGTCCTCATTTAAATGCGCATAGGCAAGATTTGTCGTCAGTTGATGGAGAGGACGCCCGATGTCTGTCCCAATGAGGCTGATTATCCGGGTGGCTTCTTCGGTAAACCGCTTCACCCGCCGGTCATTGTCCACAAAAATGGTGGCAATCTGTGTGCTGTTGAGAAGATTCTGCATATCATCTTTTGCCGTGGACAAGAGATCCACCTTGCTCTGCAATTCAGCGTTCACGGTCTGGAGTTCTTCGTTCAAGGACTGGAGTTCTTCTTTTGAAGATTCGAGCTCTTCATTGCTGGACTGCAGTTCCTCATTGGACGACTGCAGCTCTTCATTGGTGGATTTTAATTCCTCGTTGGAGGATTCCAACTCTTCAATGGTGGTCTGGTGGCTTTCCCGTGAATTCTGCAGCTCATTTTTCAGCAGGACGATCTGTTCGTTTACCGGGTCAACCGGAATGTCCTGTCTGTCAGCCTGTGGTTCTTTTATTGTAAGGTTCCCGACAATATTTTCAAACACGACAAGATACTGGCCAGCCGGTTCTTTGAACGTTATGATGGGGCATACATGAAGGTTGATGGGGTGGACATCGCCGTTGGTCCTTACATATATCTCTTTACGGGTAATCTTTCTGCCCGAAGATATGGCTTCCCGAAGACTTGATGACAGTTCAATCCGCAACCCTTCCCTTGCCATATTAAGGATATTCAGACTGGGTGACCCATCGGCCGGTTCCAGGTATTTACCGGTCCTGCCCTGAACATGAAGGATATTGCCCTTGATGTCAATCAGGACTGCCGGAGGTGAAAAATGATCCAAAACCAATGTTTTTACGAGATTCCCAATAGACTTTTTCTTTTCCGGAGTTTCCTGAGTCTGAACCTCTATTCTCTTATTTTCCGGCAATCCGGTTGGAAATTCAACAGGTTGACGAAAATTTGTCAGCACTTCGCTTCGCTGGAAAATCTTCCATTTGTTGTCCAACGTCTTAAAAAGATCTGTGGCTCTGCCTATGGTTTCGGAAGAACCCAGCATGAGAATCCCGCCGGGAACCCAGACGCGAAAGGTTGAATCATCCGGTAAGTTTGCGAATTAGGATAGAATAACAAAACTTTTTCTTGTATATTCAAATTTGATGTTTATATATTGAATAGTTTTTAAGCGGCAAAGACCGTTATCCGTAAAAGAAAGGAAAAATCTTGAACCCATTTTATAAAAACGTTTCTCTGTGGCTGGTTATCCTCCTGATGATGATCATGCTCTATAACATTTTCAACCAGCAGCAGACCGGACAGGTGGATATCGGATACTCAGAATTTCTTACCATGGTTCAGGACGGCCGTATTCAGAGCGTGGTCATCCAGGGCCAGGATCTGTATCTCACCGATGCCAGCGGTGCCAGGCTTAAAACTTTTGCGCCCAATGACGGGGATCTCATCGGTTATCTGCGGGAGCACAAGGTCGCTATCAAGGCCAAGCCCCTGGCCGAATCTTCCTGGTTCATGTCCCTTATCGTATCCTGGTTGCCTATGATTGTTCTCATCGGTGTATGGATTTTTTTTATGCGTCAGATGCAGGGGGGTGGAGGCGGCGGCAAGGCCATGTCTTTTGGAAAGAGCCGTGCAAGGCTGATTGATGATAAAAAGGAAAAGGTGACCTTTGCCAATGTCCAGGGGATAGATGAGGCCAAAGAAGAACTGGCAGAAATTGTGGATTTTCTGAAAAATCCTTCCAAATATACACGTCTTGGCGGTCGCATTCCCAAAGGGGTGCTGCTGGTGGGAAATCCCGGTACAGGGAAAACGCTTTTGTCACGAGCAGTTGCCGGAGAAGCAGGGGTACCGTTTTTCACCATCAGCGGGTCCGACTTTGTTGAAATGTTTGTGGGTGTCGGTGCATCACGGGTAAGAGATCTTTTTGCCCAGGGCAAGAAAAATGCCCCCTGCATTATCTTTATTGATGAGATTGATGCGGTCGGCCGTCAGAGGGGGGCAGGTCTGGGCGGCGGGCACGATGAACGGGAGCAGACCCTGAACCAGCTCCTGGTGGAAATGGACGGGTTTGAATCCAATGAAGGCGTTATTCTCATGGCCGCTACCAACCGGGCCGATGTTCTTGACCCGGCCCTGCTCCGGCCGGGACGGTTTGACCGCCAGGTCGTGGTGGACATGCCGGATATGAAAGGCCGTGAAGGTATTTTACGGGTTCACATGAAAAAAACGCCCCTGGGAGCTGATGTCGATCCTGCGCTTCTTGCAAAGGGTACACCCGGATTTTCCGGAGCAGACCTTGAGAACCTGGTCAATGAGGCTGCCCTTCTGGCTGCCAAGCTGGATCATGAAAAGCTCTCCATGAAGGATTTTGAAGATTCCAAAGATAAGGTCTATATGGGCCTTGAAAGAAAGTCCAAGGTTATCAAGGAAGAGGAAAAGAAAACCACCGCCTATCATGAGGGCGGGCATGCCCTTGTGGCCCGGTTCCTTCCCAATACGGATGCTGTCAATAAAATCACTATTATTCCCAGGGGACGAGCGGCCGGCTTGACCTGGTTTCTCCCGGAGGAAGGCGATTTTCGATACAAAGACCAGCTTGAAAGTGAGCTGGCCATTGCATTTGGCGGCCGGGTGGCTGAAGAATTGATTTTTAAACGGATCAGTACCGGCGCCTCAAACGATATCAAGCAGGCGACAAAGCTTGCCCATCGAATGGTCAGAACATTTGGCATGGGCGATAACCTGGCGCCCCTGTCCTATGAAAATCATGACGACAATATTTTCCTTGGCCGGGAAATCACCCAGGCCAAAACCTATTCAGAGGAAACAGCCCGCAAAATTGATGCAGAGGTTGCCCTCATCATCAACCGGGCCTATCAGTCTGCAAAAAAAGTCCTGGAAGAAAACATGGATATCATGCATGCCCTGACAACGCTGCTCCTTGAAAAGGAAACCGTTCTCGGCCCTGAACTGGACGACCTGATTGCCTCCATGCGGCCTGATTTTGATTTTTTCGGTAAAAAAAACGTGTTCCAGATGCCAAAGCACCCTGTTGAGCCGGAAGCACCGACAATGCCTGAAACTTCAGAAGTAGAAGAAACTTCTGCCGAAGCTGTGGAAGAGACGGACAAGGAAAATAAGGATTCTTAAGTCATTCAGGAACCATATGACGATCTTTACGCTTGAATTTGATCGGTACAAACTGGATCTTGGCTCCAAAACCTGTATCATGGGTATTTTAAATGCCACACCGGATTCTTTTTCTGACGGTGGCAGGTTTAATACCTTTGAGACCGCCGTGCAACAGGGACTCAAGCTTGCAAAAGACGGGGCACATATTCTGGATATCGGCGGAGAATCCTCAAGACCCTTTGCAGCCCCTGTTTCAGAACAAGAAGAGCTGGACCGGGTGATTCCGGTTATTGAAGCCCTTTCAAAACAGATTCATATTCCTATTTCCATTGATACGGTCAAATCTGCGGTGGCAAAAAAAGCGCTTGAAGCAGGCGCTTCCATCATCAATGATATTTCGGCCTTTGAAAAAGATCCGGCCATGGCAGACCTTGCAGCAGATATGCAGGTCCCTGTCATCCTCATGCATATGAAAGGGACACCGGAAACCATGCAGGTGAATCCGGATTATGAAGATTTGATGACGGAAATCACCACATATCTTGCATCACGGGCAGACGTTGCCATCAAAAAAGGAATAAGAAAAGACCGTATCATCCTTGATCCCGGCATTGGTTTTGGGAAAACCGTTGAGCATAATCTGGTTCTCATCAATCACCTCGAAAAGATTACGGCTCTCGGTTTTCCGGTTCTTGTGGGGCCTTCGAGAAAATCATTTATCCAGAAAATTCTGTCTGAAAAACAAAAAACCCCGGTAGGACCGGATCATATCCGGACTGAATATGGAACCCTTGCTGCTGTTGCTGCTTCCATAATGAAAGGGGCACATATCGTCAGGGTTCATGATGTTGAAAAATTAACCTCTCTTATCCGTATTTTAGATTCGATCAGGAATGCATAGGCTTACGCGCTTTGCCAACGTCCTGATGCTTTTTTCATACCTTTTTTTTCATGCCGGCTGCAACACAGAGCCGTTTGAAACCACGCTTCTCTTTCCCGTGGATTTTTCCAATATACCGGAAAATATGGTACTCACCGAATCCCATACAGATAATATCGAAATCCGGATACAGGCAGCCCCAAGACTGATGGAGCGTATCAACAAGGAAAGCATTCGGTATCCTGTGGACCTTTATACAGACCTTGCCTTTGATCCGGCCGGTGATCTTGATTCCATTGAACCCGGAGAATATCTTATCCCGGTGTATAAAAAAAGAATTCCCATGAGCCCTGCCATCAAAATTCTGAATGTCAAACCGGCTTATCTGAGCGTCCGACTAGAAAAAAAAGTGCGGAAAACGTTTCGGATCAGGGTTGTTTATACTGGAACGCCTGCCCAGGGATATGCTGCCCTGGATGCGACGGCAGAACCGCCCAGCATCGAGTTGACCGGCCCGGCATCGGTTATTGAGTCGATTTTTGAATTAAAGACAAAACCCATTGATCTTACCAATGTCAATGAAGGTTTCAAAAAAAAGATCCCCCTTGACCTGGAAGATCCATCCATCGTATCTTCGCCGGATCAGGTGGTTACGGTCACGGTTCCGGTGGAACAGCAGCTTGTTTCAAAAACAATTGAAAATATTCCTATTCTGCTTTGGAATGCTGCTTTTCCGGTTACGATAGAGCCGCCGCGGATAACCGTCAGCATCAAAGGTCCTTTTGATAAAGTGAGCAAAAAGGAGATCTTGGGCCGGATTTATTCATATATCGATTTAAAGGGCATGAAGCCCGGTGTTTATGTAAGACACGCATATATCAACATACCTGTGGATCTGATCATGACAAATGCTAGCCCACAGGTATTTACCATCAAAATAAATTAAAGGAGACCTTCCATGCTTCTTGTGATTGATGTTGGAAATACAAATACGGTTATCGGTGTTTATGATGGTGAGATTCTCAAACATGACTGGCGGATACGCACCATCCGGGATACCACGGCAGATGAGTTCAATGTGCTGGCCAATGCTCTTTTCTCAGACAAGGGAATTCAACGGTCACTCATTCGGAAAATCGTCATTTCTTCGGTGGTACCCTCTTCGGTTCCCATTCTGAATGCCTTTTGTGAAAAATATCTGGGGCTTTCACCCCTGTGGATCAACCCGGATTCGGTCAAAAAACTCATGCCTATTCTTTATCATAACCCCAATGAAGTCGGGGCGGACAGGATTGTGAATGCCGTGGCCGCCTATCGAAAATACAAAACATCCCTGATCGTCATTGATTTTGGAACCGCCACCACTCTGGATGTGATCTCTGAAAAAGGCGAGTATATCGGCGGTGCCATTGTTCCGGGGGTTATGATTTCTGCGGAAGCCCTTTTCCAGAGAGCTTCCCGGCTTCCCAGGGTCGAAATTTTCAAGGCTCCGGATACAGTCATCGGCAGAGACACCATAGACAGTATCAAATCCGGGCTTATCTATGGGAATGCCGCCATGGTGGATGGAATGGTTGAAAGAATGTCAAAGGAGATGAATTCCACACCCCGGATTATTGCCACGGGCGGAATAGCGCCCTTAATTTCCGGATTATCAAAAACCATTGAAAAGGTGGAACCGTCCCTGACCCTGGACGGACTCCGAATCATCAGCAATGAAATGTAAGACCCCCTTCTTTCTTATTCTTTTTTTCTTTCTTATCAGGGCATCTGCCTATGCCCTGGCACCGGAAGAAGTCCTTGTTATTGCCAACACAAATGCAGCAAAAAGCAAGGGTCTTGCACAATATTACATGAAAAAACGACAGATCCCGGAAAAAAATCTGGTGTTATTGTTCATGACCGACAAAGAAACCTGTTCCCGGGAAGAATATGAAAAAAAAGCCATACCCCCCATCCGGCGGTTTCTGGATCAGAATCCCGGGATCAGGGCCATTGTCTCTGTGTTTGGAATTCCTTTGAGAATTTCGGCTCCTGAAAAAAAACTGGCTGAAGCATCAAAAGTATCAGAACTTGAAGAAAAAAAGAAAATTCTTGAAGATGAGCTGGAAAAGAGCATGGAGGATGCCCAGAAAGAGAAAAAAAACAATGAATTATCCGCATTAAAAGCCGCCATAGCCAATTATATGAACAGTGTTGACAAAGAGGCTGCCTTTGATTCCGAACTGGCCCTTGTCAAAAAAGATGGATATGATCTGAATATGTGGGTGCCGAATCCCTATTATCTTGGGTTCAGAGACCAGAAACTCCCCATCGGCAAGCCTGACGTCCTGATGACCAGTCGGCTGGACGGAGCCACGGAAACCGTTGTAAAAAGGATTATTGACGACAGCATTGAGGCGGAAAAAACAGGCCTCAGGGGAAAGGCCTATTTTGATGCCCGATGGAAAGATCCGGGAGACAAAAAAGTTTCAGGATATGCGTTCTATGACAAATCCATTCATTCGGCGTCCCAGTCTCTTTCCCAGAAAAAAAGGATCAATGTTGTTTTGAATGAATCCGAGGATCTGTTCCAGAAAGGGGAAAGTCCGGACACGGCCCTTTATTGCGGCTGGTATAGCCTTTCCCGGTATATTGATGCCTTTACCTGGCAGAAAGGGTCTGTGGGCTATCATATTGC